>JAUMWN010000036.1 GCA_030529625.1 Coriobacteriales bacterium
TGAGGAAGTGGCAGACGCAGCGGCGACGGCCGTCTCGCAGCCGATTTCCACCGCTCCCGTCGCCTCCGCCTTTGGCGAGGACTTTAGCGACCTCGACTAATGCGCATATGGGCCGCACAAAGGGGACTGTCCCCTGAGTACGGCCCATATATAGAATTTCGTAAGGCCATCAACAGCGAGGCTGTACTCGGGGGACTGTCCCCTTTGTACAGCCTCGCTGTTGACGACTCTTAAGACAGAGGCGCAAAGTGGGCCGGTAAGCCGGGTTCTGTCTGGGACGATCATTTATCTAGGACCGGCGTTGCCGCCGGCCTCGAGCACGCAACCCGAGCGCAGTGCGGGCCACACCATGGCGCTCCTATTCGCGCTTGCTCCGGAAGGGGCTTGCCAAGCCGCCGTGTCGCCACGACGCTGGTGGTCTCTTACACCACCGTTTCAGCTTTTCTCTCACCCGCCAAGGCGGGCAGCGGGAGTCTTCTTTTCTGCGGCGCTTTCCGTCGGGTTACCCCGCCAGGCCGTTAGCCTGCTTCCTGCCCTATGGAGCCCGGACTTTCCTCATGGCACATACGTGCCCCGCGATCGCCTGGCCCACTTTGCGCACACGATTGTACCATGGCTTGGTAGAATGGGAAGCCATGGGGTGGGAAAAGGGGGCCAAAGCCCTTTTCCCATGTTGTGGCAGGCTGAGAAAAGGGGTTTGGCCCCTTTTCTCATTTGGGGGCGCACATGCAGAGCCAGTCTTACCAAACGCTCGCGCCGTCGGTAGAGGCGGTGGGGGAGTATAGCGAGAAGCGCAGCCGCTTTATCGCGCAGCTTGTGCACGTGGAGAGCGAGCGCGAGGCGCAGGCGTTCGTGGACGAGGTGCGTACGCGCCATCGTGACGCTCGGCACAACGTGCCCGCGTGGGTGCTCGACGATGGGCGAGAGCGGTACTCGGATGACGGCGAGCCCTCGCATACGGGAGGTCTGCCAACGCTTGGGGCCCTGCATGCTGCCGACCTGCAAAACGTGTGTTGCGTGGTCACGCGCTACTTTGGCGGCACGTTGCTTGGCCCGGGTGGCCTCAAGCGCGCCTACGAGGCCGCCACAAAGGCCGCGGTGCATATGGCGGAACAAGAGGGCTGGCTGGTTGAGATGACCTTGGTCACCACCGTCACCTGCGTGGTGCCCTACGCCGCCTATGGCAAGGTCGAGCACATGGTGCGCAGCTGCGACGGCAGGATTTGCGACACCATCTTTGGGCAGGACGTGCAGGTGACGAGTGCCTTTCGCGCGGGCGCAGAGGTCGCCTTTGTACAGGCCATGCGCGAGGCCGCCTCGGGCCAGGACCTGTGCGTGGTGCATGAGCCCAAATTCGCGGCGTTCTAGGAACGCGGCAACCGCGCTGGTTGCTACCCCTCGACGTCGGACGACTCCTCCTCGAGCAGCTCCATAAGACCCTTGCTCTGTCCATCCGCATCGAGGTCGACGTTTTTTGCGCGCTCGCGCCACGAGCTGCCCTCGGGCGCATGGGCGTAGGCGACGTTGTGCTGCAGCCACTCCTGCGCCATGTCCTGGCTTGTGCGCACCGAATCTCCGTCGCTCCCATGCACCTCGTGCTCGCTGGTTAGGGCTTGGCAGATGATGACGATGTCGTGCGGGTTGGTGATTCTGTACGAGTCGTACACCTTCCAGCAGTCTGGCTCGTGGTATGCCAGGAACTGCTCATCGCCATACCAAAACGTGTAGTACTGGCCGTATTCGTCGGCCACAGCAAGCGAGATGTCTTGGGGATTTTCCAGAAGCCCCGTGGACGTGGGCGCCGACGACTCGTCTGGCTCGTCCTCGGTTGTCTCTGTTGGACCGGTGGCCTCGCTCTCGGTCGTCTCGACCGAATCATCCGTCGTGGTCATTTCGACCGGCTCGGCCGGACCGGCTGGCGATGCGAAATCGCGTGCAAGGCACCCGGTAAGCGTACAGGCGCACAGCACACAGGACAGCACGCATGCGCAGGGACGTGCAATCACGCCTGCCTCAGCTCACGGGCCTGGCTAGGCACATCGTCCACGCCCTCAAACAGCTCGGAGAGCGTGATGCCAAACCCGCGGGCGATGCGCACCAGATAGCTGAGCGAGACATTTCGCGTACCGTGTTCGATTTCGTTGAGGTAGGAGCGGTCCATGCCTACCATCATGGCAAACTTGGACTGCGATATGGCCTGCGCATCGCGCAGCACGCCAATACGCCTGCCAATGTTGCGCCGGATGTGGTCCTGTTGTTCCTTGCTCGCTCCCATGCCTTAAGTATAAGCCACCGTCCCCTGTTATGCAAAAGAGAGACGCGCACGTTCCTTTTGTGCCTTGACCCTTCTCGCCAGCTCAGGCAAAAATGAAGACGTTGTTAAGTTTATGCGCATTGCCCATACCATTGTGTGCGCCGCTCGCGTATACTATAGGTTCGCTGGCCGATAGCTCCGTATGCGTTTGTTGCGCAACGGCGCTCCGGGGCAAGAGAACGCGACTTGGGAGCTCACTGTTTTGGTTCTCCTCAAGCAAAGACCTAGCCACGTGCCAAGGCGTGTGCGCATCGCACAGCCATGCAATGGCCTTGTGCCTGCAATCGTCACTCACAAATCCATGTCGATGGCGCTATATCAAGGAGCTGCAGCATGAAGCAGATGGAAGAGATGATCCTTCGTGAGGGCAAGGTGTTGTCTGGCGACATCCTCAAGGTTGGCAGCTTCCTCAACCAAAACATTGACACGGAGCTGCTCAGGCAGATGGGAGAGGAGATCGCGCGCCTGTACGAGGGGTGCGGGGTAAACAAGATCCTCACCATCGAGGCGAGCGGCATCGCCATCGCGGCCGCCGTTGGGCTGGCCATGGGCGTGCCGGTGCTCTTTGCGAAGAAGCATCGCACGAGCAACGTGGACGGCGACATCTACGCCACCAAGGTGCACTCCTTCACCCACAACTGGGACTACGGCGTTGTCGTGAGCAGGGACTACCTGCTGGAGAGCGACCGCGTGCTGGTGGTTGACGACTTCCTGGCCCAGGGCAATGCGTTGCGGGGCCTTATGGACCTGTGCGAGCAGGCTAACGCCACGCTCGTGGGCGTTGCCATTGCCATCGAGAAGTGCTTTGCCGGAGCCGGAGACGAGCTGCGTGCCCAGGGTGTGCGCATCGAGTCGTTGGCCATGATAGAGTCCATGTCAGAGCGCGAGATAGTGTTTCGCTCGTAATCTGCTGGTATAGCAAGTGTTCCCATACGAAAGGAAGAACATGAGTTACGCTGAGAAAATCGCCATGAGCCGTCGAGGCTTTTTGGGCCTAGGCCTGTGCAGTGCCGCCACGCTGGGTCTTGCCGCTTGTGGTGGAAGTTCCACCGAGGGTGGCTCGGGAGATGGCTCGGCCCTCAAGGTTGGTCTTATCTGCCTGCACGACGAGAACTCCACCTACGACCTCAACTTCATCAAGGCCTTCAAGACCGCATGCCAGGACGCGGGCATCAAGCAGGAGGGCACCGACTTCCTCATCAAGACCGGCATCCCCGAGAGCAACGAGTGCTACGATGCCGCCGCCGAGCTGGTGGACGCGGGCTGCAAGCTCATCTTTGCCGACTCCTTTGGCCATGAGGACTACATCATCCAGGCCGCCAAGGAGTTCCCCGAGGTGCAGTTCTGCCATGCGACCGGCACCAAGGCCCACACTGAGAAGCTCCCCAACTACCACAACGCCTTTGCGGCCATCTACGAGGGCCGCTTCCTCGCTGGCGTCGCCGCCGGCCTCAAGCTCAAGGAGATGATCGACGCCGGGACCATCACCGCCGACAAGGCCAAGATGGGCTACGTGGGCGCCTTCACCTACGCCGAGGTAATCAGTGGCTACACCTCCTTCTTCCTGGGTGCCAAGAGCATCGTGCCCGAGGTCACCATGGAGGTCACCTTTACGGGCACGTGGTATGACCAGGCGCTCGAGCAGGAGGGTGCCACCAAGCTCATCAACAGCGGCTGCGTCCTCATCTCCCAGCACGCCGACTCCATGGGCGCCCCCAACGCCTGCGAGAACGCCGGTGTTCCCAACGTGAGCTACAACGGTAGCACGGTCGACTCCTGCCCCAACACGTTTATCGTGTCGTCGCGCATCAACTGGGCTCCGTACTACACGGACTGCATTAATGCCGTGACCGGCGGCAAGGAGATTCCCGTCGACTACACCGGCACGCTCAAGACCGAATCGGTACAGCTCACCGAGCTCAACGAGAAGGTTGCCGCCAAGGGCACCCAGGAGAAGATCGACGAGGTCAAGGGCCAGCTCGAGGCCGGCACCCTTCACGTGTTCGACACCAAGACCTTTACGGTGGACGGTAAGGAACTCACCTCGTACAAGGCCGACGTGGACAGCGACGCCAACATGGAAGGCGACACCGAGGTCATCATTGACGGCTACTTCCACGAGTCCGAGTTCCGTTCGGCTCCATACTTCGATCTGCAGATCGACGGCATCAAGCTGCTGGACACCAACTTTGGCTAAGTCACAGGCATTTGCGTGATCTCGCAACAACGGGGGACACGCCTCGGTGAGGTATGTCCCCCGTTTTTGCTTTTTTCGCTCGTAATGATGTGGTCGAGGCAAGCGAGGAGGAGTTTTGCAGGGTACCCAACCAGCCATTTCCATGCGCGACATCAGCAAGTCATTTGGACCCGTCCAGGCAAACTACAAAGTGAGCCTCGACATCAACCGCGGCGAGATCTTGGCGCTTTTGGGCGAGAACGGAAGCGGCAAGACCACGCTCATGAACATGCTGTCGGGCATCTACTTCCCAGACAGCGGGCACATAGAGATAGACGGCAAGCCCGCGAGCATTGCCTCGCCCAAGGATGCCTTTGGCTATGGCATTGGCATGATTCACCAGCACTTCAAGCTCGTTAACGTGTTTACGGCGACCGAGAACATCGTGCTGGGTCTCAAGGAGAAGGGCGGCTACGACCTTGCCGCCGCCGCAAAGAAGATCGAGCAGATCTGCCAGACATACGGATTTGACGTGGACCCGCAGCAAAAGGTCTACGACATGTCCGTCTCGCAAAAGCAGACAGTGGAGATCGTAAAGGTGCTGTACCGCGGGGCCGAGATCCTCATTCTGGACGAGCCCACGGCAGTGCTCACGCCGCAGGAGACCGACAAGCTCTTTGCGGTGCTGCGCAACATGCGCGACGACGGCAAGGCGATCATCATCATCACCCACAAGCTCAACGAGGTGAAGGACATCAGCGACCGCGTGGTGGTGCTTCGCAAGGGCGAGTACGTGGGGGAGATGAAAACCGACGAGGCGTCGACCCAAGAGATGACCAACATGATGGTGGGGCGTCCGGTGACGCTCAACATCGATCGCCCCGATCCCGAGATGAAGTACCGGATGGAGCGCATCCGCGTTAAGAACCTCACGGTAAAGACCCGCGACGGCATAACCAAGCTCGACGACGTCTCTTTTACCGCCTATACGGGCGAGATCCTGGGCATTGCCGGCATCTCTGGCTCCGGGCAGAAGGAGCTCTTGGAGGCCATCGCCGGCCTGCAGCCCGTGGAGAGTGGCAGCATAGAGTATCAGGTGGACGACGACCAGATAGAGCAGCTCATCGGCATGGACCCGCTCAAGATCGCCGGGATGGGCGTGGTGCTGTCGTTTGTGCCGGAGGACCGCTTGGGCATGGGCCTTGTGGGCAGTATGGACCTCACCGACAACATGATGCTGCGCTCGTTCCGCAACGGCCCCACCCCCTTCACCGACCGCAAGGAGCCCCGGCACCTGGCCGAACTGGTGGTGGACGAGCTTAAGGTGGAGACGCCTGGTGTGGGCACGCAGGTGAGGCGGCTCTCGGGTGGCAACGTGCAAAAGGTGCTCGTGGGCCGCGAGATCGCCGCAGCACCCACCGTGCTGCTGTCGGCCTATGCCGTGCGCGGCCTGGACGTGAACTCGTCCTATCTCATCTACGACCTGCTCAACCGACAAAAGGGCAACGGTGTAGCTGTGATTTACGTGGGCGAGGACCTCGACGTGCTTCTTGAGCTGTGCGACAGGATCCTGGTCCTGTGCGGCGGCAAGGTGAGCGGCATCGTGGATGGTCGCACGACCACAAAGAACGAGGTTGGCCTCATGATGACGAAGCTGGGAGGAGGCGAGGCCCAGTGATTCATGTAGTCAAGCGCAAGGAGATGCCCCTGGCTCAGTCCCTCGGCATTCGCTTGGGCGTAATCGTGCTTGCGCTGGTGGTATGCGGTGTGATCACGGCGCTTGTGACCGGACTCAACCCCATAGACGTGTATGGGACCATGATCCAGGGTTCCTTTGGGTCCCCCCGAAAGGTGTGGATCCTCTTGCAGGAGGTTGCCCTGCTGCTGTGCGTCTCGCTTGCGCTTACGCCGGCGTTTCGCATGAAGTTTTGGAACCTCGGTGGCGAGGGGCAGGTGCTGGCTGGAGCGCTGGCATGCGCGGCGTGCATGATTCTGCTTGGCGGCTCGCTGCCCAGTGCCGCGCTCATACTGGTCATGCTGGTGGCGTCGCTTGCCGCCGGTGCGCTCTGGGCGGCAATTCCCGCCTTCTTCAAGGCCGTGTTCAACACCAACGAGACGCTGTTCACGCTCATGATGAACTACGTGGCCACACAGCTGGTCGCCTACTTCGTGATCGTGTGGGAGAACCCCAAGGGCTCGGGTACCATTGGCGTTATCAACCAGAGCAGCCAGGCAGGCTGGCTCCCGGTGCTCTTTGGCAACAAGTACCTGCTCATCGTCGTTTTGGTGGCGCTGCTCACCGCAGGCATGTACGTGTACCTCAACTACAGCAAGCAGGGATACGAGATCTCGGTGGTGGGCGAGAGTCCCAGCACGGCGCGTTACGTGGGCATAAAGGTGAACAAGGTCATCGTGCGTACGCTGCTCATCTCGGGTGCGGTGTGTGGCTTCGCCGGCATGCTGCTGGTGGGCGGATCGGCCCACACCCTCTCCACGAGCATCGCGGCCGGGCGCGGCTTTACCGGCGTGATGGTCGCATGGCTTGCCAAGTTCAACCCCGCCATCATGGTGGCCAGCAGCTTCCTGCTCGAGTTCATGAGCTATGGCGCCGGTGAGATCGCCACGACCTACGGCCTCAACGCGAGCTTTGGCGACATCCTCACCGGAATTATCCTGTTCTTTATTATTGGGACGGAGTTCTTTATCACCTACCGGGTCGTCTTCCAAAAGAAGGAGGAGGTTGCGAGCGATGTTTGATCTGGTCGCATTCATTCCGCGCGCGGTTGCCCAGGGCATCCCCCTGCTGTTTGGCAGCACGGGCGAGATCATTACCGAGAAGTCCGGCAACCTCAACCTGGGCATTCCGGGCGTCATGTACGTGGGAGGCATCTGTGGTGTCATTGGCTCCTTCCTGTACGAGCGCAGTCTTGGTGACACCTCGCTCATAAACCCCGTGCTGGGCATTCTCATACCGCTTGTGTGCTGTGTGGTGGGTTCGCTCGTGATGGGTCTCATCTACTGCTTCCTCACGGTTACGCTGCGTGCCAACCAAAACGTCACCGGCCTTGCCATGACCACCTTTGGCGTGGGCTTTGGCAACTTCTTTGGCGGCTCGCTCATGAAGCTCACCGGCGCCGACATCCCCTCTATCTCGCTTACGGCAACCAGCAACCTGTTTAGGACCACGCTGCCGTTTGCCTCGACCACGGGCTGGTTTGGGCAGATCTTCCTCAGCTACGGCTTCCTCGCCTATGTCGCCATCCTCATTGCCATAGGCGCATCGCTCATGCTCAACCGCACGCGCGTGGGCCTGCAGCTGCGGGCCGTGGGAGAGGATCCCGCCACTGCCGACGCGGCCGGCATAAGCATCACCCGCTACAAGTACGTGGCAACCTGCGTCGGCTGCGTGATCGCCGGTCTGGGAGGCCTGTACTTTGTGATGGACTACGCCAACGGCATATGGTCCAACGACGCCTTTGGCGATCGCGGCTGGCTTGCCATCGCCCTGGTGATCTTTACCGTGTGGCGTCCCGTTATGAGCATTCCCGCATCCATCCTGTTTGGTGGCCTCTACATCCTGCACCTGTTTATCCCCACCGGCACCGACCTGGCCGTTAAGGAGCTGTACAAGATGCTGCCCTACGTGGTCACCATCGTGGTGCTCGTGCTCACCAGCATGCGCAACAAGCGGGAAAACCAGCCTCCCGAGAGCCTGGGTCTGCCATACTTTAGAGAAGATCGCTAACGGTTGGGCGAACGGGGGAGGCAAGCCCCCCCCAGCGTCCGAGCTGATGGGGGGCAACTATGCCAACACCGCATAATGCAGCCAAGCAGGGAGACATCGCACGAGTCGTGCTCATGCCAGGAGATCCGCTCAGGGCGCGCCTCCTTGCCGAGAGGTACCTCGAGGACGTGACGTGCTTCTCGGAAGTGCGCAACATGCTTGGCTTTACGGGAAGCTATGAAGGCGTGCGGCTGTCGGTGATGGGCAGCGGCATGGGCATTCCCTCCATGGGCATCTACTCGTGGGAGCTCTACAACATCTACGACGTGGATGCCATCATCCGCATTGGCTCGGCGGGCGGACTGGCTCCCCAGGTTGGCCTGCGTGACATCGTGATAGCGCAGGCGGCTTGCACCGACTCCAACTTTGTGGCGCAGTACGGGCTTCCGGGCACGTATGCGCCCATTGCCGACTTCGGCTTGCTGCGCGACGCTGCCGACGTATGCGAGCGTGACCATGCGCCCTATCATGTGGGCAACCTGCTCAGCTCCGACGTGTTCTACTGCGATCTGGACGTGCATAGGCAGTGGTCGTCCATGGGCGTGCTCGCGGTGGAGATGGAGGCGGCTGGCCTGTACTGCAACGCGGCCAAGGCGGGCAAGCGCGCCCTGGCGATTGCGACCATTAGCGATCTGTCCCTTTCGGGAGAGAGCCTGAGCGCGCAGGATCGGCAGACGTCCTTCACGCAGATGATGGAGATTGCGCTCGAGGTCGCCCGCCGCGCGTGAGTCCCGTGAGAGGCGCAACACCCACTTCGACCGCCTGGTGGTTGAGCCGTGGCCGTTGGATAGGAGAAGACGTGACAAAGAGAAGCTACCTGTTTACCTCGGAGAGCGTGACCGAGGGACATCCCGACAAGATGGCCGACCAGATCTCCGATGCCATCCTGGACGCGATTCTTGCCAAGGAGGCGCGCCTGGAGGCGCAAGGGTATGTGGCCCCCAACGGTGTCCCGGCCTCGCTTGCCAACGTGCGTTGTGCCTGTGAGACACTGCTCACCACCGGAACGATCATCGTTGCCGGCGAGATTCGCACGCAGGCGTACGTGGACGTGCAAAAGATCGCGCGCGACACCGTGCGTCGCATAGGCTACGACCGTGCCAAGTATGGCTTTGACTGCGAGACCTGCGGCGTTATCAACATGATTCACGACCAGAGTCCCGACATAGCGCAGGGCGTGGACGGGACCTTTGCACGCGCGGACCTCGACGAGGTCGAGCGCATTGGTGCCGGAGACCAGGGCATGATGTTTGGCTATGCCTCAGACGAGACGGACACGCTCATGCCCATGCCGGCGTATCTGGCCCAGCGCATGGCCGAGCGGCTCACGCAAAAGCGCAAGGATAGCACGCTGCACTATCTGCGACCCGACGGAAAGACGCAGGTGACGGTGCGTTACGAGGACGACGAGCCGGCAGAGGTTACCGCGGTGGTCATCTCCACGCAGCACGCGGCAGAGATTCTGGACATGTCCATCGTGCGTGCCGACATGCTTGAGCACGTGATCGCTCCGGTGCTCGATGCGGTGGGCATCGACTGGTCGCATGCGCAGGTGTTCGTCAACCCCACGGGACGCTTCGTGGTGGGCGGCCCCATGGGCGACACCGGGCTCACCGGGCGCAAGATCGTGGTGGACACCTACGGTGGCATGGGGCGCCATGGTGGTGGCGCGTTTAGCGGCAAGGATTGCACCAAGGTCGATCGCTCGGGTGCCTACGCGGCGCGATGGGTGGCCAAGAACGTGGTTGCCGCGGGGCTGGCGCGTCGATGCGAGGTGCAGCTTGCCTATGCCATTGGCGTGAGCGAGCCCGTCTCCGTGATGGTGGACACGTTTGGCACTGCCACGGTGGACGAGGGCGCCTTGGAGAAGGCCGTGCGGCAGGTGTTTGACCTGCGTCCAGGTGCCATCATCCGCGACTTGGACCTCAGGCGCCCCATCTTCCAAAAGACGGCAGCCTACGGGCACTTTGGCCGCAATGATCCCGACTTCACGTGGGAGCGCACCGATCGCGTAGACGAGCTGCGAGCCGCCCTGGCATGACAAGGGCCCAGGACATAGTGGACGACATACTGGGCAGCGATCGCTACACCAACTCCAAGGTGTTTTCCAACCGCGTGTTTGCCGATGAGCCCATCCTGCGTGCGGGCCTGCGGCCGCGAAGCAATGTTCCCGCAGGCGACGAGCGGGTCTCTGCTGTCGATCCTGCGCCCCGCGCCGCATCGCGCATGCCACAGGCCTATCGCAAGCTTCGCGCACTGGGTCGCAAGTACGGCTACGGGGGCTGGGGCTCGCCCTATGCCCTCAATGCGGGAAGACTCTTCTATGAGCAAGGCAAGCTCATGGAGGACTTCGAAGACGACTTCGAGGGGAGTTGCGAGTTCGCCCGCTACTTTCCAACCTATCATGAGATGAGCGACTACGAGCTGCGCTGCTACTTCTCGTGGCGCACGAGGCTTCGGGCGGGCGAGACGCCTCCTGCACCAACGTCGTTTCTCTTCGTGCATGCCTACGAACTCCTGTGCGGCATTGGGGTCGAGGCGGGGCGGCAGGGATATGAGGTCCTCAGCGACTTTGCGCGCCGCTATGCCGGCTCGAGCCCCACGTTTGATGCGCACCTGTTGCGCTGGTCCCACGACTACGTGGTCTTCCATGGGCTGGAACCCTCGCTGATCGTTGCCCAGCCCGGTTCGTTTTCGTTTGCCGGCGTGGGGACGCTGCGGCAAGCGCAGGACGCCCTGCTTGGCGGCGCTGGAGGCGGCACGTGGCCTGAGTCCGGCCCGCTGCCCCAGGGACTGCCCGACCCCCAGGACCTGCTCGATGCCCTCTGCTCGCTCTCGCGCTATCGCGCGGAGCGATCCCGGTTCGTAAAGGCGCACAGGCAAGACGTCGCGCACGTGTGCGCACGGGTGTTTGCGCGCATGGTCGCGCATTGCCACAAGCGTCGCAAGACCGACTACGTGGAGGGGCTCTTTGGCACGCCCACGCGCGTCTCGTACACCATGTTTCCCTCTGCGGTCTTTTGGAGCGAGCGACCTCATGAGGACATGCGGTTTGCGGTGAGCGCTTGGGAGGCCTACGTGTGCGAGCGGGGCTTTTGGTGGCGCGAGCTCCCGTGCAGGCGTACCGAGACGAGCCGCGAGCTGGGGTCGTTGCTGCACGCGATAGACTGTCGCATGCGCGTGGCCACAGGCGATGCGCATGCGCTCAAGCCGCGACCGCTGCCCAAGTACCAGGGGAAGTTTGTGGACGAGGAGATCGCGGCGCTGCTCGAGCTGCGCGCAGCCCAGGAGGCCGCGCGCGTCACCATAGACTGGTCGTCGCTGGGCGGCATTCGCTCGGCCTCGGTGCGCATGCGCGAGGCACTGCTCACCGACGAAGAGCGCGCCGACGAGGTGCCGGTGCCCGAGTCCAACAAGGCGGTTGAGCCTGAGCCTCCGATTGAGGTGGCATCTGCTGGTGCAGGTGCTCCGTCCGAATCCGCTCTGGGTCTTGACGCAACGCAGCTTTCGCTGCTACGGGCGCTTTTGGGGGAGGAGCCCATGCCTGTGGATGGCGGCGCCCTGTTCCTCTCGCTTGCGGTCGACGCCATCAACGAGGCGTTTTTAGACATCGTGGGCGACACCGTGATTGAGTACGAGGGCGACATGCCAGTGCTGGTCGCCGACTACGAGCCGGACGTGCGCGACGCGCTCTCCTAGGTCTAGACCCGTGCACGGGGGACAGTTCCCCAAGCGCGTGTCACTCGTTCGACATCGGTCGTGCCCAGGAGTATTCTATGCTTGTGTTGGGTGGGCGAGTCGTCCGGGCGGCTTGTGTCGTGCCGGTAAGAACATCGAAGGAGCATGCGATGCGCATCAATATGGACAAGAACGCATTCGCCACGCGTCGTGGCGCCATTGCCGCATTCGTCGGGGCCAGCGGATTGGTGGGAGCCGTCGCGCTTGGGGGCTGCGCACAAGGCGCGTCAAACGAGGCCAACAATACGGCCTCTAGCAACGTTGACGCCAGTGCTGCCGCTACGCTGTCGGATGCACTCGCGGATATGGCATGGTGGCAAAAGACCGTCGTGTACGAGGCATATCCCAAGAGCTTCCTGGACACCGTGGGACAGGGCACGGGAACGCTTGCCGGCATCACGCAGCAGCTTGACTACCTGGCATCGCTTGGGGTTGGCGCCATATGGCTCACGCCGGTGTACAAGTCGCCGCAAAAGGACAACGGCTACGACATCTCGGACTACTACGACATCGACCCGCGCTTTGGGACCATGGAGGACATGGAGAAGCTCATTGGCGAGGCGGCAAAGCGTGACATTCGCATCGTGATGGACCTGGTGATGAACCACACGTCCAACGAGAACGCATGGTTCGTGGAGTCGAGCTCGTCCAAGGACAACCCCAAGTCCGACTGGTACATTTGGCGAGACGCCAAGATGGTAGACGGCAAGCGAAGCGAGCCGACCAACTGGCGAGGCATCTTTGGTGGCCCGGCATGGACGTGGAACGAGAAGCGTCAGCAGTACTACCTGCACACCTTTGCCGACTTTCAGCCCGACCTCAACTGGGAGTGCGACGAGATGCGCAAGGAGCTCTACAACATGGCCAAGTTTTGGCTCGACAAGGGCTTGGGCGGGTTCCGCATTGACGCGGTCACGTACATAAAGAAGCCCGAGTTCGCCGACGCCGAGCCCGACGGCAGCGACGGGATCGCCTCCATTCACAACGCAACCGCCAACACCCCTGGCATCCTCGACTTTCTCAACGAGTTTAAGGCCAAGGTGATGGAAGGCAGCGACGCGTTTACCGTGGCTGAGGCAAACGGCGTGGACTCCAGTGAGCTCGGCGCATGGGTGGGCGAGAAGGGTGTGTTCGACATGCTGTTTGAGTTCAGCCACACCCTCGTAGTGATGGGAGGTAGCGAGACTTGGTACGAAGCGGGCGAATGGACCCTCACGCAGCTCAAGGCCGCTCTCACCGCGAGCCAGGAGGCGACGGCCACCAACGGCTGGTACCCCATCTATTTTGAGAACCACGACCAGGCGCGCTCGGTGAGCCAGTTCCTTCCGGGCTCCCAAGACAAGGTCGCGGGTGCGAAGATGCTTGGCACGGTGCTCATGACGTTGCGCGGGACGCCTTTTGTGTATGAGGGCGAGGAGCTTGGCTACGAAAACGTCGCGTGGCCCTCCATTGACGACTACGACGATGTGTCGTCTCACAACCAGTACCAAAGCGCGATTCAGGAGGGAAAGACCGAGGAGGAGGCGCTTGCATGCGTGCATGCACATAGTCGCGACAATGCGCGCACGCCGATGCAGTGGAATGATGGCACGAATGCGGGATTCACCACCGAAAAGCCCTGGCTGCCCGTTCACGATGACTACGTGGCGTGCAACGTGGAGGCACAGGACGCCAATCCAGGCTCTGTGCTCTCGTGGTATCGGTCCTTGGCGGAGCTTCGGGCCTCCATGCCCGTCCTCATCGTTGGCTCCTATCACGAGCTGCTCAACGAGAGCGAGGAGATCTATGCGTTCGAACGCGCCTTTGGCGATGAGCGCGCCGTGGTGCTCGCCAACTTTACGGAGGGCGTGGTTTCCTACGACGCGTCGGTGGTCGAGGGGCTTACCAAGGTCTTTGGGACCCACGGCGTGTCTAATCCGGGAACGCTGCAGCCATTCGAGGCTGCGGTCTTCTCGGTTGCATAGGCAGAGCATTCGTTGCGTGTTTTGGGCTCCAAAGCAGGCTTCAAAGAACCGTACATTCGTTCGTAGCAGCGGTGCAAAATGGGCTATACTATGGCATGAAAACCATCAGAGAGGAACGACATGCCACAGTCCAACACGAGCGCGCGCGTGCCCAAGCGCATAGCGACCGTTCTGATCAACTCGCTCAAGGGCGGCGTGGTGCCGCGCATTGGCCTGCCCTACATTACGGTTGGGCGCGAGGCCGAGATCGGGGCGCTTCTGCGCGACCTGGACATCGTGGGGGAGGGTGGCGCCTCCTTTCGCATCGTGGTGGGGCGCTATGGCAGTGGCAAGAGCTTCCTGCTCCAAACCATACGCAACCATGCCATGGGCAAGAGCTTCGTGGTGGCCGACGCCGACCTCTCGCCCGAGCGCCGCTTGCAGGGGACCAAGGGACAGGGTCTTGCCACCTATCGCGAGCTCGTGCGCAACCTCTCCACGCGCACGCGTCCGGAGGGCGGGGCGCTTACGTTGGTGCTGGACCGCTGGATTGGCGGCGTGCAGTCGGAGGTGGCCTCCTCTGGTCTGCTGCCCACAGACCCTGGCTTTGGCGCGGAGGTGGAGCGCCGCATCTTTGCGGTTATCCAGGACCTGCACGAGCTGGTGCACGGGTTCGACTTCGCGCGGCTGCTCGCGGCCTACTACCGGGCGCACATGGAGGGCGACGATCAAACCAAGTCGTACGTGACCAAGTGGCTGCGCGGGGAGTACCGCACCAAGACTGAGGCCAAGGCCGAGTTGGGCGTGTCGTGCATTATTGGCGACGACGACTGGTACGACTACATAAAGCTGCTCGCGCGCTTTCTCGTGGGCGCCGGGTATGCCGGGCTCGTGGTGTTGGTGGACGAGCTGGTAAATCTCTACAAGATTCCGCATGCCGTATCGCGGCAGTACAACTACGAGAAGCTGCTCACCATGTACAACGACGCGCTGCAGGGGCGCGCCCAGCATCTGGGCATCATTATGAGCGGCACGCCGCAGTGCGTGGAGGACCGACGGCGCGGCCTCTACTCGTACGAGGCCCTGCGTTCCAGGCTCACGCAGGGGCGCTTTGGTCGCGAGGGCATGGTGGACTTGCTGGCGCCGGTCATCCGCCTGCAGCCGCTCACCTACGAGGAGCTGCTCGTGCTGTGCGAGAAGCTCGCCGACATCCACGCTGGGCTCTTTGGCTACCAGCGTTCGCTCACCGAACGGGACCTGGTGGAGTTCCTGCAGCTCGAGCTGGGCCGCGTGGGGGCACAGAGTCACATCACCCCGCGTGAGGTGATTCGCGACTTTATAGAGATGCTCGACATCATGTGGCAGGACCCAACCGTCACCGTGGCGGGTCTGCTCGGATCTGGTGACTTCGTGCATGCCAGGCCCGAGGACGGCGACGACGGGGGCGACGACGTCGCTCCCGGCTATGCGGAGTTTACGATCTAGGGGCCGCGCGCTGCACCGCAGTGCCGTACGTTGAGTGGGGGATGGGCCATGTCCAGCGTATTCGACCGCTACGCGCCGTTCGTGCAGGACTTCGTGTACGCGCACGACTGGGAGTCGCTGCGGGGCATACAGGTGGCCGCGGCCGAGGCGATTTTCAACACAAGCGACCACGTGTTGCTCACCTCGTCCACGGCATCGGGCAAGACCGAGGCGGCGTTCTTCCCCATCCTCACACTGTTTGACGAGGACCCACCCGCCTCGGTGGGGGCCATCTACATCGGTCCGCTCAAGGCCCTCATTAACGACCAGTTCTACCGCCTGAGTGACCTGTGTGCTGAGGCGGACATACCCGTGTGGCACTGGCACGGCGACGTGAGCGCCTCACACAAGGCCCGCCTTATGAAAAGACCCCGCGGTATCCTGCAAATCACCCCGGAGTCGCTTGAGGCCATGCTCTTGCATCGCCATTCGGCCATCCCCAGGCTCTTTGGCGACCTGCGGTTTGTGGTCATCGACGAGGTGCACTCGCTGCTGCGTGGTGACCGGGGAGGGCAGACGCTGTGTCTCATCGAACGACTTTCCCGCTTGGCCGGATGCAACCCGCGTCGCATTGGCCTTTCGGCCACCATTGGAGATCCCCAGGCCACAGGCGCGCTGCTCGCCCAGGGAACGGGTCGCTCCACGGTGGTGCCGCGCGTGGAGTCCGCGCGCCAGACGTGGCGCATCTCCATGGAGCACTTCTACACGTACGGGCCGCAGGCGGCAGAGGCCGCCCCTGGCGTGCGCGAGCGAGGGACACAGCACGTGGACGTGCTGGTGGAGGAGACAGGCGAGGCCAACGCGCTGCCTGCCGTAGGCTTGGGTGGTGCGGACGATGTGCCGAGAACGGCCATCGAGTCAACGATGGCCGAGGCCGACGACGTGGCGCCGCCAAACGCCGACCCTGGCATTGGCTACATCTTCGAGCACACGCGCGGGCGCAAGTGCCTGGTGTTCTCGAACTCGCGTGAGGACTGTGAGGCCGTTACCACCACCTTGCGCAGCTACTGCGAGGCGAACGGGGAGCCCGACCGGTTCCTCATCCACCACGGTAACCTCAGCGCGAGCTTTAGGGAGACGGCCGAGGAGCTCATGCGCGACGACGACCTCGCGCTTACCACCTGCACCACGGCAACGCTTGAGCTGGGCATAGACATAGGCCGCCTTGAGCGTGCGTTTCAAATCGACGCCCCGTTTACCGTAAGTGCCTTCCTGCAGCGCATGGGCCGCACCGGCCGGCGCGACGCCCCGCCCGAGATGTGGTTCGTCATGCGCGAGGACCCGCCGGAGCCGCGCGCCATGGTGAGCGAGACGATTCCCTGGAAGCTCTTGCAGGGCATCGCGCTCGTACAGTTGTACGTGGAGGAGCGCTGGGTGGAGCCCCCGCGTCTGGACCGCCTGCCCTACAGCCTCCTGTATCACCAGACCATGGCGACGCTTGCCTCGGGAGGCGAGATGAGCCCGGCCGCGTTGGCTGGACGCGTGCTGAGCCTAGCCTACTTCCATCGCGTGAGCCAGGACGACTACCGTGTGCTCCTACGCCATCTGCTGGGCATCGGTCACATCGAGTGTACCGAGACGGGCGGGCTCATCGTGGGCCTTGCCGGCGAGCGCGTGACCAACAACTTCCGTTTTTACGGCGTGTTCGTGGAAAGCGAGGAGTATACGGTGCGCAGCGAGTCCCAGGAGCTGGGGACCGTGGTGCAGCCGCCCCCGGTGGGCGAGAAGCTCGCCATCGCCGGGCATGTGTGGATCGTGGAGGAGATCGACCACAAGCGCAGGCTGGTGTACTGCACGAAGGTGCGCGGAAAGGTGCCCGCCTACTTTGGCGAGTGTCCGGGCGACATACATACCCGCGTGCTGGAGCGCATGCGCGAAGTGCTGCGCGAACACAGGGACTACCCCTACCTGCGCGACAACGCACGGGCCAGGCTCCTGCACGCGCGCACGGTGGCGACCAACGCTGGGATCACACGAGCACCCCTGGTTAACCTGGGCGGCGACACCTGGGCGCTGTTCCCGTGGCTTGGCACCTACGCCTTCCTGGCGCTGGAGCGTGTCATCAAGCTGCGCCTGCCCGCGAGCCTGGGCGTCAAGGGCGTTGACGTGTCGAGGCCGTACTTTATCCAATTCCGCATGCGGGCAGGCGCAGACGACTTTATTGAGGCCCTGTGCGATGCGGCCGCCCAGGAGTTCGACCCGCTTGAGCTGGTGTATCCCGCCGAGGTCCCCGTGTTCGACAAGTACGATGAGTTCCTGCCCGAGGAGCTGGTGCGCAAGGGCTTCGCCCATGGCGTGCTCGACGTGGAAGGTATGCGCGAGCGCGTGCTCTCCTGGCGCTAAAGGGCTGGCTGAGTGCTGTCTTTGCGGGCAGGTGAGACATCCAAGGAATCGGCGATGACGCCGGCCTCGCTGTCCTCGAACGCCACGCACTCCGCCGGGTCCGCACCGCATCGCTGGGCCGCAAGCAGGAACACGTCCGGGGCGGGCTTGCCTCGCTCGCACTCAGCGCTGTAGGCAAAGTGCCCAAAGTGGCCGTCGACGCCGTTTTGCGCGAGCAGGGAAACTGCCCGCTCGGGAACACTCGCCGAGGCGAGGGCAATCTTGATGCCCTTTGCGGAAAGCCAGGTCAGTAGCTCGCGCGCGCCGGGCATGAGTTCGACGCCCATCTCCAGGTATCCATGCTCGAGGACGGCCACCTGTCGCAGTCCCTCGTCCACGGTGATTGGCAGGTCGTAGCACTCGATGATCGACTCCACGTTGTGTCGCTCGGTCCTGCCGCTGTAGCTCTGGGCGTACTCCTCGCGCGTGATGTCGTACCCATAGGGGGCGAGCATGTCCTGATAGATGCGCAGGGACACCACCTCGGTGTTCACGAGGAGTCCGTCCAGGTCGAATATGGCAGCCTTGATTATCATCTTGCACCCACCTGCGATTCCTCGCGGCTTCCTTCTTTGGGGTGGCTCGGGACAAAGGTGACGGGGACGTTTGTCCCGCTCGGTGGACGCAGGCGGCCATTCCCTACCTGCGGGTCCAGGACCGGGGACAAACGTCCCCGTCACCTTTGTCCCGGGTTGGGGTCTGAGCAACACCTCGTCTTCATGCGCAAGTGTCTGTCTGTGCGTTATCTGGAAGGAATGTGCCCATTGGTGGTACCATGTGCACTACGTAACAGGCAAGACTGGCTAACGTATCGCCTTTGGCGAAGATGGGAGCAGAGCAATGGGACTTTTAAAGGCGGGCATCGGTGCGGCGTCCGGAGCACTCGCGGACCAATGGAGGGACTACTTCTACTGTGATTCCCTCTCGGCGGACGTGCTGGTTACCAAGGGCCAGCGCCGGGCCAAGAAGGGCTCGAACAAGGGTGACGAAAACATCATCACCAACGGCTCGATCATTGCCGTAAACGAGGGTCAGTGCATGATCATCGTCCAGCAGGGCGAGATCATTGAGGTGTGCGCCGAGGCGGGCGAGTTCGTGTTCGACTCCGGCACCGAGCCCAGCGTGCTCTATGGCGGCCTGGGTGCCGGCATCAAGAAGACGTTCGAGCGCATTGGCTACCGCTTCACCTTTGGCGGTAACACGGCAAACGACCAGCGCGTGTACTTCTTCAACACGAAGGAGATCATGGGCAACAAGTTCGGCACGCCCACGCCCGTGCCGTTCCGCGTGGTGGACATGAACATTGGCCTGGACACCGACATCTCGGTGCGCTGCAACGGCGAGTACTCCTATCGCATCGTGGACCCGCTGCTGTTCTACAAGAACGTCTCGGCCAACGTGTCGGGCGATTTCACGCGCGACAAGATTGACAGCCAGCTCAAGAGTGAGTTCCTCACGGCCCTGCAGCCCGCCTTCGCCAAGATCAGCGAGATGGGCGTGCGCTACAGCGCGGTTCCCGGTCACACCATGGAGCTTGCGCAGGCCATGCGCGACGTGCTCTCCACCAGCTGGCGCGAGCAGCGCGGCATCGAGATCGTTAAGGTGGGCATCAACTCCATCGCTGCCAACCCCGAGGACGAGGACCGCATCAAGAGCCTGCAGATGGCGGCCGTCATGCGCGACCCCAACATGCGTGCTGCCAATGCCAGCTACGCCACGGGCGAGGCCATGAAGACCGCCGCTGGCAACACCGCTGGCGCCATGACCGGCTTTATGGGCATGAACATGGCTCAGATGGGCGGCAACAGCATGGGCATGAACCAGCCTGGCATGTACAACGGCGTGGGGCAGCCCTATCAGGCACAGAACGCCTACAACGTCGCGCAAAACGGCTTTGGCGGCTCCCAGGACGGCGGATGGACCTGCGAGTGCGGTGCCAAGAACACCGGCAAGTTCTGCATGGAGTGCGGCAAGCCCAAGCCCGCGCCTCAGCCTGCGGCCGGCTCCTGGGCATGCCCCAAGTGCGGTGCCCAGAACACCGGCAAGTTCTGCATGGACTGCGGCACGCCGCGTCCGGCGCAGGATGGCTCCTGGACCTGCGAGTGCGGCGCCCAGAACACCGGCAAGTTCTGCATGGAGTGCGGCAAGCCTCGCCAATAGGCAGCACGCACAACCAGGGAGGTACTACATGGGCAAGCGACTGTTTGCGCTGCTGTGTGTGACCTGCCTTCTTGCGAGCACCATCCTCGGGTGCGGCCGTGCCGCGCCCGAGGATCGTACTGGCGATTTTGTGGGCACATGGGCGATCGACGAGGTGACCTCCGGGGGAGACGAAGTCACGGGTGACGAGCTCGACCTGTACAAGGCCATGGGCGTGTACCTCATCGTGGGCTCAGACCATACCGTGCTCTACGAGATGTTTGGTGTGTCGGTAACGGGCACCTTCCAGATGGTCGAGGGCAACAAGGCGACGGTTACGTTTAGCGAGAGCGAGGCGGCCGACGCGGGCGTATCCGCCAGACAGACCTTGGAGGCCAAGGACGGCAAGCTCTACCTCACAGACGAGTCCGATCAGATGTCGTTCGCGCAGATCGATCCCTCCGACAAGAAGACTGCTGACGTGAGTGCGCTGTTGGGCGACGTGGACGAGTCCAGCCTGGAGGAGACGCTGGGATCGCTGCGCAATGACCTGGAGAGTTCCGCAAACGGCACGTCGCCGGTTGAGCACGCCGAGGGGCTGGACGAGACCATCGCGAGCGACCGGAACTGCACCATAAAGGCGCTTGCCAAGGGCGGCTACCAGGACGACCCCGGATACCTGCTGGAAATCGAGAACAAGGGTGACAGCCGCATCGTCGTGGAGGCAAGCGGCACGTTTGCGGTTGGTGACAAGGACGTGCAGCCCGTCCTCTTTGCCGTGGTGGAGCCGCATGCCAGGACGAGGGAGGTCCTGTGGTTTAGCGGCGAGGCACTCGGCGGTGGTGCGGAGTTACTGGACGACGTGCGGGGCAAGATCGTGGTTGCCAACGAGCAGACCGGCGAGGAGATAGGCTCCTACGACCTCGAGCTGTAACGGCGGGAAGTGGCCACGGCACCAAGGGCAAGTCCCTGCGCTTGGTGCCGTGTCCCTCCCGCGCGTTCTTCTCAGAAAAGAGGCGGCATGTCCTATGCATCAATAGTAGTGGATATCCCAACCAGGGCCCTGGACAGGCCGTACTCCTATGCCGTCTCACCCGAGCTGAACGCTCAGGTGCTCGTGGGCTGCACGGTGCTGGTAACGTTTTCCCGGCGCAAAGCGGTGGGCTATGTCGTGGAGGTCTCGCCCGATCCGCCCGAGGGCGTCGACCCGGGCAAGGTGCTGTTCGTGGAGCAGGTCCTCGCGCCGCCCGCCTTTGATGAGGCGAGCGTGCGGATCGCTCGCTGGATGACGGGCGAGTACGCCTGCAATCCCGTGGACGCGATTCGGCTGTTCCTGGCTCCCGGGCAAAACGTCCGAACCAAGAGAAGCAAGAAGGACGGCACGTGGTCGCTGGTGGACGAACGCGTGGGCGCGGTGGACGACCGTTGGGTGCAGATAACCCCGGAGGCCGCCGAGTACGTTCCCGCTCGCACGGCCGTGCGGCAGCGGGCGGTCCTGGAGGCGCTGGGTGCCGGCGCCATGAGGCAGGCGGAGCTTAGGGCTATGCTGCCTGGTGCGGACTCCGCCGTGAAGGCGCTCGAGCGTAAGGGTGTCGTGGCCGTAAGAAGGGAGCGCCACGTACGGGGTGGCGAGCACACTTCGCTCTCCTCGGCCGCAACGCCACGTCCAGAGGCGCTCACCGGTGGACAGCAGCGCGCGCTTCGTGCCATCGACGAGGCGAGGCAGGGCGCAGCAGGCGACGTTGTGCTCGTTGACGGCGTCACGGGCTCGGGCAAGACCGAGGTGTACCTGCGCGCCATCGAGCATGCGCTCGCAAGCGGGCGTGGCGCAATCGTGCTTGTCCCCGAAATCGCACTCACCGCACAGACGGTGGGGCGGTTTCGCTCCCGCTTTGGATCTGCGGTCGCCGTCCTGCACTCGCGCCTTTCGGCAGGCGAGCGGTTTGACCAGTGGGACCTGGTGCGCTCTGGCCAGGCGCGGGTGGTAGTCGGTGCCCGCTCGGCGCTATTCGCCCCGCTTCGTGACCCGGGCGTAATTGTTATTGACGAGGAGCACGAGGGCTCCTACAAGCAGGACAACGCCCCGCGCTACCATGCGCGAGAGGTGGCGGCGCGCATGGCCGCCGAGCGGGGCTGCGCCTTGGTGCTGGGGTCGGCAACGCCTTCGTTGGAGAGCTTGGGGCGGTGTCGAGCGGGCGCGTGGGGAGGCGCGAGCTGGAGTCGGGTGCTGATGGACGAGCGCCCCGGCGACGCGAAGCTGCCTGCGGTGCGTGTCGTGGACATGCGCACGGAGTTTAGGGGTGGCAGCCGCTCGATATTCTCAAAAGAGCTCGCAGACGCGCTGGTGGGCGTCGTCGAGCGCAGGGAGAAGGCGGTCCTGCTGCACAACCGGCGCGGCTTTGCAACCTTCCTCATGTGCCGCGAGTGCGGATGCGTGCCGCAGTGTCCCCACTGCTCGACGTCGCTCACCTACCACGAGCGAACGCACGAGATCGCCTGCCACACGTGCGGGAGCCGATGGCCGATCCAGGCGTGGCCAGATCCCCATGCGAGCTGTCCCAATTGCGGGAGCCGCTACGTGGCCGCCTTTGGGGTGGGTACGCAGCGCGTGGAGGACGAGCTCGCCCTGCTCCTTGAGCGTCGTGGGATTGCCCGGGAAGACGTGGAGATAGTGCGCATGGACGCAGATACCACCAAGGGCAAGGACGCCCACCAAAGGCTGCTCGAGCGCTTTGACGCGGCCCCGTGCGCCGTGCTGGTGGGCACGCAGATGATAGCGAAGGGGCTTGACTTTCCCGAGGTCACCCTGGTTGGGGTGATCAACGCCGACACCACGCTCAAGATCGCCGACTTTCGTGCCGCCGAGCGAACCTACGAGCTGCTCGAGCAGGTGGCGGGGCGCGCGGGCAGGGGAGAGCGCGCCGGGACGGTGATCGTGCAGACGTACTGGGCGACCCATCCGGCCATCCTTGCCGCAGCCCGCCACGACCGGACCCTGTTTATGGACTCAGAGCTCAAGGAGCGCGAGGAGTGGGGCTATCCCCCCTACACGCGCATTGCAAACGTGTGCGTGTGGGGCACCGACGCCGGCGCGGTGGAGCAGACCTGTCGCGCGATCGCGCAGGTGTTGCGTGCGAAGACGTCGTCTTTGGACGGCTGGGAGGTGGTGGGACCGTCGGCCTGTGCCAAGGAGCGCGTAAAGGACCGCACACGCTGGCACGTGTTGCTCAAGGCGCCTCCCGAGGAGCGGATGGGTGCGCTTATACACGCGTGCGTGCGCGACGCGAGCGTTCCCAGGGGTATGAGCGTGGCCATCGACGTGGACGCGCGAGACCTCATGTAGCGCCTGCAGCGACACGAACCTGTGCTCGGGGGACTGTCCCCTGTGTTCGGGGGACTGTCCCCCGAGCACAGGTTTGCCATGCTTGTGTCCATTTTGGCAAGAATGCGGATGGTGGGTACAATGGCTAGCAGCAATCACGACAGGAACAGCGGAAGGAGTGCGATGACAGCAGAGCAGGACATCGTTCTCGCCCCAGACAAGCGCCTCAAGACCGAGTGCGCCCCCATCGACGAGATAACCGACGAGATACGCGACCTTGCGGCCCGTATGCTGCAGGACATGTACGAGACCGACGGATGCGGCCTGGCCGCCCCCCAGATTGGTGAGCTGGTGCAGCTCGTGGTAGTGGACGTGGACTACACCAAGAACAAGAGAAACCCCTACGTTCTCATCAACCCGCGCATCGTGGTGGCCGACGGCGAGGAGCGCGAGACCTCGGAGGGCTGTCTCTCGTTTCCGGGCATCACGGTTACGGTCTCGCGTCCTAGCCACGTGGTCGTGGAGGCGCGAAACCTGGACGGGGACCTCATGCGCTATGAGGCGCAGGACAACCTCATGGCGGTTTGCCTACAGCACGAGATTGACCACCTCCACGGCGTGACGATGGTGGACCATCTGCGTCCGATGCAGCGCATGAAGAAGATGCGTGAGTACGAGGAGGCCCTGGCCGCTGGCGCACAACCCGGGGACGTGGAGGCATGAGTGTACCGAGTCGCCTGCGCGTAGTGTTTATGGGCACTCCGGAGTTCGCGGTTCCCTCGCTGCGCGCCCTGGCCGGCCGCCACGACGTTACATGCGTGGTGACCAGGCCTGACGCCGTGAGGGGTCGTGGCAGGAAGCTCGTGCCCTCTCCCGTGAAGGCGGTCGCACTTGAGCTGGGACTGCCCGTGCTCGAGACGGTCCGTGTGGACGACGAGGTCGTCGCGCGCGTTGCCCATGAGCGGCCAGACGTCGTGTGTGTCGCGGCATACGGGGCGCTGCTTCCGGACGACCTGCTTTCCGTGGCGCCCATGGGTTGCGTAAACGTGCACGCATCGCTTTTGCCCCATGGCCGGGGGGCAGCCCCCATACAGCGGGCGGTCCTTGAGGGTGACGAGGTGGCCGGCGTGTCCATCATGCGCATCGTGCACGACCTCGACGCCGGCCCCTACTGCCGGCAGGCGTCGGTGGCGATTGGCGAGCAGCCGTGCGTCCAGCTTATGGGCGCGCTCGCTGAGCTGGGGGCGGAAGAGCTGTGCCTGGCGCTCGATGCCATGACGTCTGGTGAGGCCACATGGACCGACCAGGATGAGTCGCAGGTGACCTATGCGGCCAAGGTGCAAAAGACCGAGATGCGGCTCGACCCGGCCGACTCGGCGCTTGCGAACCGACGTCGGGTTCAGGCGTCGCTGGATGCCGCACCCGCGCGCCTGAGCGTGGGTGGCCGCGGCGTACGGGCACTCGACGCGCGCCTGAGCGACGTGGCGGCAGAGCCCGCCCAGGTAATCGTGCACAAGGGCCGCGTGCATCTGGGATGTGCGGACGGGGCACTTGAGCTCCTGCGTGTGAAGCCGGACGGCAAGCGCGAGATGGACGCCGCGGCATGGGCTGCAGGCATTCGTGGCGATGGCATCGCGTGGGGGAGGGCATAGGGCGTGGCGAGGGCCACCCCAGCTCGCCTGGCGGCAGCACAGGTCTTGGGTGACGTGCGCCGCAGGGACGCGCGTGCGCGAGACGTGCTGCGTGGCTCATCCCGCATGCGCGACCTCGACGAGCGGGACCGGGCATTTGCGTCGCGTCTGGTTCTTGGTGTGGTGGGCGCGCTTGGCATGCTGGATGCCGTGATCGACCAGCACCTTTCACGGCCTCGTTTGGAGCCCAAGGTGCGAGACGCCCTGCGACTGGCCTCCTTCGAGCTCCTGTTTCTCTCCACACCCGCACAGGTCGCAGTGAGCCAAGGCGTCGAGCTCGTGCGCGGCGTTCGACCCAGGGCCGCGGGCATGGCCAATGCCGTGTTGCGTCGCGTAGCAGAGCGGGACGTGCCCCGTCGCACGCTGGCCCTGGAGCGGGTGCGTGCGCGGGAGGGGTCCGTGGAGGACCTGTCGCTTGTGTCGGGATATCCCGCATGGTTGCTCGAGCGCGTGTGGCGGGAGCGTGGGCAAGAGGCCGCCCGAGACCTCGCGTGCTCGGCGCCAGAGCCTGCGCCCGTGTTTGTCGCGGCCAACCTAGCGCGTTGCTCTGCGCAAGAGGCCCACGACCTGCTTGCGCGCAAGGGCCTCTCGCCCCGTGCTGCACAGGTGGAGGGATCCTTTGTGCTCGATGCCCCCGCCACGCTTGCCACAAGCGGACTTGTGGACGATGCGGCCGTGGTCGTGGCAGACCTCTCAGCCCAGCAGGTCGCTGACTTGGCGGCACCAGAGCCTGGTATGCGCGTGCTCGAGGTGGGGCAGGGCAGGGGAACCAAGACGATTCTTTTGCAGAGCCGAGCCTTACGGGCCGGAGGCCCTGCCATGGTGGTGGGAATCGACTCGGAGGCCTTTAAGGTGGACGTGTCGAGGCAACGCATGAGCCGCGCCGGCCTGGCACAAGGCGTGCGAAGCCTCGTCTTCGACGCCTGCGAGCTGGATTCGAGCGAGCTGCCGCCTGTGTTGCGAGATCCCTTCGACCTCGTGTTTGTGGACGCCCCGTGCTCGGGCACGGGAACCCTGCGCAGGCATCCCGAGATCGCGTGGAGGCTCGTCGAGCGGGACGTGACGCAACTCGCTCAGCTGCAGGCACGCATGCTCGCCGCAGCCAGCACGCGCGTGCGCGCGGGAGGTCGCCTGTGTTATGCCACCTGCTCGATTCTGCGCGAGGAGAACCAGGACGTGGTGAGCCTGTTCCTGGACTCTGCGGCGGGGCGGGCGTTTGACATGGACGGGGAGCCGTTCGTGTCGCACCCAAGCCCCCAGGGACCAGACGGCCACTTTTGCGCATGCTTCGTGAGAAGAAGCGAATAGAGCAGGGATGTCCCCGTTGTCCCATCCAGCTCTCCCCAGGGTTTGCCGAGAAATGCACTGATGCATAGGTCGTGCCCTGGTGTTTGCTGAAAAGTGCATTGGTGTATAGGTCGTGCCCCCAAATCTGCTGA
>JAUMWN010000104.1 GCA_030529625.1 Coriobacteriales bacterium
GGCAAGGTTGGCTCCAACAAGGAGGCCGCCGAGTTCGTGGGCAAGCTCATTGGCGAGCGCGCGCTCGAGAAGGGCGTAACCGCGGTTCGCTTTGACCGCAGCGGCTTTTTGTACCATGGCCGCATCAAGGCCCTTGCCGACGGTGCCCGTGCTGCGGGCCTCAAGTTCTAGGAGGGATATACATGCCACGTGAACAGCGTAACAATAGGCGTCAGCAGCAGGAATCCGAGTTCCAGGAGCGCGTAGTCTACATCCACCGCGTGTCCAAGGTCGTTAAGGGCGGCCGTCGCATGTCGCTCGTCGCACTCGTCGTCGTGGGCGACGGCAAGGGCACCGTGGGCATTGGTATGGGCAAGTCCACCGAAGTGCCCCTGGCCATCCAAAAGGGCGTCGACGATGCCAAGAAGAACCTCTTCCACGTGCCCGTAACCGAGAACGGCACGATTCCTCACGAGGTCGAGGGTCGCTACGGCGCAGGTCGCGTCCTCATCAAGCCGGCCATCGAGGGTACCGGCGTCATCGCCGGCGGTCCCGTGCGTCCGCTCTTCGAGCTTGCCGGCATCACCAACGTGCTCTCCAAGTCTTTGGGCACGAGCAACGCCCTCAACATCATCAAGGCGGCCGCCGAGGGCCTCAAGGAGCTTTCCAGCCCCGAGGAAGCCGCCGAGCGTCGCGGCATGACCGTTGCCGAGATGTTCGTTGGGAAGGAGAACTAGCGATGGCAGACAAGCTCAGGATCAAGCTCGTTCGCAGCTGCGGACCGGCGGTCAAGAAGGACCAAAAGGCCACGTGCCACGCGCTCGGTCTTCGCAAGATCAACAGCGTCGTGGAGCAGCCGGACAACCCCAGCATTCGTGGAATGATCTTCAAGGTCAAGCACCTTGTAGAAGTGGAAGAGATATAGGAGTCACCCAACATGCAGCTACATGATCTTCGCCCCGCGGAGGGCTCCACTAAGGCGCGCAAGCGCATTGGCCGTGGTAATTCGTCTGGCCACGGCACGACGGCTGGTCGCGGCACCAAGGGCCAGCTCTCCCGCTCCGGTGGCGGCAAGGGCGCCGGCTTCGAGGGCGGCCAGCAGCCGCTCGCCATGCGCCTGCCCAAGCTCCCCGGGTTTATCAACCACAACCGCGTTGAGTACGTGCCCGTAAACGTCGACCGCCTTGAGCAGATCTTTGCTGACGGCGACGTGGTGGACTGCGACTCCCTCGTGGCCAAGGGTGTTATCAAGCACGACTACATCCCCGTCAAGGTTCTTGGCAACGGCGAGCTCACCAAGAAGCTCACCGTTAAGGTGGACAAGGTTTCCGCATCCGCCCAGGCCAAGATCGAGGCGGCCGGTGGAAAGGTTGAGCCGGCGTGCTAAAGGGACTCGCAAATGCGTTTCGCGTAAAGGAGCTTCGTGAGAAGATCCTCATCACCATTGGGATTCTTCTCATCTATCGCTTTGGTGCCTACCTGCCCGTGCCGGGAATCCCCTTTAGGGGCATGCTCAACTCGTTTGAGTCCTCGGCCGCGGGCGCGGGCCCCCTGGCGTTGCTCAACCTGTTCTCGGGTGGCGCCCTCTCGCGCGTCTCGGTCTTTGCGCTTGGCATTATGCCCTACATCACCGCTCAGATTATTTTCCAAATGATGCAGGCGGTCATTCCCAGCCTCCAGGCGCTCGCGCAGGAGGGTGAGTCTGGCCAGCGCAAGATCACGCAGTACACGCGCTACCTCACCGTCGTGCTGTCCACCATCAACGCGATCGGCTACCTGTTCCTCTTTAAGAGCAGCTCGTACAACCTGGACTTCTCGGGGCTGCCGTTCCCAACCATCATTGAGGACATCATCATTGTGGGCGTCCTGGTAACGGGTGCCATGATTATTATGTGGCTGGGCGAGCTCATCACGCAGCGCGGCATTGGCAACGGTATGTCCCTCATCATCTTTGCCAACATCATGAGCGGCCTGCCCATGGCCCTTATCCAGTCGGTGACGGGTGCGGAGAACGGCATCGTCATTACGATTATTACCGTGCTGATCATCCTCATCATCATCCCCGTGATCGTGTACATCGAGCGTGGCCAGCGCCGCATCCCCATCCAGTACGCCAAGCGCGTGGTGGGTCAGCGCATTATGGGCGCGCAGGCAACGTATTTGCCCATTAAGGTGAACACCGCCGGCGTCGTGCCCATCATCTTTGCGAGTGCGATTCTGTACTTCCCGGCACAGATTGCGGTGTTCTTCCCCTCTGTGCAGTGGATTCAGGACTTTGCCAACGCCATTGCAAGCGGCTGGGTCAACTGGCTGCTCTCGGTCATCCTCATCGTCTTCTTTGCGTACTTCTACACCTCCATGGTGTTCAATCCCGAGGAGACGGCGGACCAGCTGCGCAAGGCGGGCGGCTTTATTCCGGGCGTGCGTCCGGGCAAGGCCACGGCCAACTACATTAAGAACGTGCTCAACCACATCACGCTGCCGGGCGCCATCTTTATGGCCATCATTGCCGTGGTGCCCTCCATCGTGTTTGCGTTTACCAACAACGCGCTCATCCAGTCCTTTGGCGGAACCTCCATCCTCATTATGGTGGGCGTTGCCATGGACACCATCTCGCAGCTGGAGTCCCAGCTCAAGATGCACAACTACGAGGGCTTCTTCAAGTAGAGCCTCAAGCAGAACGCTTTGCGAGGGCGGACGCGGGGAAATCCCACGTCCGCCCTCGTTTTGTCGGACAAGGGGGACGGGGACGTTTGTCCCGAGTCCGATATGGGGTGAACAACGGGGACTGTCCCACGAGTTCGCCCTCGTTTACCATTGCCCAACTAAAGGCCTGTGCACGGGGCGAACTCGGGGGACTGTCCCTGTTGTTCACCCTCCCTCCAGTCCCACATCGTGCTAGTCTTGGTACGTCAGCACGCAGCGATGGGGGAACCAATGGATGGCAAACGCAGGACAACGACAGTCCTTGTTGTGGGCGCGATCGCGTTGCTGTCCACGTTTCCGCTGTTCACGCCCAGCGCCACCTATGGGCCCGTGCACGACCTGCCGTTTCATATCGCGCGCATACAGTCCATAGCGCAGGGCCTGCAGGCCGGCGTGTTTCCCGTGCGCCTGTATGCCGCGCAGGCGAGCAACTTTGGCTATCCCTGCGGCATATGCTATCCGGACCTGTTCCTGTATGTGCCCGGTGTGCTCGTCGCGCTGGGAATGCACCCATGGCCGGCCTACGTGCTGTTCGTGCTGCTGGTAAACCTTGCCACGGCGGCGATTGCGGCGTATGCGTTTTCTCGCGTGTTTTGCTCTGAGCGGGTGGGGCTGCTGTGCGCCACGCTGTGGGTACTGTCGCCGTATCGCCTGTGCGACGTGTGGCTGAGAGCGGCGGTGGGGGAGTATTTGGCGCTTGCGTTTGCGCCGCTCATTGTGCTGGGTCTGTGGCGCGTGTTCTTGGATGAGAAGAGCGAGCCTGGTTTGGGGTGGCTCACGCTTGCGTTGGGCGCATCGGCGGTCATCTATTCCCACGTCCTCAGCGTTGCCATGTTCCTGGCGTTTGCGCTGCTCGCCATGATTCCACTGGCGCTTTGGAGAAAAAAGTCCGGCTGCGCGCTGGCCATTGCCAAGGCGGCGGGGGTTACCGTGCTGCTTACCGCGGCTTTTCTCGTGCCGTTCTTGGACTACTACCTGCACCACGACCTGGGCGTTAAGTACTTTGGAAACTCCGCCCACGAGCATTCCCTGTATCCCCTGCAGGCGGCCGTGCCGTTCCAGGCGTTTAGGGGCTCTTCGGTGGCGCTTGGCGAGGCGGGTGACGAGATGCCCCTGGAGGTGGGAATCGCCCTGCTCGTCGTGCTGTTCGTGTCGGTGCCCGTGTGCGTGGTCTCGTCGTTGCATCGTGCAGACCAGGAGCGCTGGCGGCGATGGGTCGTGCTGCTTGCCTGCTCGTCCGTGGCGGTCCTGCTTCTTACGACCTGCCTGTTCCCCTGGGGATACGATGGCCCGTTGACACCGCTCAAGGCCGTGGTGGATGCCGCAGCCACGATTCAGTTTCCATGGCGATTGTTGGGCATTGCCAGTTTGCGGTTGGTGCTGCTGGCAGGGTCGCTTGCCGCATACGCGGTCCCGCGCATGCGCGTGCTGTGGGTTGTGTGCGTGGTCCTGTGCGTGGTGGAGGCCTGCTATGGCGGCGTGAGCTATCTGCTCAACGCGCAGCCGCTGGAGGTGGGCCAGCATAGCGTTGCGGGCATGGACATTGGCATGGGGGAGTACGTGCCTATTCAGCAGAGCAAGGACTTTGCTCAGAACTGGGACTCGTTTGAGCCAGTGGCGCCGGACGCTGTTGAGATCGGCGGCTTTGCGCGCACCACGCCGCAGGAGACGTGCCTGCACGTGCACAACGCCAGCGACCAGACCCAGCGCGTGCGCCTGCCGCTCTTCTGGCACCAGCAGCTGCAGGTGGAGCCGAGTGATGCGGGCGCTACGCTCGCCTGGGACGACAGCTATGCCGCGCTCGACGTGGCCCCACATGCCTCGCTCGACGTTACGGTCGCCTTCGTCGAACCGCTCCTCTGGCGCATCGCCATGCACGTCTCCGCCCTTACCCTGCTCGCCCTCGTCGTCCTCTCGATTCGCGCTCGGGGGACTATCCCCTGAGTGCGGATGCGCGAATGCAAGTGACCTGCCGTAGCCCTATCTTTCTCAAACTGCTACCAACGTTGGCATGTGGTAGTGAATTGAGAAGGATACAGGGCAAAAACGGGTCTATCCTTCTCAAAATGCTCCCAACGTCCGTAAGTGGTAGTGATTTGAGAAAGATAGGGTCCTAGTAGGTCCTCATTCCACACCACGACCGAATCGACCCAAGGCGCGGACGGGGCGCTTTCTTTGAAATCAAAGCGGTATGCTATGATAGAACCTGTAAAGGTTCGTAAATAAGACCGTAAGAAGGTACCTATGCCTGCCATTTATCCGTCTGTGGCTCTCAAAAATAAACAGCGGGAAATTAAGGCCATTGCAGACGTGGAACCCGTATACATAACGGAAAACGGACGCGGGAAGTACGTGTTCCTCTCGGAGGATGTGTTCAAACGGGCGATCGATGACGCCGTTGAGGAGGCCCTTTACGAGGAGCGTATGGCGCGAGCCTTGGAAGAATCGCGAAAGGACTTTGATGAGGGTCGCTACTACTCCACGCGGGACGAGCTCATGGAGGCGGTAAAGAGGAAGCGTTCTCCCCATGCCGAGGCTTGAGTTCTCCGACCGTTTTGCTACCGATTTGGCAGCGGTAACTTCTTCGCGTGTCGAAGAGCATGTGATGAGAGTGCTCGATTGTCTCGAGTCGTTTGGGGAGTTTGGTTCGCCACAGGTCCCTGAATCCCTTGTTCGACGTTTTGGACCGGGGATTCGCAAGGTGGCAGTTAGGCCCTTTGAACTGCTATACACGTTTTATCCAGATGAGAACGTGGTGCGTGTCGAAGCCTTGGTGCATGGCAAGTCAGTGCAGTAGGGCCGCTTCTGCCGTATACAAAGCGTGTCAACGGTGTAAAAAAGTGTACAATAGTGTAAAACAGTAGAAAACATTCCACTGTTTTCACAACAGTGGAGAGAGGAGGGTATGATGCGCGTCAATCCTTTCAAGCCAACCGCAGGAAAGATGCCGCCCATCCTCATTGGACGCGAAGACGTCATTGCTGACTTCGCCGAGGGAATAGCCAATGGTGCTGGTGCACCAGGTAGGCTCATGCTTCTTTCGGGACAGCGCGGATTTGGAAAGACCGTGCTTCTCACCCAGCTTGCGCGCGTGGCGGAGGCAAATGGCTGGGTTGCCGTAAGGGAGGTTGCGGCAGGGGGTATGTGCGAGAGAATCGTGCAGTCACTGGAGATGGCAAAACCATACGTGGCCAAAGCAGAGATTAATCCTGCAATCAGCCTTGGTGGCGTTACTGCGAGTGTGGGCAAGATATCGGTGGGTTCCCCCTCGGCGTTGAACATAAGGACGGCAGTGGCAAGGTGCTTTCGCACGTTGAGTCCAGGGAAGGGCGTTTTGGTTACGGTTGACGAGGCTCAGGCCGCCAATAGAGATGAGCTCGTAGCCCTCTCGACTGCCGTCCAGCAAATAATCGCGGACCAAGACATGAGGGACGTGCCGGATAGCGAGAAGCACGGGATTGCGTTTGTGTTCGCCGGGCTTCCCTCGGTCGTGGACGACTTGGTGAACGACGAGGTTCTCACGTTTCTTCGTCGGGCGATGCGGCAGGATCTTGGGCCAGTTATGGTGCCAGATGTGCGTAACGCCTATCAGCAGAGTATGCAAGAGTCTGGGCTGCGCATTGAAGACGCGGAGGCGCTTGCGGCTGCTCGCGCTTCCGGTGGCCATCCCTTTCTTGTGCAGCTCATTGGCTATTACATGTGGCAGTCCGCGCGTCGACGTGGCTCCGATGTCGTGGAGATGCGTGATGTTAAACGCTCGATAGAGGACGCAGGTATCGCCTTTGAGGATGCCGTATGTGCCCCCACCTACAAAGGATTGACTTCGGCGCAAAAGGTATTCCTCAACATGATGGCGACGGATTATCCAAGCTCTTCTGCAGTGAGCGAGGTGTCGCGGCGTGCAGGGAAGAGCCGAAGCTGGGGATTAAAGTATCGCGAGAGTCTTATTCGAGCTCATGTGATCGAGCCTCTTGGAGACGGGCGTGTCTCATTTGCCGTCCCGTACATGGGCACTTACGTGTGTAGGGCGAGTGGTGTGGGAGATGGACTATAAGAAGGCCGCTTGTACTCGGGGGATTGTCCTCCGAGTACGGGCAGGCGAACGCAAGTGACCTGCCGTAACGCTATCCTTCTCAAACTGCTACCAACGTCCGAAGACGGTAGTGTTTTGAGAAGGATACAGGGCAAAAACGAGACTATCCTTCTCAAAAAGCTCCCAACGTCCGTAAGTAGTAGCAGTTTGAGAAGGATAGGGCCCTGCCAACCCCACATCCCAGCCGGACACTTTTGCCAAATGCCCATTAGTCGCAACCTCGTGCGTTAATTGCGGTAAACTCAACCTAGTGCAACGATTTTGCGAGAAAGGTGGATCCGTTATGAATATCGTATTGCTTGGTGCGCCCGGAGCGGGCAAGGGAACGCAGGGTCAGAAGCTCGTCGAGGAGTACGGCATCGCCCACATCTCCACCGGTGATCTTCTCCGCGCCGCGGTCAAGGCCCAGAGCGAGCTTGGCAAGAAGGCCAAGGAGTACATGGACGCCGGTCAGCTCGTGCCCGATCAGCTGGTGATCGACCTGGTAAAGGAGCGCCTGGCCCAGCCCGACGCACAAAAGGGCTTTATGCTGGACGGCTTCCCGCGCAACATCGCCCAGGCCGAGACCCTGGACGGCGAGCTCAAGGGCATGGGCGTGGAGCTGGACGCCGCGCTGCTCGTGGACGTGCCGTTCGACGTGATCGTGGAGCGCCTGAGCTCTCGTCGCACCTGCCGTGCCTGCGGCTACACCGCCCCTGCCGGCACCGACACCTGCCCGCGTTGCGGCGGCGAGATGTACCAGCGCGACGACGACAAGCCCGAGACCATCGCCAAGCGCCTGGACACCTACCAGAACCAGACGCAGCCCCTCATCGATTACTACAAGGGCCATGGCATCCTCAAGGCCGTTGACGGCAACCGCGCGGTGGACGAGGTCTATGTGGACGTGAAGAAGGTCCTCGGGGCATGATTCACATCAAGACACCTCAGGAAATTGAGGAGTTTAAGGTAGCGGGTGCGCTCTCCAAGACGGTCCTGCGCCGTGCCGGCAGAATGGTGCGGCCAGGTGTCACGACGCGCGAGATCGACCAGATGGTGGAGAGCTTTATTCGCCTGCACGGTGCGGTGCCGGGATTCAAGGGCCTGTATGGCTTCCCAGCAAGCATTTGCGCGTCGGCAAACGAAGAGATCGTGCACGGCATCCCGTCGGAGCGCATGTTGGTGGAGGGCGACATCATCTCCATCGACACGGGCGCCACGGCAGGCGGCTGGGTGGGCGACAACGCATGGACCTTCTACGTGGGCACGCCTCCCACCGAGACCCAGGCGCTGTGCGAGGTCACGCTCGACTGCCTCAAGGCGGGCATCGAGCAGGCCGTGCCGGGCAACCACATCGGTGACATTGGCCATGCCGTGCAAACGCTGGCCGAGAAGAACGGCTTTGGCGTGGTGCGCGAGTACGTTGGTCACGGCGTGGGTCGCATGATGCACGAGGATCCCAACGTGCCCAACTTTGGCAAGAAGGGCCGTGGGGTGCGCCTGCAGGCGGGCATGGTGATCGCTATCGAGCCCATGATCTGCCAGGGCACCTACAAGAACCACACGCTGGCCAACGGCTGGACGGTGGTAACCAACGACGGCAAGCCGGCGGCGCACTACGAGAACACCGTGGCCATCACCAAGGACGGTCCGGTTATTCTCACCCAGGACGCCGACGGTCCCTGGTGCCCGTTCCAGGGCGGGGAGTAGGTTTTTTAAGGCGGGGCCGCTTGGGAAAAGGTCCCTTTTGTCCACTGGGCATGGCACATCGCAGCGCGAGGTCTGCCAGCAGTGGCCAAAAGGGAGCTCTTCCCAAGCGGCCCTTTTGCTATTGTGTCGTTTCCATGCAACATGGACATGCGGGGTGCATTTAGGTAGAGTATTACATTGCTGTCACTTGGAAGAAAGGTGCCATAGGTTGAGTAAACAGGACGCAATCGAGCTGGAGGGCAAGGTAGTAGAGCCCCTTCCCAACGCCATGTTCAAGGTGGAACTCGAAAACGGCAAGACCATCCTCTGCACGATATCGGGTAAGATTCGCATGAATTACATCCGTATCCTTCCGGGAGACCGCGTGGTCGTGGAGATTTCTCCCTACGACCTCACCCGTGGGCGCATCACCTACCGCTACAAGTAGGCGCACCCACCACAGCCGGCTATTCACGCCAGCGGCTGGGCGAGTATATAGCATGGGTAGCACCACCTGCCACATGCACCGCAAGAAGTTGTATGAGCAGTATCGGAAAGGACAGACGATGAAGGTACGCCCTTCTGTAAAGAAGATGTGCGACAAGT
>JAUMWN010000105.1 GCA_030529625.1 Coriobacteriales bacterium
AAGAACCAGCTCTCCTCCTTCACGCGCTGCAGCTCGCGCTGGCACTCGGGGCACAGGTGCTGGCCCTCGACGCCATGCTCCTCGTCGGACTTTTGCACCTGGGTCTCGGTGTAGTAGGTCTCCTCGTGCACGCAGTACCAGCCGTCGTAGGAGTCCTTGTAGATGTAGCCAGCGTCCTTCATGAGGTTCCACAGGTGCTGCACCGCGCGCACCTGACGCGGCTCGGTGGTGCGAATGAAGTCGTCGTTGGAGATCTCCAGCGTCTTCCAGATGTCGTGGAAGGCCGGAGCCAGGCTGTCGCACCACTCCTGCGGCGTCATGTCGTGGTCCTCGGCTGCGAGCTGGACCTTCTCGCCGTGCTCGTCCAGGCCGGTGAGGAACTTGACGTCCTCGCCCTTTGCCCGGCGGTAGCGCGCCTGAACGTCGGCAAGTATCGTGCAGTAGGCCGTGCCCAGGTGTGGGGCGGCGTTAACGTAGTAGATGGGGGTTGTTACGTAGAACGGGGGGCGACTGGTGTGTGCCATAGGACCTCCTCATGACGAAGGTTGCTGCAAAGCCTAACGGTTCAGCATTGTAGCTCATTTGGCGAGAGGGTAGGGTCACTGAGGTTGGGCAAAGTGCTGGCACTCCGTTCAGCTTAGGGCGCGCGGGCGGCTCATCTCGCCTTGACACAATCAGCCAAAAGTGGGTAAATAAACAGCAGACGGCGAAGCCCGTTGGGTGAACCGGGCCGCGCCGTTAGGTATTCTCGAGGGTCGCTAGCTGGCAGGCTTAGCGGCCCTCTTCGTTATCCTTGCGGTCTCTCGACCCATTCGTTATGGACCGGAATGTGATGATTGCCGTCGCGAGCGCCACGAGGGCGGCCGCAAGCTTGAGCAACGCCGTCAGCAGTTCCATGGGACCTCACCTCCTTCCGGAGGCGCGGCCCAGCGAACGGGGCTTACACGCCGCCTGCCGTGGGAGGGATTATAGCACGCTCCCTCTCGGCGCCAACCTCCGCGACAGCGCTACTTCTTGCCCTTCTGCTTAAAGGGTGCAGAGAAGCGCTGCGTGATGCCGTTGAGAGTTGGCCCGGGGCCGGGCTGGCCCTTGGGCACGAGCACGATCTGGATGCCCTCGAGACGACGGGAGTACCCGGCGCTCCCCGAGCGCTGGCCGTTGCTCGCCCAGCCCATCCAGCCGAACTTCTGGCAGTGGACGCGGTAGTACACGTCGTATCGGTCGGCCATCTCGCCGTAGAGCTTGATCTCGATGGCCTCCAGCCGATATGACTTGCCCTTGGTGCCGGCCATCGCGTTGTCGCGGCGCCACCCCTGCCAGCCGATGCGCTGCACGTGGGTGCGGTACTCGATGCCACCGCCGCACGGCAGGTCGGAGAGGTAGATGTTGATGCCCTCCAGCCGGAAACTGCGCCCGCTCGTGCCGCTCATCGCGCCATCGGAGACGTAGCCCTGCCAGCCGATGCGCTGCACGTGGGTGCGGTAGGAGACGTGCGGCGTGGGCTCTGGCGCGGGTTCGGGCTCGGGCGGTGCGACGATGCGGAACGTCGCGGACCTGCTGCCCGTGTAGTTGCCCTTGCCCGAGACGGTCACCGTGGCGGTGCCCATGCTGACGTTGTTGGCATACGATACGTTGTAACCGGAAGCCGGGACGGTGCGCGAGCCAGCCTTTACCGTTACGCCGGGACGCTTGGCGCCGCCGTCGTAGGTGAACGACGTCTGAGACAGTGAGACCGACGTGATGGCGGCGGCGTTTATCCTAAACGTCGTGGACTTGCTGCCCGTGTAGTTGCCCTTGCCCGTAACGGTCACCGTGGCCGTGCCGGCGTTGGTATTGTTGGCGTAGGACACGGTATACCCCGAGGCGGGTACGGTTCGCGACCCTGTTTTAACGGTAACACCAGGTCGCTTTTGCGTGCCATCGTACGTATAGGACGCTTGCGAAACGGATACCGCCGTGATGGTCGCTGGTTTAATCCTAAACTTTGCCGATGCAGAGCCCGTGTAATTGCCTTTGCCCGTAACGGTTACTGTCGCTGTACCTGCATCGCGGTTGTTCTGATAGGTGCAGGTATAGTCGGTGCCATTTTGCAGTGTCTTATTCCCCACCCGTACCGTTGGCTCAGGGGTGAGTTCTGTCCCCGCATAGGTCTGATCCGCAGCCGTGACCGTAGCGCCCTCAATCGACACCAATGTAACTGAAGGTTTATACGCTATAGTGGAGAGCGTAAGCTCATCTTTGGAAAACGTCGACGTAGTTGCATTACCATACTTGTACGTTACAGTCCTCTTGCTGTAGTCCTGTGGTTTGAAGGTGTAACCACCCTCGAAACTCCCATTGCTGGCCTCGTTATTCTCGTTGTACCTCATGAATAGTTGCTCTGGGTAACCGACAGTCCCCGTATCGCAGTTGGTCACATCCACTAAATAGTTGTTCCCATCATCCATATGCACAATGTTCCACATGTGCGCGCCGTCTTCACCACCACTAACGTCCATAGTGCCCGAGACAAGGATGCATTCAATACCAGTTGCAGGATCTGGCCATGTAAGGTCACAAAGATACTTAAACGCCTTGGAGTAGCCCTCACATACGACTTTAGTCTCTGGGTTTCCCTGGTTGTTCTCGACTTTGTCGTCAAACACCCAAATAAGTTGCCAAGGATCGCCGTAAGGAATGCTTGTCGAAATGGCCGCGTCGTCGTTATACGATACCAAGTCACAAATCGCCTTTTTGTACGCCTTGAGTCGCTCAAGTGTATCTTTTCCGCTGTTTGCAGTCACTATGCTCTGGGCCCTATTTACCGCCCCCGCTACGACACCGTTTATGTCGGCAATCCTGTCTTTGTCAATCGTTGTCGTTTCTTGTGAACCACTCGATGAGTAATTGGCTGAGACGTACATATAGAAGGTGATTTGTGCATCACTAAGATCAATTTTGGTCACCGTGCCCGAAGCGTCCTCGTAGGGGTGGATACCCGAGATAGACGGCAGTATTCCCGCGGTCTTGTCATACCAGAACAAGTCGTACGGACAATCAGCAAGGAGGCTGCTAACGACTCTAGCAAGGCTGATTGGAATTCTTGCCCACACTGCAGCGCTCGCGTCGGGGGTCAACGCGTTTCCATCCACGAGCGTCGTAACCTCAAGGTCTGCGGCAGTCCAAGGGCCAAAGTTGTAATCGCTCTGCAAATCCTTACACGCAATCGTGACCTTCGTAGTATCAATCTTCCCTTTTGAGGCCTGAATCGCCATATCTTTGAACGCCTGATACAGCGTGGCATTTGCACCCTCAAGCTTATCTCCCGCATTCTTGGCACCAAAGGTACGTGTGCTAGTAGCGCCAGGGATCGCCTCGTCCAACATCTGTTGGACGTAGGCATCCAACAGCTCGTCGTTATTCTCTTCGGCATTGGGACTGGTCACGGTGTCGAGCACGATATCGGGAAGCTCGGCGACAAGCTCACCGTCTTCCTTCACTTCTCCCTGCTCAACAGGCGTCTGCGAAGTCCCCTCCTGCGGGACGACCTCTCCCCCGGACGTTGGCTCTTCCTCGACGATCACCTCGTTGGCCATCTGGGCCAAGGCGGGAACGGGCACGCCACCCCACACCATGGCAAACGAGAGCGTGAGGGCAAGAGCCCTCCTAACAGTGCGGCGCATTGAGGTCCCGGCCATGTGAACCACCTAACTCTGTTTGGACGAGGAGTCCCCTCTACTGTATCAGGTTTTTTAAGGCGGTTGGGCACATTGCGTTGCGAACAGACCGACCCCAGCAATACGCCGTGTACGATTCCGCGTTAAGTGGCATCCCTACCGTGCGCAATTCTCACCAGAGATCGTACACGGTAGGGATGCCACACAACGTCAAATCGTACACGGCGTCATGGGGCCGAACGCCATCAGCAGCGTCCAGCCCACCATCAACGCTACTTGTTCACCGGATGGTCGCGCACGTAGTCTCCCACGGAGCCACCCGTGAGGGTCTCCCACACCTGAGAGATGGTATCGCCGTACTTCTTGTCGCCCTCGCCCAAATCGCTCGTTTGGTCAAACAGGCCCGCGGCGACCGCCACGCTGGAGTACATGCCAAACGAGAAGCGACCGTCAACGGTATCGTCGGGCACCACGGCCACCAGATACTCCTGCATGGAGGGGCCATACACCACGGCAACCGCCTTGTCGCCCATGAGCATAACGTCCTCGATTACGCACTTGTCCGTACCCTGAAGCATCGCCAGCGCGTCCTTGTACTGCGTGGAGCTGAGCACGTAGACCAGCGGGGTGTTTCCGCCGCCCTTCTCGAGCGCCTCGATGTCCTTGTCGCTGAGCGTCTGTCCGTCTTCGCCGGTCATAACCAGAAATACGCTGTCCTTGTTGTTGGCGTAGAGCTTTTGCTCACTAGCGTAACTAAAGCCCTGAGACTGCAGCGTTTGCACCAGATCCTTGCCCGAGAGCTCACTTATGGCGTACATGGTGGGGTTGCCAAATTCGTCCAGGCACTCCTGGGTAAGCGTGGCGGGCGCCTCCACGGCCGTGGTCGAAGTGTCCTTCTTCTGGGTCTTGTCCGCGTCCTTGTCCTTGTCCGCGCTCGTGTCCTTGCTCACGTCCTTGGCCGTGGTCGCATCCACTTGCGGGGTGATAAGATCTCCCATTACGTCACCCTTGCCCATGTCCCCGGACAGCCCAGCACCTCCAACTTCCGCCTCGAACTGAGCGTAAAGACTGTCGATGGTGTCCCCAGGCTCGCTAAAGGCGCCAGTCTCCACCATGGCCTCGTTTGCCAAGACGATGTTCTTGTTCGCGTCGTCAATCGTTGACACACAGAGGAACTTCTCGCCGGAGCTTGACTCCAAGACGGTCGCGGACACGTTCCCCTCGGTGATCACGTCCTTGGCGGGCGTTGTACCACACATGCCATCGATGGCGTCTTTGGATGATGTGTAGTTCTCGAACGCGAACGAGTAGACCGTGGGATAGTCTCCCCCACCCTTTGGTATTTGCGTGAGGTCGGTACCTGGCGCATTGCCATCCGTAATGGGACCCCGGTGAGCGGTCAGTGCACCGGAACCGTCGGGAAGACGCCAACCAACGCCAACCTTCTCGTCGTCCGACTCCACGTACTCGTAGCCAGCGGCCTTGAGCTGCTCGGTGATCTCCTCGCCGCTGAGGTCCATGAGGGCATTCATGGTCATGTAGCCATGGGACTCGAAGTAGCGCTCGTCACGCGTGACGTTCTTGCCGCCCACGATTCCGGTGACGCCCGACACCACGCGGATGATGCCCACCACCACGAGGGCAATGCCAGCCACCGCAAGGACGATTGCCGTGATCTTGTTTTGCTGCCAGCTCTTGGCCTTCGGCTCTTTTTTGGGTTTGGCCTTGGGCTCCGGTGCGGGCTGGGGCGCCGGTGCGGGCGCGGGCTGGGGCTCCGGCTTGGGCGCAGGCGAAGGCTCAGGTGCTGGTGGCTCGGGCGCAGCCTGAGCGATTGGCTTGCCACACTCCGTGCAGAACGAGGCGTTGTTGGGAAGTTCGGTACCACAATTAGGACAATGCATAGTCGCCCCCAATGGTAAGGCACATGGACAGTTGCAACGTACCAACGATTTTATGGTACCCCATCACCAGCCCGAGCAAACGTGAGTATTCGCGACTGGCATACGGTAGGTACGTCGGCTGCAAAAAATATCCTTTACGTTATTTACTTATTGCAGGGAAGGCTGCGCACGAGAGGCCGCTTTATCACGCGGCCAACGTATGCAAATATTTAGTGGGGCACAAAAACGTCCCTTTCCGCAACAACCAGCTATTATGCGATTTCTTATCTTTTTGTGCCCCACTGTATAGATTAACCAGTGGGGCACAAATTGTTACAACATCGTATATTCGCAGGATTTGCCGGGAACAGGCTGTTTTGCGCCCCACTATTCATTCAGGAAGCTTATTCGCATTCCCCGACGGTGCGATTTTTGTCGCTAGATTCCCTGCGCGCGGCGCATCTTGCGCAACTCGGCACGCTTTCGGGACGCCGCGCACTCCTCGTGCTCCTCGGGCGTGTTGGCCACGAGCCCATAGGGCACGGGTGTGGGCTTGCCCTCGTCGTCGATGCACACCTCGGTGAGGTAGGCATGGTTTATCATGCGCCGCTCCCCGGTGGCGGTGTCCTCAACGTAAGTGTCCACGCGCACTTCCAAAGAGGTGCGCTCCACGTGCGTGACCCATGCCTCAATGGTCACGATGTCGTTGAGAAACGCCGGGTACTGAAACTCCAGCTTGTCCACGGCTACCGTTGTGATGGCGATGCCTGCATGCCTTCGTGCCGCAATGCCCGCAGCATCGTCAATCCACTCCATAAGCCGGCCGCCAAAGAGGCGGTCCGACCCGTTCATGTCTTCGTGACGCAACATACGCGTGGCAATGGTGCGCGAGCTGCCAACGTGCTTAACGCCCAAGGGATGCTCAAAGGCCATGTCTTCTCCTATCCGCGAACTAACGTCGTTCACACATTCACATACAGTATGCCATCGAACGCAACAAAGGTCACATTCCCCGTATAAATTGCTGGACATACGAAGACAGCGCGAAGAACCCGAAGCGCGATAGCCCGTACAGTAAAATGGCGGTTCGATGCCAATTTTTTGGACTTATCAGTAAATTTAGGGCGTCTTTTCTCCGTATACGAAAGAAGGAGCCTCTCGTTTGCCGAGGTAGATGAGCATGTTTGGGAAGCCCTTCTGAGATGGGTTCCCAGATTTTACTGATAAGTCCGATTTTTTGGCATCGGAACACCGATTTACTGTACGGACCTACGATGGGACGAGGCACGGGGGCGCCGGGAACGCTCCTGACGACATCTTCGCGTACGTCCTGCATGCTTTGTGTCCACACGGGCTCGTACAATGGGCTCGCACACAACGCGAGGAGGCAACATGAGCACAAGACATGGCTTGGACTGGCATCTGGCATTCGACGATGGCCCGCTTTCCCGTGGCCTTGCCTATTACGAGCGAGGGTTGGTGAGCGACTTGCAACGCGACCAGGAGGGTTGGCACGCAACCGTCCGCGGGTCATGGGACTACGAAGTGACGGTCGCAACCCTGGAAGACGGAACGCCTGACCCCGACCACGCAAACACCTCCTGTTCCTGCCCGTACTTCTCTGCGGCAGGTCCCTGCAAGCACATTGCAGCCACGTGCTTTGCCATTGAGGACGAGCCCACCCCAATAGCCAAAGCCCATGGCGACGCCGACTGGGAGGCGCTGCTTCGGTCGATAACCCCTCAAGATCGCGAGGCGTTTCTCCACGATCTGCTGAGCAGAGACACACAGCTGCGCAGGGAATTCATTGCGCGCTTTGGCGAACTCAACGTTGCAGATGCACGTCGCGCCATAGCGTCGGGCATTGATTCGGCACTGTGCCGGTATGGCGATGGTTACGGATATATAGACTGGCACAACGAACTTGCATTCGAGCTGGATGCGAGCGCGGCCATTCGCGATGTTATACGTCCCTATGTGGACCGCGGGGCCTGGCAGGCTGCCTTCGACGTAAGCCTTGCCGCACTTGCCGTGATACGATCCGTTGACGCTGGCAGAGCAGACGGGTTCTATTCCACGGCGACAGACGTGTGCCTGGATATATGGCGCGTCATCGTCACGCACGGTGGCGATGCCGGGTCAGACGTAGTCGCCAAGGGAATCCCCGCATTCCTTGCCGTCGTGCCAGGAGACGACGATGTGGAAGACGTGCTGGGGCTTCAGCAGAGCGATGCGTTTGGCTTCTTTGTGTCAACCTTCCAAGACAACGCGCGACATGCAGCCAAGGTGTACGAATGGTGTGCCACCGCACTGCACACGGGCTTGGCCCGATTCTATTGGAATGGCGAGCGGCACCATGCAATAGCTGCCCTGCACGCCATGCGCACGATGGGCAAGAGCGTAGACGAACGCGTAGCGTTAGCCCGCCCTTATCTGCGAATCCTCAAGGTACGCAGGGAGATGGCGAGCGACCTGCTGGCATCAGACAGAGCCGACGAAGCCATAGCACTCCTGCGTGAAGGCCTCGCAAACTGCCTCTCGCCTGACGATCTGCTCGCCATCCATACCTCACTGCTCGATTGCTACGAGGTACAGGGCGATGTCGAACAGACAAAGCGGTGCCTTGAGGAGCTGATTCATCGCACGAGCAGCCCCAAAGACGCCGTTACCTGGTGGCACAAGCTTCGCGAGCTCACGGCCGAGTGCGATTGGGACGAGGTCGCCAATGAGGTTCTCCAACGTGTGCAGGTGCTAGACGTACGTTGCGCCCTGCTCGCCGAACAGGGACGGCTGGACGATCTGCTCACAGAAATCGAGAAGCACAACGACGCGGATCTGCTCAAGGACTACGACGTGCTGTTGGCACAGGACTACCCGGCCCGCGTGATCAAGCTCTATCGCAACAAGGTTATGAGTGACCTCGATCGCGCGAGCTCACGCAACGGATATCGAGCCGCGCTGCTGTACCTGGAGCGCATGGGCACACTTCCTCAGGCCGACCAAGCCTTTGTGGACACCGCGGCCGACATACGCGCAATCTATCCACGCCGTCCGGCCCTGCATGACGAGCTGAGCAAGATTGGCGGATAGCAAACGGGGCGGACGCGGGGACTGTTCCCCTGCGTATGAGTTGTACAAAAGGGACAGTCCCCCGAGTACAGCTCGCCAATACTCGGGGGGACTGTTTTTACTGTACATGAGTTGTACTCGGGGGACAGTCCCTTTTGTACAACCTTTTGAGCTGGCACTCGGGGGGCTGTCCCCTTTGTCTAGTCGCTGCTTGCGTTAGCGCTTGGTGCCAAAGATGCCGCGGGTGATCTGGCGACCCGCCTCGCGTCCGATGGTGCCCACCACGCTGTTGAAGATGTTGCCTACGACGCGGTCACGCGCACGCTTGGCGTCGGCCTCGGCCTTCTCGGCCTCCTTCTCGGCCTTGAGGCGCAGGCGGTCGGCCTCCTTCTCCTCCTTGAGG
>JAUMWN010000173.1 GCA_030529625.1 Coriobacteriales bacterium
GTTCCAATGGTGCGCGAATCTGATCTGCCGGAGCTGGGCTCCGAAGGCCAGGCGCCGACCGACCTACGCCACCGTCCAAAAGCCTTGCACAAAAACACCCCCGCTCGTAGCGCGAACTGCCCAGGTGTTTGGTTTTTCGGTCTCCGGATTTACGGGGTCGCATTTTCGGGCCTCCTACCTGCGGCTTTGTGGGGTGCCATATCGCCCATGTGAGAAAACCTGCCTCGGATTTCAAACACTTAGGCGCTTCGCGCTACGAGAGGGGCTTTCCGGATGCAAGCTTGGGCGGGCTTCGGGACGGAACGTCTTGCGGCGCATGGGACCGCCAGCATTTGCCATCCTAGCCAAGAGGGGAGTATTCCTTTTGGCTGTAGGGTCTCAATAGAACGCGCAAAAGCAGCCCCAATAGCGGCCTGCCCATTTTCCCGCCACGAAGGTGCATCACCCTTCTTACAATCTGCTATAGTAGACGTGACCTTTAAGCGTGGCACGAGATGCTCGCAAGGCCCAACGCAACCTTCTCTTGTGACGCCTTGTACCACGTGCAAGGCGTCTCTTTTGTGAGAAAGGAGTACCGTGGACCAACTTCAGCTAAAAGCAACCATCATGGACAGCGAGGCCATGCGCCGTGCCGTCACGCGCATTGCGCACGAGATCCTGGAGCGCAACGAAGGCGCGGGCACACTTGGCATCGTGGGAATCGTGAGCAGGGGAGTGCCCATAGCCGAGATCCTAAGCAACGAGATCGCAGCCATAGAGGGCACCAAGCCTCCCGTGGGAAAGCTCGACATAAGCTTTTATCGCGACGACATCTCGCGTTCCATCTCGCCTGTGCTGCACGCCACCAACATTCCCTTTAACCTCGACGAGCGCGACGTGGTGCTGGTTGACGACGTGCTCTACACCGGCCGCACCGTGCGCTCGGCCCTCGACGCCCTTATGGACCTTGGCCGCCCAAAGAGCGTGCAGCTTGCCGTTATGGTGGACCGCGGTCACCGCGAGCTGCCCATCCGTGCCGACTACGTTGGAAAGAACGTGCCTTCGTCCAGATCCGAGAAGATCCGCGTGCACATTAAGGACACCGACGGGGAGAACTCGGTCACCATTTGGGAACGTCCAGCACAGGGAGGTGCAAACTAATGCTTTCCGTTCGACATCTAATCGACACGCCAAGCCTCACCGCAGATGACATCACGCAGATTCTTGACACCGCGCGCTCGTTTGCCGAGATAAACGCGCGCAAGGGCATAAAGAAGGTCCCGGCGCTTCGTGGTCGCACCATCGTAAACCTGTTCCTCGAGCCCTCAACGCGCACCCGCAGCTCCTTCGAGCTTGCCGAGAAGCGCCTGAGCGCCGACACCCTCAACATGGGCGGCTCCACCAGCTCGGTCGTCAAGGGCGAGAGTCTCTCCGACACAATCCGCACCATCGACGCCATGAACGTGGACATGTTCGTGGTGCGCGCACGGCTTGCCGGCACGCCCCAAAAGATAACCCAGAACACCGACGCCATCGTAATCAACGCCGGCGACGGCAAGCATCAGCATCCCACGCAGGCAATGCTTGACCTCTATACCATCCGCGAGCACTTTGGCCATCTTGACGGCCTCAAGGTCGCCATCGTGGGCGACCTCGCGCACAGCCGCGTGTGCGGCTCGCTTGCCCCGGCGCTTCGCACCATGGGTGCTGAGGTAACCCTAGTGGGCCCGCCGACCTTCCTTGTGGACGACCCCACCTACTACCAGTGCCCGCAGACGTCCGACTTCGACTCGATCATCTCGGACATGGACGTGGTGTACATGCTGCGTGTACAGCTCGAGCGCATGGAAGGCGCGGCCATTCCCAGCAAGAGAGAGTACAACCGCCTCTATGGCCTCGACCTCAGGCGCGAGTCCATGATGAAGAAGGACGCCATCATATGCCACCCAGGCCCCATGAACCGTGGCATGGAGATAAACACCGAGGTTGCGGACTGCGCACGCTCGCGCATATTGGACCAGGTCACCGCTGGCGTAGCCACGCGCATGGCCGAGATGTACCTGCTCTTGGGAGGAGAGAACGATGGCATATCTCATTAGGGGCGCCCATGTGGTAGACCCACAGGTAGGCATAGACGACGTCCTCGACGTCCTCATTGAGGGAAAGAGCATCGCCCAGATCGGCACCAACCTCGACGCCGGGGATGCGACTGTCGTGGAGGGTGCCGGGCGCTACCTCGTTCCCGGTCTCGTGGACATGCACGTGCACTTTCGCGACCCGGGCTTCGAGTACAAGGAGACCATCGCCACGGGTGCCCGCGCCGCCACGCACGGAGGCTTCACAGACGTTGCCACCATGCCCAACACCTCGCCCGTAACCGACTCCGGCTCC
>JAUMWN010000037.1 GCA_030529625.1 Coriobacteriales bacterium
AGCTTGCGCTCGATGGGCGCGTTGCCCTTTTGCACCTCGGCGCCGCAGGTGGTGAGGCTCTCCAGCTTGTGCGCCTTGGAGCTGCCCGTGGCACCGCCAATGCCGTCTCGGCCCGTGCGGCCACCCAGAAGTACGATGACGTCGCCGGGTGCGGGGCACTCGCGGCGTACGTGGCTTGCCGGCGTGGCGCCCACCACAGCGCCGATCTCCATACGCTTGGCCACGTAGCCAGGATGGTAGAGCTCGCTCACCTGACCGGTGGCAAGGCCAATCTGGTTGCCGTAGCTGGAGTAGCCCGCCGCGGCAGTGCGCACGAGCTTGCGCTGGGGCAGCTTGCCGGGAAGCGTGTCTGCCACGGGGACGGTGGGGTCGGCGGCACCGGTAACGCGCATGGCCTGGTACACGTAGCTGCGCCCAGAGAGCGGGTCTCGGATGGCGCCGCCAATGCAGGTGGCCGCCCCGCCAAAGGGCTCGATCTCGGTGGGGTGATTGTGCGTCTCGTTCTTAAAGAGGAACAGCCAGTCCTCGTCAGTGCCGTCCACGTCCACGGTCACCTTTACCGTGCACGCGTTTATCTCCTCCGACTCGTCCAGCCCGGTGAGCTGGCCGGTGTGCTGCAGCCACTTGGCGCCAATGGTGCCCATGTCCATAAGGCACACGGGCTTGTCGTCGCGACCCAGCTCGTGGCGCAGCTCCAGGTAGCGGTCGAAGGCGGCCTGCACCACAGGCTCGTCGATGGTCACCTCGTCCAGCACAGTGCCAAACGTCGTGTGGCGGCAGTGGTCGCTCCAGTAGGTGTCAATCATCTTGATCTCGGTGATGGTGGGGTCGCGCCGTTCGCCGGCAAAGTACTGCTGGCAGAAAGTGATGTCGGCAAGGTCCATGGCAAGGCCGCGGTCCTCGATAAAGGCGGCCAGCTCGGCCTCATCCAGCGTGCCAAACCCCTCGAGCACCTCCACTGACTGGGGGTCTGCCAGCTCCAGGGCCAGGGTGTCGCGCGTCTCCAGCGACGCCTCGCGCGCCTCCACGGGGTTTATCACATAGCGCTTTACCGCCTGGACGTCGTTGTCGTCCAGGTCGCCCTCCAGCACGAATACCTTGGCGCTGGCCACCTCGGGGCGCTCGCCCTGGCTAATGAGCTGGACGCACTCGCTGGCGCTTGCCGCGCGCTGATCGAACTGACCGGGCAAGAACTCCACGGCAAACACGTGCTCGTGCTCGCCCAGGTCGGGCAGTTCAAAGAAAACGGTGTCGGACTGCGGCTCGCTAAACACGGTGGGCACGCAGTACCTAAACAGCTCGGGCGAGATACCCTCCACGTCGTAGCGGTTGATAATGCGTACGTTTTGCAGCCCCGACATTCCCAGCGTATGCCGCAGCTCGTGACTGAGCTCGCGTGCCTCAACGTTAAAGCCGGGCCTTTTCTCGACGTAGACGCGAGAGACCATAAAAACCTACCCTTCGTTGGGTGCGTGTGACTTCCCTATAATAGCCGTTGTGCCAGTTCCACACGAAAACGTTGGACTTCACTTTTTGGCTTGCGTGCGGGCGCCTGTGGGCGACTGATGCGCGTGGGCAGGGGCGGACGCAAGGGAGGCAGACAAGACCATGCGCATCGAGCGAGTTGCCGAGCAGGACAAGCTGCACCTGCGCGACCTGCTGTTGTTGGCAGACGAGCAGTGGGAGAATGTCCAAACCTACCTTGGGCGCTGCGTGATGTACGCGGCGATTGAGCGGGGCGTGGTGTGCGCGGAGTGCGCCGTCACCGACGAGGGCGACGGCGTCGCCGAGATCCAAAACCTTGCCGTGTTACCGTCCTGCCAGCGCAAGGGGTACGGTCGCGCGCTCGTGGCGTACGTGCTGCGTCGCTGCCGTGGGAGGTTTTCTCGCCTGCGGGTGCGCACCGGCGACTCCGTGCTCACCGTTCCGTTCTACGAGCGTTGCGGGTTCGTGCAGGTGGGACGCATCGTGGGAGACATCCTTGCCCGTTACGACCATCCCATCTTTGAGGCGGGGGTGCAGGTCGTCGACACCGTGGTGCTCGAGCAGGAGGTGGGCGCGTGCCGTCCTGCCACGCGTGTCTTTACCGCCGACCTGCACGTTGGCAACAAGATAATCGCCCGGTGGCGCGGCTTTGGGGACGACGTGGACGCGCACGACGACTTCGTGCTTTGCCACCTTGAGGAGCACCTGCTGGCAGACGACGAGCTGTGGATCCTGGGTGACGTGTGCCGTCCGCGCGTGGCAGACGTGCGCAGGCTGCGGGCCGCCATCCCCTGCGAGCACGTGAGCGTGATCGTGGGTAACCACGACACGCGGTCCAAGTTCGTCACTGCCGGCGGGTTCGACGTGGTGGAGTACTACGCGCATGTAGGCAAGGTGAGAAGGGACGGCTACAAGTTCGTCCTGTCGCACTATCCCATGCTGGACTGGGACCGGGCCTATCACGGCAGCTACATGCTGCACGGCCACATTCACAGCCTACCGCCCGAGAGCGAACTGACCGACTTTGGCCATGGTGGCAACACCATGCGCAACTACAACGGTCAGATGCGCGAGCTGGGCATTCGCAGGTACGACGTGGGCGTGGATGCAAACCACATGGCGCCCGTCACCGCCCAGCAGGTTATCGCTGCGCTGCCCTCCGACCAGGAGTGGACGACGCTGCACGGCCTTCCCGTGGACTGACCTGCACTGGGGGGACAGTCCCCCCAGTGCAGGATTCGTAAGGGATGAGCCCAAACGGACGGTGTGGGCGCATCTTCTCGTCGCGGGTTATACTCATGCAAAACCCGTTTTGGCGCTGCGGTTCCGTGGAGGTGCGCTTATGAGAAAACTGCCGGTTGTGGCCGCGATTGCGGCAGGTATTGCGGCCCTTGCGGTGTGCGGCGGCTCGCTGTGGCTGGCGTCGTTTGCGATGACGGGAGAGCGGCAGACGCTGGATGAGGCCATGGCCTGGCAGTCCGCGCACTACGACACGTCGTTCTATGACGAGCTGCAAAAGGTGGACTACACCGTTGACGCACCCGACGGGTACGTGCTGCACGCGCAGGAGCTGCGCAATCCCGTGTCAACCAACAAGTACGTGATCCTGTCGCATGGCTACACCGACAATCGCATGGGGTCGCTCAAGTACGTGCCCCTGTACCTGGACCTGGGCTACAACTGCGTGATCTACGACCTGCGCGGACACGGCCTCAACAAGCCCACGTTTACCACCTATGGCATGCGCGAGTCGGCCGACCTGGCGTGCGTGGCAGACGACGTGCGCGTGAGGCACCCCGAGCTCACCCAGTTGGGGCTGCACGGGGAGTCGCTTGGGGCCGCCACGACCGTCTCGGCACTTGGCCTTGCGCCTGCCGTGGACTTTGCGGTGGCCGACTGCGGCTTTGCCAGCATCGAGGGCGTTTTGCGTGACGGGTACGCCAACGCGGGCGCGCCGGTCTTCTTGGTTGACCTTGCCGACCTGGGCGCCCGCGTGCGCTATGGCTATGCCATAAAGGACATGCGTCCCATTGACGCGCTGGACCAAAACACCGTCCCGGTCCTGTTCGTGCACGGGCAAGACGACAACCTCATCTCGCCGCAGAACTCCCAGGACATGTACGAGCGCACCCCTGGCGAGCGCGAGCTCTGGCTCGTGCCCGGAGCTGGCCACGCCGAGTCGGTGCTGGTCGCGCCCGAGGAGTACCACGAACACGTGCGAGAATTCCTGTCCAAGCTCTGAGCGATCGGGGAGTGATCATGTGTCATAGGATAACGCCGCTGCTGCGGCCCGAGCTGGAGCAGGCGCTCGATTCGCTCGAACGAACGGGCAGGGCGCGCGTGCCGCCTCGTGACCCCGCCACCATCCTGCCCGATGCGTATCCGGGTACGCAGGTGCCGCTGTTCGTTTGGGATGACGACGGGCGCCTGCGGGTAGCGGAGCGCATCTGGGGCTTTGAGGCGCAGGTGGGTGGCAGATCCAAGCGCGTGTTCAACACACGTATGGAGACGGCACTTGCGCAGGCGCGTTCGGGCCGAGGACTCTGGGCAGGGCCCATCAGCGCCGGTCGGTGCCTGGTGCCGGTGCGCAGCTTCTACGAGCCGTGGCGGCGCGCTGGCAAGGACGTGCGGTTCTCATATCCCGGACGCCGGGTGTTCCTGCTTGCGGGCGTGTGCGACGACGAGCGCTTCTCGGTGGTGACGTGTGAGCCCAACGCGGACGTGGCACCCTTTCACACGCGCATGCCGGTGGTGCTTGGGCCCACGGAGTCTGCGGTGTGGCGCGGTGCCGACTTCGCCCGACTCGCCGACCGCTCGAACATGCGTCTGTCCGTAACCGAGGCATAACACACGCCCACCTGCACTGGGGGGACAGTCCCCTGAATTCAGGGGACTGTCCCCCCAGTGCAGGTGGCCTACAGGGTGCCCAGTGCGAGCAGTGCCGCGACGTAGGCGGCGGTGATAGCGAGTGCGAGCCAGTCGCTCCAGTGCATGCGCAGCGGATGCCAGTGGCTGCGGGCGGCACCGCCCTCGTAGCAACGGGCGTCGAGCGCGCGAGACAGGTCGTTGGCATGGTGCAGCGAGCTGGCAAGCAGCGCGACCACGATAGGCACCACGGCCCGCACGCGTTTTACGGGTGACCCCTCTCCCAGCGCGCCGCCGCGCGAGGTCTGTGCGTCCATCACCGCCGTGGCCTCGTCGGCAAGCGTGGGGATAAAGCGTAGCATGAGTGAGAAGACCATGGCGAGCTCGTGTGCGGGCAGGCCCAGGCGCGCGAGTGGAGCGAGCATGGCGTCGAACGCATCGGTGAGCTGGGCAGGCGTGGTGGTGAGCAGGATGAGAGACCCCGCAAGTACACCAACCACCAGACGCAGGCTGTACAGCAGGGCGGCGGCCACGCTGTCCGTCGTAACGTGCAGGGGCCCAAGTGACACGAGCACAGCTCCGGTGCCCACCAAGAACAGGTTGAACAGGCTCAGCACCAGCAGGACCACGACCACGGGCTTAATCGAGTCGAGCACCTTGCCCGCGGGAACGCGGGAGCACACGATCACGCCAAGCATGAATGCGAATCCCAGTGCGAGCTGCGCGGCCGTGTGGACAAAGAATACGAATACCATAACCGCCAGTGCCGCACCCACCTTGACACGTGGGTCGAGCCGGTGAATGGGGGAGTCGGCGGCAACGTATTGGCCAATGGAGATCCTAAGCGCCATGGTGCGTCACCACCTCCTCCAGCGTGTCTGCCAGCGCATCCAGCGTGAGCGGGTCGCCAAGCCCTCGCATGCCCGCCGTCTGCAGCTCTAGCGCGAACGAAAGCGCTGCGGGAAGGCCGAGCCCCGCCTGCTCGAGCGCGGTCGCGTTGTTTGTGCAAAACACCTCGCGGGGCGTGCCCTCAAGCATCACGCGCGCCTGGTCGAGCACGACCACGCGATCGCAGCACACGGCGTCTTCCATGGCATGGGTCACCTGCACGGTTGTTATGCCATGCTCGTGCAGGTCGTCCAGGAGCGCGCGCAGCTCGCGCCGCCCACGCGGGTCGAGCCCGGCCGTTGGCTCGTCGAGCACCAAAAGCTTTGGCTCCATGGCAAGCACGCCCGCGATGGCGCACAGGCGCTGCTGCCCGCCCGAGAGCTCAAACGGCGAGAGATGGTTGAGGCCCTTGAGTCCCACGAGGTCGAGCGCATGCAGGCAGCGTCGCGATATCTCCTGCGTCGAGAGACCCAGGTTGGTGGGTCCAAACGCCACGTCCTCGAGCACCGTCTCGGCAAAGAGTTGTCGCTCGGGATGTTGCATCACGTAGCCGATGGTGCCGTGCAGCCGTCTGCGGTCGCGCCGCTTGGCGGTTCCAATGCCGCCCACGACCACGCTGCCCTCGTCGGGTACCTCAAGCGCGCAGATCAGGCGCAGCAGTGTGGACTTGCCCGAGCCGGTCTGCCCCACGATGGCAACCGACTCGCCGTCGTACACGCGCACAGACACGCCGTCGAGTGCCTTGCGCTCCCGCTGGTAGGCAAACGATACGCGATCGGCCACAACAACCTCGCGGGCTTGGCGCGTGCCGTTCTTCTCATCAGCAGCCCTGTCGTGAGTGTCGTCCTGGTCCGGCTGGGCAGGGTCCTTTTGGCCTGGTCTAAGCCCCGCATCCACAAGGCATGCCACGAGCTCTTCCCGGTCGCAGGTCCAGGGAAGATTCAGACGCTGAGACAGGCGTGCTACAAATGGCTCCTCCAGCCCCAGCCGGGCGATATGGGACGCGTGTGAGAAGACCTCCTGCGGCGTCCCCTCCAGCATCACGCACCCATGGCTCAGCACCACCACGCGGTCGGCTGCCAGCGCCTCCTCCATAAAGTGCGTGATGTGCACGATGGTGGTGCCCGCGTTGCGCAGGCGACCCATCACGCGCATGATGGCATTGCGTCCCCGCACGTCCAAGAGCGATCCCGGCTCGTCGAGTACCAACACCTCGGGCTCCATGGCGAGCGCCCCGGCTATGGCCACGCGCTGCTTTTGTCCGCCCGAGAGGCGCGTGGGATTGGCCTTGGCATACTCCTGCATGGCCACGCGGCGCAGCTCGCGTTCCACGCGTACGCCAATCTCGTGTGAGGTGACACCCAGATTCTCGGGCCCAAAGGCGACGTCCTCCTCCACCACGGTGGTCACGATTTGGTCGTCGGGGTTCTGAAACACCAGACCAAGCCGGCGGCGTGCGCGCCGGTAGGCCGCAAAGTCAATGGGGTTGACGCGCGAAGAGTCAAACACCTCTTCGCCCAGGAGCGTGACCGTACCCTCGTCGGGGGCAAGCAGCCCACAGAGCACCGAGGCCAGCGTGGACTTTCCCGAACCGTTGGCGCCCAGCACGCACAGGTGCTCACCCTGCCGCACCTCAAGGCTAAGGTCCTCCAGGGCCTGCGTGCCGTTGTCGTAGCGCAGGGTCACGTGCGAGAGGCTCGCACACGCGCAGGTTCGGTCCGCCGAGCCCATGGCCTAGTTGCCAAGCGCCTTGGTAATGGGCTTGTACACCAGCGCGCACACCACGCAGTTGATGACGATCTTTATTACGTTGAACGGCAGCAGCGCAGGAACGATCATGTCGATGACCACTTGCGTGGGGGCATGCATGTAGATGGGTGTGATTACGAGGTTGGCGGCGATGCAGCACGCAAGGCACACCACGGCACCCACGCCCATGCCCAACAGCGCGCCGCGAAACGTGGTGTTGCGGCGGTACACCAGCGAGGCGGGCAGCACCAGGCTGAGCGTGGCGATGATGGCCATAACCATGCCGTAGATGCCGCTTTGCGTGGCGATGTGGGGGAGGTAGGACACCACGCTCACCACCACCCCGGTGGCGGGTCCAAAGGCAAAGCCAGCGATAAGGGCAATGATGGCCGACGGGTCGTACTTGAGGAACGTGACACCGGGCAGGATGGGGAATTCCAGGAACAGCGTGCAGATGGCGGCAACCGCGCACAGCAGTGCCGTTATGGCGATGCGCTTGGTGCTCCAGCCCGCCCCCTGCTCCGTGGTGGCGTGCGCGTCGTGTCGATTGGCAGAAGAGCTCAGATTGGTGGCCATGATGGCGCCTCCGTTTCTTTCGTCCGGACTGTAACCGTTGGCCCTGGGTTCTCACCAGGTCAGCCGCCTTGCGCGGCACGCGGGCTTAGGGCCGCCTGGGCACCATCACCGCCAGTGGGGACTTTCACCCCGCCCCGAAACAACGAATCGAGAATAGCACAAAGTACAGACGGGTAAGCGGCCAGCCAGGTTATGCCAATAATGCACACGCAAGACGGGTGTCCTTCTCATCCTGCTACCAACGTCGCGGGTTGGTAGCAGGATGAGAAGGAAACGCGTGCGATTGGTCCGTATCCTTCTCAAAGCACTACCAACGTCACAGGTTGTAGTGGAGTAGTCCGTTACCGCTAGACCCTGCCCTCACACGCAATGAGGACGATTGTGGCAACCATAAGGGCGAGGCCTGCCCAGTCTGCCCAGGCAAAGGACGTGGCAAGCCATAGCGCCGAGATAACCGTGGCGCTCACCGGCTCGGCGGCGCCCAGCATGTTGCCCGCCACCGGACCCACGATGGAGATGCCGTGCAGGAACAGCCCGTAGGCGCCAAACGTTCCCACCAGCACCGCAATCGCCAGCACCACCGCACCCGCGGTATCGATGGTAGGAAGTCCGCGAGCGATGGTGCCGCTTGCCGTGCATGCCACAAGGCCGGTTATGCCGCCCGCCAGCATGCCCAGGCCCGTCACAGCAAAGCTGCCCCAGCGCTGAAACAGGGGCTTGGGATACATGGTGTAAAACGTGGCCGCTGCGGCGGTGGCCAGGCCAAGCACAAGTCCTGCCGCCGGAAGCTGGAGCTGCGAGGGGTCGCCATGCGTGGCGATGAGGAATGTTGCTGCAAGCGCGCACACCAGGGCGGCCGTCTCCAGGCGCCGCGGCAGCCGACGTCCCACGACACACGAGATGGCCAGCACCATAACGATGTTGAGGCTCTGCAGCACGGTGGCCGTGCCGGCGTTAGTGTGTGAAATGGTGAGCGCATACAGCGTGGAGTTAAGAAACAGCCCGCACGAGCCAAAGATGGCCAGCCGCCAGAGCGTGCCCCGGTCCGCGAGCATGGCGCGCAGCAACGATCGCTGCCGCAACACGAGCACGGCCACGAACACCAGGCCAGCGCCCAGCTCGCGGATGGTGGTGAGCAGCAGGGCGTCCATCTGTGTGGTGGCAAACAAGAACTGCACGCACGTTCCCGAGAAGCCCCAAGCAATTGCGCCGAGCAACGTGGACGCCACGCCAACGGCCATGCGACGGCCCCTGGCGGACTCGTGCCCGCGGCCGTCTGTCACGATTCGTCTCCCGTCTTACCAAGCGCCGCATGCAGGGCCGCGATCACCCTGAGCGCCTGCGCCAGCTCCACCTGTCCCGGGGCCGAGGCCTGTCCCAGGGCGCAAAACGTGAGCGCGCTGCCGCATGCCTGGCCGGCCAGGCGGGACAGCATGCCGTGCGCTCCCATGGCAATGGCCACCGTGGGTACGCCCAGCTCGGCCTGCACGTGCGCGGAGGCCTCCATCAGACGCAGGCAGTCGGCCTGGTCGTGCGCCATAACGGCAAGCTTGGGCAGGTCGGCCCCCAGCTCAACCATGTGCTCCAACAGCTCGACCATCTGCCGGGTGGGAGGCGTTTGCGCAAAGTCGTGATACGAGACGATCGCGCGCTTGCGCAGTGTATGGGCCATCTGCACCAGGTCACGAACTACGTCATCGCCCTTGTCGAGCTCGACGTCCAGGATGTCTGCGCCCTTGGATTGTGCGAGCGTGCCGCACAAGTCCACGTACGTCTCGGGCGCAAGATCTAGGTTCCCTCCCTGTTCGGCGGTGCGCACGGTGCCTATGAGGGGCGCGACCCCGGCCGCCTCGCACAGCACGTGTGCGGTAGGAGTGATGCTTGAGAGGTCGCGCAGGAAGTCCACTCGCCACTCCAGGCAGTCTGCACCGGCCGCCGTGGCCTTACGTGCCTGCGCGACGAGCTCCTCGGCATCGCTGCCCATGAGCGACACGACGGTCTTGGGCGCACCGTGGCCCAAACGCTGGCCGAGCACCATGACCTCTCTCATTTGCCGACTCTCCACAGGCGCTAGCGGCGCTTGATGTGATAGCGCACGACGCCGGGCTCGCTCATCGTGGTGTGGTCCACCAGGCCCGAGACCAGGGCGGCGGAGATGGGATCTTGGCTGCCGTCGGTGAGGGGGTCACCGCCAGGCAGCAAGTCGCGGTAATCGATCTCCAGCATCATGTCCACGCCACCCTCGCCGGCAAACAGGTCCACGTGCAGGTTGGGATTGTCCAGGCCGCGCTCGTGCGCCACCGGTACCAGATGGTTGGCCACGATCTCCTCGACCAGCATCTCGCAGGTGTTAGCGGAGCGAACGCCCATAAACTGGCGCAGGCAGTACTGCTCGAGCGAGGCAAGCATGCCGGGCAGGTCGAAGCTGATGGAGGTGATGTCGTAGTGCCAGCAGCGCACGCGGAAAATAAAGTCGTGCGTCTCGGTGCGCTTGGGGTGCTCAAAGATCTGCTCGGGCGGACCGGCCTCCCACACCTCGCCCTGGTCCATGTAGAACACGCGGGTGGAGGCGTCGCGGGCAAAGCGCATCTCGTGGGTGACCACCAGCATGGTAAGACCATGCTCTGCCAGGTCGGTCATTACCGAGAGCACCTCGCTCACCATGGTGGGGTCCAGCGCCGAGGTGGGCTCGTCAAAGAGCAGGATCTGCGGGTTCATGGCAAGGCCGCGGGCGATGGCCACGCGTTGACGCTGTCCGCCCGAGAGCTCATGCGGCCAGCTGAGCGCCTTGTCCTTGAGGCCCACCTTGTCCAGCAGCTTAAGCGCCTGCTCCCACGCCTCCTGCTTGGGCATACCCAGCAGGTCCATGGGGGCCATCATCACATTCTCCGCCACGAGCTTGTGCCCAAATAGGTTGTAGTTTTGAAACACCATGCCCATCTTGCGGCGCATGGCGGCAAGGTCGGTGACGGGGTCGCACATGTCCACGCCGTCAACGAGGATGTGGCCGCTCGTGGGCGTCTCCAGGCGGTTGAGGCAGCGCAGCAGCGTTGACTTACCCGTGCCGGAGGGCCCAATGATCGAGATTACCTCGCCGCGCTCTACCGTGGCGTTCACGTCCTTGAGCGGGATGACGTTGGGGTATTCCTTGCGAAGATGGCTGATCTCTATAAGGCTCATCACATGACCCCCTTGATCTTGCGCGGCTTGTTAACTGGGTTGAGGCGATCGGCCACCCGGTTGAGCGCCCATGCGAGCAGGCGGCAGAGCACGAAGTAGATGATTGCCGTCGACACGAGCGGGAAAAACGCGTCCATGGTGCGCGCTCGAATCAGGTCACTGGCTCGCGTGAGGTCCTGGACCGCGATGTAGCCCACCACGGCCGTCTCCTTCACCAGGCCCACGAACTGCCCCACCAGCTGTGGAAGGAACTGCTGAGCCGCCTGGGGCAGGATTATCTTTCTAAACACGGCCCCGCTCTCGTAGCCAAGCGCAAGGCCGCTCTCCTCCTGGCCAATGTCTATGCCTCGTACGGCGGTCCACATGGTCGTGCTGGCCGTGGAGCCAAACGAGAGCGTAAAAGCGATTATGGCCACGAGCTCACCGGGAATGGAGCTGGACCCAAAGATCACGTAGTACAGCACCATGAGTACCACCACGATGGGCACGCCACCAATGATGGCCTGGTAGCCGTCTACGATCTTGCCCACCACCTTGTTGCCCTTGCGCCGCAATACCACGATCACAAACCCCAGCGCCGTGCCCAGGGCGCCCGCGCATACGCTTATCAGCGCCGTTACGCCCAGGCCGCTCAGGATGAGCTGCCAGCGGCCCTCTTGCAGGAAGGTCTTGTTAAAGGACTGCACGATGTCGTCCATGAAGCTCTTTCCCTGGGCGACGGCGCTGTCCGAAACCCGCACGACGGCAACCACGGCGCTGTCGTAGTCGGGAACGGTCATGTCCACCTTTTGCTTGCGCTCTTCGGTAATGGATATGTTGCCAATGGCGACGTCGGACTTGCCGCTCTCAATCGAGGGCAGGATGCCCGAGAAGGGCGCCGACGTAAAGGAGACGCTATACCCCAGCTTTTTGGCGATGAGGCACACGAGCTCGGCCTCGTATCCCTTTACCTCACCGTTGCCGCCCACGTACGACATAGGCTCGAGCGTGGAGCAAATCACGTTGAGCTTACCGTTGGGCGCCTCCCAGTCCTGCGCGGGCATCGTCTTTGCGCTGTCATCTGCCCCCATCCACTTCTCACGCAGCTGCTCCAGGGTCCCCTCCTTGCGAAGCGTCTCGATCTGCTCGTTGAACTTGGCGGTGAGCGGGCTGTCCTTCTTCAGGCACATGCCCACCTCGTCCTGGGCGATTGGCTGGGACATGATGCCAATGCCGCTGTTCTCGGCAACCGCGAGCTCCGCGGTGGCCTTTCCCTCGATGCACGCGTCTATCTTGCGCGACTTGAGCGCGCCAACCATGTCGGAGATGGTCTCGTAGTGAGAGAAGCTCTTGTCGGTTAGCCCTGGTACGGCCTCCTCGGCGATCTCCTTGTACACGGAGCCCGTAACCGTTCCCAGCTTCTTGCCAGCCAGGTCCTTTGGCTCGTTGAGCTCAAGCACCGTGCCGCCTGCCTGGCCTGAGTCCTCAGCCTTGACGATTACCGAAATGTAGGTGGGCATGACCTTCTCGGAGAAGTCCACCATCTCGGTGCGCTCGGGCGTGTTGGTGAGCGTGCCGCCAAAGTCCACCTTGCCCGTTTGCACCGAGGCAAAGATGGCGTCCATGGTGATGGTGGAGACGTCCAGGTGATACCCCAGCTCCTTGGCGATGTTGAGCGCTAGGTCCACGTCGTAACCCAGGATCTCGCCATTTGCCCCCACGTACGAGAAGGGGTCGAGCACGCCAGAGGTGGCAAACTTGAGCGTTCCGTTGGGGGCGTCCCAGTCTTGGGCGGGCAGGGTCTTTACCGACTCGTCGGTGCCCACCCACTTCTTGGTGAGCCGATCGATGGTGCCGTCCTCCTCGAACTTCTTTATTACGCTGTTGAACTTGGAGATCAGCGGGTCGCCCTTGGGGAAGAAGAAGGCCTCCTCAACCTCGCCCACGTGCTCGGGCAGCAGCGCCACCGTTCCGCCCTTGCGGTTGACCACAGCCTCGCAGCAGTACGAGAGCTGCACGGCGGCGTCGGCCTTGCCGCCCTCCACCGCCGCGACGCAGTCGGGAAGGCTCGCGTAGAACGACTCCTCGGTGTTGGGGATCTTCTTTTGCACGTACTGGTTGTACACGCTGCCATTGACGTACGCGAACTGCTTGCCGGCCAGCTCGTCGAGCGTCTTGTACGTGGGTACCGGTCCGTTTGCCTCCTGCGTCTGGTCCGCTTTGGCCAAGGCTGGTAGCAGGACGAGTGCGCACACGACCGTGCACACGACGGCAACGAGCCGTAGCTTCCATGTTCGTGCTCTCATGCGGACAGCTCCCGTGGTATGTGGTTGGTGTTCCTATGGTGAGTATACTACTGCGGGGACGGGACAAAGGTGACGGGGACGTTTGTCCCGTCCCCCGGTTTCACTCCCACTCAAGTCCCTTGCCGCGCGTGTAGGCGCGCGATTCCTCCAGCGGCATGGGACGTGCGAAGTAGTATCCCTGGGCCATCTCGCACCCAACCTCGCGCAGGAACTCCAGGTGCTCCTCACGCCCCACGCCTTCCTGCAACGGCTCCACGTCCATGCCGCGGGCCATCTGGATTACGTTACGAATGAGCACGCCCGCGCGCGGGTGCTCGTCGTAGGTGCGTAGGAACTCGAGGTCCAGTTTGAGCACCTCGAACTCGTAGTCCAGCAGGCTGTTGAGCGCGGAGTAGCCGCTGCCAAAGTCATCCACCCACACGCGATAGCCCGCGTCGCGGAACTGCTGGATGGAGTCGATGAGGTAGAGCGAGTTGTCGTTGAGGGTGCTCTCGGTAATCTCGATGTCGATGAGGCCCACCGGCACGCCGTAGTGCTTGCGGCGCTCCTCGGTAATGCCAAAGACGTCGCACAGTTCAAAGTCCAGCCGCGACAGGTTCACGGACACGGGAACCACCGGCTCTCCCTCCGCAATAAGCCGCCCCAGGTCTTGGAAGGCCTTGTCAATTACGAAGCAGTCCACCTTGTCGATCATGCGGTATTCCTCGAGCGTGCCAATAAAGCGCGAGGGCGGCAAGAAACCCATCTTGGGGTCGTCCCAGCGCGCGAGCGCCTCGTAGCCGCAGATCTTGCCCGTGGACACACGCACGATGGGCTGGTAGAACACCTTGAGGTTGCGCTGTCGAATGGCCTCGTCCACGTTGTCAATCACGTACTGTTGCAAGCGTAGGCTCTCGTACAGGTTGGCGTCGTACACGCCATACACCTGGTCGTAGCGGCGCTTCACCGTGTTGCAGGCGAGCCTGGCGTGGTCGCAGGCAACCGTCACGCGATCGCAGCCCTGATCGAGCGCATAAATGCCCACCTTTACCTCAATGCGGGTGTCGCTGTGCGCGCCAATCATGATGTTATGTACGTGGCTGATACGCGACACCATCTCGCCTGTGTCGATGGGCGCGCACACCACAAAGTTGTCGTTCGAGAAGCGCGCGACCGGGTCGTCGGGAAACACCTCGTGAAGTGTGCGGGCAAGCGCGCATAACAGGTCGTCGCCCGCTTGGAAGCCGTACTCCTCGTTGAACACCTTAAAGTGCAGGATGTCAAAGTGTGCAAACGAGACGGGTGCACATCGCCCATCGGCCTGGAACACGTCCTCGTCCACCCGTTCGTAGAACGTGCGCATGCTCAACAGTCCGGTAAGGCGGTCGGTGCCCTGCATGGATGAGAGGACCTGGGACTCCGCAAGGCTGTTGCGGTTGTGGTTGTAGTACTCGTCTCGGTCCACGTCCACGATGTACACGTAGAAGTACTGCTTGCCGTCGGAGCCATGCAGCAGGTGGCCAAAGTCCTCCACGTAGCGCACCTCGCCCTGCTTGGTGATTATGCGATACCGCACGTAGTCGTGGCGCTTGTCGCTGGCAAACGTCTGCGCATTGATGTCGTTTTGGATCCTGGCGTAGTCCTCGGGATGGACCATGCCCGCAAAGCTGTTGTTGCAGTGCTCGCGAAACTCGGCAACGGTATGACACCCAAACAGGTCGATCACGTTTTGGTCGGCAAAGAGAATCTCCAGGTCTCCCTCCGCGTCGTACACAAAGAACCCGCCCGGCAACCCTGTGGGAATAAAGTTGGCACTGTACGACGAATCGTAGTCCATTGGCTTGTGCATGGCCGCCCCTTCCTCGTTTCGCACCATTATAGAGTGAACGGGGTCGGATGGTTGCCCGTTTGGGAAGAGGTGGGACAAAGGTGACGGGGACGTTTGTCCCGCGATTCACCAGGTGGGACAAACGTCCCCGTCACCTTTGTCCTAGGAAGGCCCAAAAGTGGACAATTTTTTGCCAACAGCTTGCCGCCAAGTGGGAAAACGCCAGTGTTTACGGAAAAATTGTCCACTCTATATTTTAGCTAGTGGACATTTTTTCAATAGGGCGTGGTATTTTGCCAGTTGGCGTTGTATCACATGCAAAAAATTGTCCACTTTTTGCATCGCGTTGTCGATTTACTGTACGGGATGGCGCACGCAGTCTTCGTTTGTGCGTCCTACTGCGGACAGCCTGCCGTCGGCAAAGAGCAAGGCGTCATAGTATACTCGTCCCTTGAGCACAACCGAATGACTCAACGTGGCGTGTTTTGGCTGCAAGGCGCAACAAAACGAAGCAAACAAGCACTACAAACGAGAGGGCACGCTCATGGTTGGCAGAACAAGGACATTTCTCATCTTGGGAGGCGTCATACTCGCCTCCGTGGCCATTGGCCTGGGTCTCTCGGGCATCGTGGCATCAAGCATGACGTCGGTACTTCCCGAGAACGTGGTCGAGCAGGCCGTGGAGTCGGGCAGCGTCTCGCAGGTGGTTACCGGTGCTGGTGCGCTTGCGTCCCAAAAGACGGAGAGTGCGCTCGTGCCCGCCGACCTGGAGGTGCAGCGGGTCTTCGTGCACGAGGGTGACGAGGTGGAAATTGGAACGCCCATCGCCCGGGTTACCGCCTCCTCGGTTCGTGAGAAGCGCCTTGCCATCGAGGAGAACATAGACAGCCTGCAAAAGGAGCTGGACAACCTGAACGGGGGTTCTGAGCAGGACCTCAAGCGCCAGGTGCTCAAGGAGCAGATCGCCGACCTCAAGATTGACCGCGACACCATGGCACGGCTACAGGAGACATGTGTCCTGGAGTCCACCAGAACCGGCGTGATACGAACCGTAGCGCTCGTGGAGGGCGCAAGGACCGGCAAGGTCTTCGCCATAGACCAGGGAGGCAGTAGCAGCTCGTCGGCAACGGACGCGCAGGCTGCTACTGGCGACAGCGCGAAGATGGCATCTGCGGTGGTGGGTCCTGAGGGAAGCGGCATGGTACTGTATGCAGCTGTGGCGCCTGCGCCCGACCCCATGCTGCAAACCGCGTCCGAGGTAGAGGTCTTTGCCGAGGAGGTGCCCGCAGGCAACAACGAGTCGAACAATGGCGGCAACGCCGTAGGCAACGACGCTGCGGGCAACGACCAGGCGCCAAGCAACTCGACCTCTGAGGGGAGCAACGCGGGCCAGGGAACCGAGCAGCAGCCTGACGGTGGCGAGACCAGGCGAGACGTGCCGCCTCATCAGCTCATCACGGGTACGGTGAGAATCGCGGTGACGCCGCCCAGTACCGGCAAGGTACCCCAGGATACCGTGCTCTTTCCCGAGGGTGCGCCTTATACGGCAACCAGCGTTGCCTGGGCCCCTGAGGACAAGCAGTTCGCCCCGCAAACGGAGTACGTGTGCACCGTCTACCTCACGGCCAATGAGGGCTTTGGCTTCTCGCTCGACCGCAGCAAGATCGACGTGACGGTTCCCAGCAGCGTGGCCACACGCCACGAGGTGCTGGACCTGAACGACGACGGAATAGCCGAGACGCTCAAGGTGGAGGCGGCGTTTACCGCCACGCAGCCCGTGCTCAAAGATGGCAGTTCGGCCGACATCAGCTCGGCCGATCTCAGCTCCCTGGCCGCAGATGGCTTGGCCGTAGATGGCCTGTCCGCCGACTCGTTGGACTTCGACCTGGGAGATGCGGACCTGGACGAGGCCACAAGCTCGTCGAGTCTCACCAAGGCCGGCGCATCCTACAGCGACACAGAAGCTGTGGCGCTTACCGTGACGCCTGCCGGCAAGATGTTTTTGGACGTAAAGGTGGACGAGCTCGACGTGCTCAAGCTCAAGGAGGGGCAAAAGGCCCAGATCGCGATTGACGCCATGCCGGGCGAGACGTTTGAGGGCACCATCACCAAGATCGCCGACACCGCCGAGCGCAGCACGCAGGAGGGCGGCTCGGTAAAGTTCACCACGCGCATCGAGCTTCCTCCAGACGACCGCATGCGGTATGGCATGAGCGCCAAGGCAACCGTGGTCGTGGAGGAGGCCCAAGACGTGATGCTGGTGCCCATAGAGGCCATCTCCCAGCAGGACGGCCAAACCGTGGTGTTTACGGCCGTGGGCGCCGACGGCACGCTTGCCTCGCCGGTCGTCGTGCAGACGGGCCTGTCCAACGAGAATCAGGTGGAGGTCAAGAGCGGGCTCAAGCTGGGCGATACGGTGTACTACATCCCGGCGAAGCCGGAGGTGGAGGCCGAGACCATGGTCTAGCGTCACCGCGTTAGGCTCGTCTGGCCTGCCGCAAGCGAGGAAGGTTGCCAGCATGATCGTCTTTAAGGACGTGTCCAAGGTATATCGCATGGGCGACACCGAGTTCTATGCGCTCGACCATGCCAACATGCATGTGCGGGAGCACGAGTTCGTGAGCATCATTGGGCCATCCGGCTCGGGCAAGTCCACGCTCATGAACATCGTGGGCTGCCTGGACGAGGCTACCGAGGGGGAGTACTTTCTGGACGGTCAGGAAATTCGCAGCTACTCCCAAACGCAGCTGGCACGTATTCGCAACAAGAAGATCGGTTTTATCTTCCAGAGCTTTAACCTTATCGGTCGCATGAGCGCTTGGGACAACGTGGAACTGCCCCTAGTCTACCAGCGCGTTCCCGTGCGAGAGCGCAGGGAGCGCGTGGCACAGGCCCTGGAGCGCGTGGGTCTGTACGAGCGAAGGGGGCATCAGCCCAATGAGCTTTCGGGTGGCCAGCAGCAACGCGTGGCCATCGCACGCGCCATTGCGGTGGAGCCTACGCTGTTTTTGGCAGACGAGCCCACCGGCAACCTGGACTCGCACACGGGCGAGGAGATCATGGGCATCTTCCACGAGCTGCACGAGGCGGGCAACACCATCGTGCTCATTACCCACGACCCCAGCGTGGCGGCTCAAGCGCAGCGGCGCATCAACATTATGGACGGCCACGTAACGGAGGTGGACTGATGCTGTTTGAGTCGCTCAAGATGGCATGGGTCTCGGTGCGCAGCAGCAAGATGCGCTCGTTTCTCACCATGCTGGGCATCATCATTGGCGTGTTCTCGCTCACCGTGCTGGTGTCGGTGGTGAGCAGCGTGAGCGACTCCGTGAGCGGTGCGGTCTCGCGCCTGGCATCTCCCACGCTAGAGGTGATGGTTCTGGACGACAAGGGCCATCCGCTCAAAATGGAGGACCTTCAGGCGTTCGAGAACACCGGCGACATTGGCAGCATCTCGCCCGAGATCCAGATGACGATGCCCATAAAGAGCGGCTACGTAAAGAAGGACGCCCGGGTAACCTGCGTGGCGCCCGTGTACCAGCAGATGCAGGGACTCAACATAGGGCAGGGGCGGTTTATAAAGCAGCCTGACATGGATAACCACTCCCAGGTCGTGGTGGTAAGCGCCGACGTGACCAAAGAGGTGATGAAGGTGGCGCGTCCAGAGGACGCAATTGGTGGCCACGTGACCATTGGGGGCTACGACTTCGTGGTAGTGGGCGTCATTGACAAGGAGGAGAGCGATGCCGTGCAGGACGCGCTCTCCTTCCAGCCGTCGTATGTGTGCTACATACCTTGGACCAGCGCGATTCGCGCGTATGACCAGGCCCACAACATCGACCGGTTCGTCCTTACCGCGGCCCCGGAAAAGACGCTTACCGACGCCCAGAAGCAGATTACCAACGCGCTCCTGGCCCGCTTCAACAACGACCGCGACGCCTTTACGGTTATGAACATCGACGAGGCCATGGCTTCCCTCAACACCATCACCGGCACGCTCTCGCTGCTCATGGGCAGTGTGGCGGGCATATCGCTTTTGGTGGGCGGCATTGGCATCATGAACATCATGCTGGTCTCGGTTACCGAGCGCACGCGGGAGATTGGCATTCGCAAGGCCATTGGGGCAACGCGCTCCACCATCCTACAGCAGTTTCTCATGGAGTCGCTCATGATATCGCTCATGGGCTGCGCCGTGGGACTGCTGCTCTCGTGGGGTGTGCTCAGCCTGGCCACCGCCCTCGTGCCCAAGATGACCTTTTCGGTCTCGCCTGGCGTGATGCTGCTCTCCGCGGGGTTCTCATCGGGCATTGGCCTGGTGTTTGGCCTGTATCCCGCCAACAAGGCCGCCAAGATGAAGCCCATTGACGCCTTGCGCGCGGTATGATGTGAGGACGGGCGAACATGCGGCAGGGGGTGGCTGGCATCAGAAGGGGATCGCACATGAGCAAGCTGGTATGCGTGGCGATCGCACTGTGCCTGCTGCTGCCTGGCCTGTGGGGTTGCATGCCCAACGACGCACCCGTTACCACCGAGGCGCTGCTTGCACGCTGCGCGGCGGCCGGCGACATGGACAACGCGCGCGCGAAGGCAGACGTCAAGCTCAACGTGAGTGTGGGCACGTATCGCGTGACGATTCCGGTTGTGCTTGACGCCGCGGTGGCCGGCAACACCATGCATGGCACGGCCGTCGCCGACCTCTCGGACCTGGACGTTGCAGACTATGCCGTGGAGTACTACTTGGAGCAGCTTGACGGCTCCATCATGTGTTATTTGGGCGCGGTGCGCGACGGGAAGGTTGGCAACTGGAGGAGCTTTGCCATCGACACGACGGGGACGATTGACCTGCGCGTGCTGATAGATTTGCTCAGAAGCTCCGAGCTCACACGCGTGTCCACCAATGCCGACGACAAGGTGTGCTACGAGCTCACCGTTCCCACCAACGACGTGCTGGACGCGGCAGACAAGCTCACGCGCGACGACCTGGAGCTGGGCAGCATGGGCAAGGATGCCCTCATGGCAGAGCTCGAGGGCGACAAGGTCGAGGTGGACTTTAGCGAGGACTGCCGCATTCGCTCCCTGGATGCCAGCACCATGTTTACCTACCGCGACATCGCGGCAAAGACCCCAGCCATCACCATAGACGTCGAGGCCTATGCCCTGGTGGAGGGGTATGGGGCAGTGAACCCAACGGAGGTGACCATCCCCGCGAGCGTGCGGGCAAAGGCTGCCCCCACCACAGAGCCCATCTCCCTGGAGGAAGTGCTCGGCGCAAACAACCCCATCGTGGAGGCACTACCCGAGCAGTAGGCCGTACTAAGGGGACAGTCCCCCTACATCAGCTTGGTCTCCTCCATCTTCTCCTCGATCCACTCGTTCACGGGAACGAAGGGCTTGCGCAGCAAGATGCCAAGCAGCAGGGCGGGGATGAGGAAGGCGAGCAGGAGGCCTATCTCCATAATCCAGTCGTTGTTGTACACGCCAAACATGGCGGCGCGCATGGCGTTCTCGGAGTGCACGAAGGGCAGGAACGGATAGGCTATCTGGAACGGCTTGGGCAGCATCTCCACGGGGAACGTGCCGCCTGACCCGGCGACCTGCACCACCATAATAAACACGGCGATGGCCTTGCCCACGTCGCCAAACGACGTGGCGAGCGAATAGATTATGTTAATGAACACCGTGGAGGCAACCCACCCAGTAACGAGGAACAGTACGGGATTGTTGCACTGCACGCCCAAGAAGAACACGTCGCCCAGCAGCAGAATCGTGGACTGGATGGCGCCAATTGCAAGAAAGAACAGCAGCCTGCCAAAGTAGGCGTGGCGGGGCTTGGCGCCGGTCTCCTGCTGCGCCCGCTTGGAGATGCCCACATACAACAGAACGCCCATGAGGGTGCCGCCCACCCACAGTGCCATGGTGGTGTAGTAGGGCGTCATGGCCGAGCCGTTGTTCTCAACCGCAAAGATGGCGTTGCGGTCGAGCTGGACGGGCGAGGCCAAGAAGTCCACCAGCGTGGCGGGGTCTCCGCTCAGGATGGTGCGCACGAGGTCGAGGTTGCCCGACGTGGCGGCGCTGGCCAGGGCCTCGCTAATCTTGCGCAGCTTGTTTGCGGTGTCCCTGAGCTTTTGGGCCGCGTTGTCCAGCGACGTCTCCAAGTTGGACAGGCCTGTCGTGGCGTCGTCCACCATGGGCGAGATCTTTGCCGACTCGGCCTCGATGCCAGACGAGATGTCGGCCGCCTTGCCGGCCGCCTCGTCAATGGCGTCGGCCACGTTGCCAAGCGAGCCGCTCAGGTTGTTCTGGTACTGGCCGCGTACCGCCTCAATCTCCTGGGTGGCCTGCTGGGCAAGGCCCTTGAGCGTCTCGCGGTTGGCATCCACGTTGTCGCGCGATGCCTTGAGGTCATCCCTGGTCTTTTGCACCGTGGCAAGGAGCTCGTCAATGGTGTCCAGGGCGTTCTTCGTGCGAGACAGCAGGTCGGAGATGTCGTTTGTCACCTCCAGCGTGTACTGGATGCTCACCGACTCCAAGTGACCCTCCGCCTCCAGCTCCTTGTGGAGGTCCACCAGCGTGCCGTCGAGTCGCTCCAGCGAGTCGTAGAAGCGCTGGAGGTCGTCGCGGCGCGCGTGGGCGGTGGCGTCTATGCGGTCCAAGGCGTCAGACAGCTCGTCTGCCTTCTCGCCTGCGGAGTTAAAGGCCTCGTTTACGGCGTCCTCGATCCTCTGCGTCGCGGCCTTGCCGTCGTCTATGGCCGCGCCCGCGGCGCTTGTTGCGGTTTGCGCAGCCGCGTCAAACTCCCGCACGCCGTCGGCAGCCTCCTCCAGCGCGCCGGCCGCGTCGAGCGAGGCCGAGTCGCTGCCCACCAGCGACGCGGAGGTCTGCATCACCTCGCGGATGGAGGCCACCGCCGCCTTGTAGGCCATAAGGTCGTCGGCGGAGCGCTCCAGGGAGTCGAGCGTGGTGTTGAGCGCACCGCTTAAGTTGGAGGCGACCGACAGCAGGCCGTCGTCGTCGAGCGTTGAGGATATCTCGGAGAAGACCTCGGTAACCACAGTGCCCATGGACTCGGTAAAGCCCTTGTCCACAAGGCCCTGCACCGATCCCGAGGCCTTGCCCGTAACGATGGAGGCGATGGCGTTGCGCTTCTCGTTTACGTAGTAGTCCAGCTCGGGGTGCGTGGGCTTGCTTGACAGGACGCTCAAGAGGTCCGATGAGAAGTTCTTGGGAATCACGACCGCCGCGTAGTACTCGCCGGAGCGCACGCCGTCAACGGCCTTGTCCTCGCTGGTGACCACGTAGCCTATCTTGTCGCTTCCCGCCAGCGAGCTCACCACGCGCTCGCCCACGTTTACCGTAAAGGGCAGCACGGTGCCGGTAATGCCACGGTCGGAGTTAGCCAGCGCGACCTTTACCTGGCCGGTGTTGGCGTAGGGGTCCCAGCCGCCGGCAATGTTGAACCAGGCGTAGAGCGAGGGCATGATGGCAAGTCCCATGCACACGAGCAGCGCGATGGCGTTGCCACGCACGTGGTTGAAGTCACGCATAAACACGGCAAGGATGCGTCTCATCGCGCATCAACTCCCCTCGACGCGTCGTCTGGCGCAGACGCGTCTTCGCCCTCCGTCGACCGGTCCAGGATTTTGGGCACCCCGGACAGCTTGCGTCTGTCCCGTCGCTCCTGGCGTCGCTCCTGCCGCGCCCGGCGTCGGTCGATAATCACGTCGATGGGCGCATAGGGCAACAGCTCGTCCCGCAGCGCGTCGTTCATTACCGCCTGCAGCTCCTCGGGGGAGTAGTCGGTAAGCATGAGCTTGTGCGCTATGCGGTCGTGGAAGTACTCGACCAGGATGAGATAGGCATAAATGGCGATGAGCGCGACCACCAGACACGCGATCAGCGGCAGGGGAGCGTCCACGATGAGCATGAGGACGAAGAGCGCAAGCGGCAGCAGGATGAGCGCGCGCACGCCTCGGCGCACGAGCCCGGGATAGGCGCTCTCAAACGCCGCGCTGCGCTCCTCGACCACCTCGCGGTACTCCTGGGGACTGTAGATGGACTTGACTATGCTGGCCAGACGATAGCGGTTGCCTTCTATCGCAACCGGCTCGCTCACCATGAGGTGGTCCGTCTCGCGCAGGCGCTTGTCAAAGAGGGCGTTCACGTTTACCAGGTGGCTGCGCGCGGTGAGGCCAATGAGGATGGCAGGAATCACAAACAGCAGGAGCATGCACAAGTTGTAGGCCAGGTTCCACCCATAGAAGCCCGCGATGGCCTCGCGCATGGCGTTGTTGGAGTAGGTAAAGGGCAGCCATGGGCCAATGGCCTGGAAGAACGGGGGCATCATCTCTATGGGATACATGCCGGCAGATCCGGGCACCTGCAGGATGATGAGGGTGAAGGCGATGGCCTTGCCCAGGTGCTTGAACGCCACCGACAGGGCAAAGATTATGTTGACAAACACGAACGAGGACACGATGGCGGCAAGGTAGAAGGCCCACACCTCCACGCACTGAATGCCAAGGATAAGGTCGCCGGTGCAGCACACGACGGCCGTGATTATGCCGAGGAGCACAAACAGCATCCAGCGGCCAAAGTAGGCCTGCCAGGGACGCATACGGCCAATCTCGTCCTCGTCCACCTCCAGCTTGAAGATGGCCACCAGTGCGATGCCTCCTACCCATAGGGCCAGACTCGTAAAGAAGGGGGCGACGCCGGCCGCGTAGTTGGCCACGGGGTAGAGGGCCTTCTCGTTTATGCTCACCGGCGCGGACAGGAACTCCTCCACGCCCTCCGGGTTGGTCTTGGTCACGCTCTTTACGAGGTCCCAGGCCGACGAGCTGCGGATCGCGCCCAGCTCTGCGGAGAGGTCGTCCACCGTTTGCGTGAGCGTGCCAAGCGACCCGCGCGTTGCCTCGATGGCCTGGCTGGTCATGTCTGTGGTCTCGGCGAGGTCACCCAGCACCGAGGCGGTCTGGGCAATGATGGGGTCCACGAGCCGAGCCGCCGTCTGCAGTTCCTGTGCCACCTCCACGAACATGTCGAGCGCGGAGTGCACCTGGCTCAGGCATGTGCTCACCGTGTCGGTTTGGGTCAACTGTAGCGCTTCCGTGGCGGACTGCACGCGGTCGTTGAGTCTGGACGAGAGGTTGGCGATCTGCTCGGATGCGTCCTGCAGCTTTTGGGCGATGGAGCGTAGCTCTTCCAGCTTGGCCGCCTCCTGGTCACCAATTTGCACCAGTGTGTCGAGCTCGGTGCTCAGGTCCTTGGAGAGGTCTGCCTGCAGCTCTATGCCGCGCTGACCCGTGGGCTCGATCTTGACTACGAGCTCCTGTGCCGCAGACAGCTTGGAGACCATGGCCTGGTTGTCGGTGAGGTCGTTTTCCAGCGTGCGGATGGCCGCGTTTATTTGAGACTGCGCCTGGGCGAGGTCGCCCGCGATAGTCGAGACGTCGTAGTTGGCCTGCGATGAGAGGGACGCGATGGTCGCCCCGCCGTTTCCCAGGGCGCCGTTGATGTCGGCGACGAGCTGGTTTGCCTTGCCGCGCGTCTGACCCAGATGGTCCAGGGTGTCGCCCAGCTCGTTCGCGATGTTCTCGCCCACGCCCTCAAAGCCCTGGAGGTGGGCAGAGGCTCCCTCAAGTCCGTCCTGCGCCGTCCGCAGGCTTGCCGAGAGACCCTCGAGCTTCTCGTCCACGGAGTCGAGCGTGGCGCGCACTTCGTCCAGCGTCCGGTCTATGTTTTGGGTGGCGTCGGACACGTCCCCGGTGAGCTTGTCGGCCACCCCGCCGAGCTTTTGGGCAACCACCTTGCCCACCGTTGCCACGAACTGGTCGTCAATTTGCGTCTCTATGGTGGAAGCACCAGTGTCGGTTACCTTGGGCGCGATGGCGTTGACCTTCTCGTTTACGTAGTACTTGAGGTGGGCCTTCTGGACATCTCCGTTGAGGACGCCGGTAAGGCTTTGGGTGAAGTCTGCGGGAATCACGATGGCGGCGTAGTACGTGCCCGAGCGCACGCCGTCCAGCGCCTGGTCCTCGCTCACGAACTGCCAGCCTATCTTGTCGTTCTCGTGTAGGGCCTCCACCATGGTGTTGCCAATGCACAGGGTGCCCACGTCGTCGATCTCCACGGTCTGGTCCTGGTTGACCACCGCCACCGGGATGTCGCTCGTGTTCTCGTAGGGGTCCCAGTTGGCGGCGATGTTGATCCACGCATACAGGCAGGGGACGATGCACACGCCCAGTGCCACCACGGCCGCGATGGGGTTTCTTAGGAGCCTGATCAGGTCTCGCTTGAATATGGCAACGGAGGTGTTCACGCTTCTCACCAGCCTCAGCGCTTGGTAAAAACTGTCCTGTGCAAAGCAGTATAGCGCACGGTCCGTGCTCGAGGGACACACCTCCGTACTCGGGGGACTGTTCCCCGAGTACGGGCCGGCGGGTGGTGCGGCCCGCGCCGGTCCCGCCCAATGTGCGGTATGCATGGACAAAACGTTGGGTATGGTAAACTCAATCCCAATTCGAGCTCAAGCATTCTACGTTGGCCGGAGGACGCATGAACTACAACGAAGGATCGCCATACGAGGGCGATACCGCAGCCTATACGCCCGTTCGTCACACGCAGTCGCAAAATCCCAACGCCACCCAGGTGGCGCCCTCAGTGGCTGACTCTAGCGCATACGAGCCGGAATACCGCGAGAGCGCCAACATGCCCGATGCGGCAACCATGTACCGCACTATGCAGGCGCGCGAGCAGCGTCGGCTCATCATCTCCACGGTATGCGCGAGCCTCGTGATTATTACCACGCTGGCGTTCCTCATCCCCATGTTCGCCTTTGGCAATACGCGCACGACTAAGTCCAGCCGCAGCCATCAGGTTGTGGTGCGTGACGGCGAGGTGGAGGTTCCCCTGTACGTAAAGGCGACCAACTTGGATGGTAACGGATCCCGCATCCCGCTGCGCATCTCCGGCCACCGTCCCGATGGCTCCTCCACCGAGGACGCCTGCTTCCTCAACTACACCGGCGAGGGGCTAGTGCTCACCCCTGGCACGTACGAGGTGCGCGTTGCCGAGACGCCCATTGCGGGCGACGGCACGATGTACGCCCTGCCCGATGCCTTGGAGGTGGAGGTCACCGAGTCGTTTGAGGTGTACTATGCCACGGACGAGACCCTGCGTCTGGACAGGCTCTCTGCTGCAGACATGACTGACGACGTAATCTCCAGCGCGCGCTCTTGGATTGAGAAGGACCCGGAGAATCGCGACCGCGCCGACGAGTTCGTGCAAAAGGCGCAGCGCAAGCGCGAGGAAGAGCTCGCCCGCGAGAGGGAGCGCGCCGAGGCGGTGGAGCGCATTGCCACTCAGGAGCGTGAGGTCGAGGAGGCCTCCCAGGTCATCCAGGAGCAGCAGCAGAACAACCCGGACAACGACAAGTCCAACAACAACGAATCCAAGGACGACACGAAGGATGAGTCCAAGGACGAAAAC
>JAUMWN010000174.1 GCA_030529625.1 Coriobacteriales bacterium
CGATAATCCTCCCATCGGCAGAACGATCGATGGGAGGATTGGCGTATGGGGAGGATGAGCAGGGACGGGAGGCTCGCCCAGGCCGAGGAGTGCCTGGCAAGCGGCATGACCGTCAAGGACTGGTGCGCGGCCAACGGGGTCCCGACGGCGACTATGTACGTGTGGCTGAGGAGGCTCCGCGAGGAGCGGGAGTGCGCGCTCGCGCCGGCGTTCGTCGAGCTGGGCCACGGTCGCGTCGGGCGGGACGCCGCGCCCGTGGCCTGCGCACCGGTCGTCGTGCGCGTGGGCGGCGCGGAGATACTCGTGCCGGCAGGCGCCTGCGAGCGCGAGGTGTCGATGGTCATGAGGGCGGCGGCCTCGCTGTGAACCCGTTCTCCAACCCGCCCAGGATCATGGTGCAGACGCGCCCGCAGGACATGCGGGCCGGCATCCAGAGGCTGGCGACGATAGTCGAGGCCGAGCTGGGATGCAGCCCGTCGGACGGCACGCTCTGGTGCTTCGTGAGCAGGGACAGGCGCAAGGCCAAGATGCTGCGCTACGACTCGGGCGCGTGGTGCCTGTGGTACGTGAGGCTCGCCGAGGGCTCGATCCGCTGGGAGCGCGGCGCCTCCGGGTCGCCCACGGTTGCCATCGACAGGTGCCAGCTGGTGTGCCTGCTTGCGGGCGCACCGGTCGCGGAGAGGTGGGCACGCTGACCTAAAAATGGCCATCTACCTGCGGATATGTGGGATAATATGCTCATGGATGAGACCGTTGCCCACATATCCCCCGACGAGTACGCGGCCCTGCTGGAGAGGGTGTCCGGCCTCGAGCTGGCGCTCTCGGCGCTCGCCTCGGACAACGAGGCGCTCCAGCAGGAGAACGCGTCGCTCGCCTCCGAGCTGGAGCGCGAGAGGTCCGAGTCGGACGAGAGGGTCCGCGCCGCCGTCGAGGAGGCCGTCGCGGCCGTGAGGGCCGAGCTGCAGGCGGTGATAGACTCGCAGGGCGCCGAGAACGCGAGGCTCGTCGAGCAGTTCAAGATGCTGCAGCAGTCGTTCTTCGGGTCCAGGTCCGAGCGCGTGCACCCGGACCAGCTCTCGCTCTTCAACGACTGCGAGGCCGCGGCCGACGGCGCGCCGGAGCCCGTGGCGGACGCGACGGAGGCCCCCAAGAAGAAGAGGAGGCGCGGCGGGCCGCGCAAGGTCGACCTGTCCAGGCTGGAGACCGTAGTCGTCGAGCACGAGCTGGCCGAGGGCGGGCTCGCCTGCCCGGCCTGCGGGACCGGGATGGTCGAGGTGGGCGTCGAGGTCACCGAGAAGCTGCGCATGGTCCCGGCCCACCTCGTGGTGGAGGTCCACCGCACCCACAAGTACGCGTGCCCGGAGTGCTGCGGCGCCAACGCCGCGGGCGAGGAGGTCGGCTCCGTGATCGTGCGGGCGCCCAGGCCCCCCGAGGCTTTCCCCAAGTCGCTGGCGACGCCGTCCCTGGTCGCATGGGTGATCGAGCAGAAGTACGCGATGTCGCTGCCCCTCTACCGCCTGGAGTCGGCCGTGGCCCGGCTGGGATGCGAGGTGTCGCGCGCCGACATGTGCAACTGGGTGATGCTCGCCTGGGAGCGGTGGCTGGTCCATGTGAGGGACCGAATACGCGCCTACATACTGTCGAGGCCGGTGGCCCATGCGGACGAGACGCCGGTCCAGGTCCTCAGGGAGCCCGGGCGCGAGGCGAGCTCGAAGTCCTACTGCTGGGTGTTCTGCTCGTGCGCCTCCGACATGCCGGCATACGACTACGTGTACGCGCCCACGAGGTCGGGCGACGTCGCGGCCGACCACCTCTCCGGATGGTCTGGCACGCTCGTGACCGACGGCTACGCCCCGTACTTCTCGCTCGCCGGCGTCACCAACGTCGCGTGCCTGGCGCACGTCAGGCGCAGGTACGCGCTGCTGGTCAAGTCCGCGGGCGGGGACGACGTCGCCGCCGCCTCGTCCGGCGACCTCAGGCTCGCCCTCGACGGCCGGCACCTGGTGGACCGGATCTTCCATGCTGAGCACGCGATCGGCGACGTGTCGCCCGAGGAGCGGGAGCGCCTGCGCGCGGGCGACGTGGCGCGCGCGATGGGCGAGTTCGAGTCGTGGTGCCGCGCCATGCTGCCCCACTCGACGCCGGGCCTCAAGCTGCGCGAGGCGATCGAGTACTCGCTCGAGTACATGCCCTACGTGCGCAACGCGGTCTCGTGCGGGGCCGCCGAGCTCACGAACAACCGCGCCGAACGAGCGGTCAAGCCCTTCGTCCTGGGACGGAACTATGTGCTCGGCGAGGCTATGTGCCGGGCGGCGTGACGCGTCCCACGTGAGC
>JAUMWN010000175.1 GCA_030529625.1 Coriobacteriales bacterium
TAGTCGTCATCGTAGTCGTCGCCAAATCCCCCGCTGAGTCTGTCGCGCAGGTTGTCCAGCAGTCCCATAGTGTCCTCTCATTCCTGTCCAAGGCATGTGTGCCAATGTGACATCTCGTGCATTATAGCCTACTTGTCGTTGTATGCGGGATCGAACACGATTCTACCAAGTCGAACCACGGTCGAGCCCTCCTCCACCGCAATCTGGAAGTCTCCGCTCATGCCACAGGACAGCACGGGAAGGCTCGTCCCCATACGCTGCTCGAGTTCGTCGCGCAGCTCCCGCAAGCCCGCAAAGCTGCGCCTGGCGGCCTGCTCGTCGCGCGCGGGTGCCATGGTCATGAGCCCCTCTACCCTCAAGCCCTCCATCTGTGCAATGCCTTCCGCCTGCACACGAACGTCTGCCGGGTCGAACCCGGACTTGGTTTGCTCGCCCGACACGTTAACCTCAAGCAGGCAGCGGGCAACCACCCCACGGCGACACGCGCGGCTGGCAATGGCCGTGGCGAGCGGTGTCGATGAGACGGAGTGTATGAGCGTGGCGGTGTCCAGCACCTGGTTTATCTTGTTCTTTTGCAGGTTCCCTATCATGTCGAAGCGAACCATGGAAAGCGCAGCATCGCGCGAGGCGGCATCGGCCTTTCGCTTGAGCTCCTGGGGACGGTTCTCCCCAAAGGCCGTGTACCCGCACTGCCAGGCCATGCGCACCTCCTCCATGCCCACGGTCTTGGAAACCGCAAGCAGGGTGATGTCGCCGGGGTCCCTGCCAGCTCGTTGGGCCGCATCGCGTATGCGTCCCAAAAGCTCCTCGCGACGGTCCGTCAAAAACCGCAAATACGCGTCTTCCTGCCATCCCTCTGGCATGCGATCACCTCTTCTCCACGTTGGCGACGTGTGCCACTTGGCCGGGTGCTGCCAACACGGCAAGTGCCCCATGCCGTCCGCATTTGCCCCCGGAGGCCCGATACGAGAAGAACCTGTGGGTGCTCGAGGCAGTTGAGACCCTCGCATGGGCGATGGCATCCGCGCGGGCCCCGGCATCCAACAGCGTGCAGGTTACCGCGGCGTCCAGGTCCAGGTTCTGTTCGCCCGCGCACACCTGGGGCCCAAACTCCATCTCGAAGCGCCTGAGCAGGTCACCCGACACCCTATAGTCGTCACGACCCACGTGTGGCCCTATGTAGCAGCGCACGTCACCAACCGCACATCCCGCGGCGTCTGCCAGCGCAAAGAGCGCATGGGCGGATATGCGTGCGAGCGTACCGCGCCACCCAGAGTGCACCACGGCAAACGCCGAGGGGGCAACCAGCACGATGGGGACGCAGTCAGCACAGCACAGCAACACGGGCACGTGGGGCTGGGTGCACACCACAGCGTCGACGCCCTCCCGCGCGACACGCCTTGCCTCCTCGGCCACAAGGCCGGCACGCCCCACGACCAACACGCGGTCGCCGTGGACCTGCATGGGGCAAATCAGGGCGTCCGCCCACTCTGCGGCCCCAATGGCATCGAGCGCCCTTCGCCTGTTCTCGAGCACACGCTCGGGATCGTCCCCGCAGGCGTCGCCCAGGTTGAGCGATGCGTAGCGGCCCGAGCTCACGCCTCCGGTTCGCTCGGTAAATGCGAAGGTGACCCCGCCGGGACACGCCGTGTCGCCGAGCAGGGTCACACCTTGGGACGTCGTACGCTCCAGACGGGGCTGAGTCATCCCACGCATAGCCTACATGCGCGTGCTGCGCTTGAGGAAGTCGGGGATGTCAAACGCGTCGGAGGAGTTGGAGCGACCAGCGCTCGCGCCCGTGGGCCGGCTGGGACGGTCGGCACGCGGCGCTGCGGGACGAGCCTCGCGCGTGATGGTGGGGGCAGGCCCACTCACGTTCTCGTCCTTGAAGCCCGTGGCGATAACCGTTACGCGCACCTGGTCGCCCAGGCTCTCGTCCACGACCGTGCCAAAGATGATGTTGGCCTCGGGGTCCACGTTCTTCGCGACGAGGTCGGCCGCGTCGTTGATCTCCTGGATGCCCAGGTCCTTGTTGCCCGCGATGGACAGGAGCACGCGCGTGGCGCCGTCCACCGAGCTCTCCAGCATGCGGCTGGAAATGGCCTCCTCGGCGGCATCCACGGCACGGTTGTCGCCGCTTGCGATGCCAATTCCCATCATCGCCGTGCCCGCACCCTTCATGATGGTGCACACGTCGGCGAAGTCGAGGTTGATGAGTCCGGGAACGGTGATGAGGTCGGTGATTCCCTGCGTGCCCTTGCACAGCACGTCATCTGCCATGCGGAAGGCCTCGAGCATGGTGGTCTTCTTCTCGGAGAGGTCGAGCAG
>JAUMWN010000106.1:0-2151 GCA_030529625.1 Coriobacteriales bacterium
GGCAATAGCGCAGGGTGTCGTTCATCCAGCCCATGTCCCACTTGTAGTTGAAGCCCAGGCCACCCACGTCGGCGGGACGGGTTACCAGCGGCCACGCCGTGGACTCTTCGGCGATCATCATGACGTCGGGATGGTACTCGCCCACGATGCGGTTGCACTTGCGCACGAACTCGATGGAGGGATAGTCGTGCTCGGAGCCGTCCTCGTTGAACTTCTTCTGGCCGGGGTCATCGATGCCAAAGTTGAGGTACAGCATGGAGGTCACGCCGTCCATGCGGATGCCGTCGGCGTGATACTCGCCGATCCAGTACAGCAGGTTGGAGATGAGGAACGTGTGCACCTCGCCGCGCTCGAAGTCGAACTTGTAGGTGCCCCAGTTGGGATGGACTTCCTTCTCGTACAGCTTGGTGCCGTTAAAGTGCACCAGACCGTGCTCGTCGGGGCAGAAGCCGCCGGGCACCCAGTCCAGGATCACGCCGATGCCGGCCTGGTGGCAGGCGTCCATAAAATGCTTGAACTGCTTGGGCGTGCCGTAGCGGCTCGTGGGGGCGAAGTAGCCGGTTACCTGGTAGCCCCAGCTGCCGTCGAAGGGGTGCTCCATAACGGGCATGATCTCGATGTGGGAGTAGCCCATCTCCTTGACGTACGCTACCAGCTCGTCGGAGAGCTCGTCGTAGGTGTACCAGGAGCCCGTAGCCTCGTCCTCTTCCTCAGGCTGCGTGCCAAAGGCGGTGAGGCCGTCCTTGTGACGCTTCCAGGAGCCCAGGTGCAGCTCGAAGATGTTGAGCGGGCGCTTCATGTGGTTGGAGGCCTCGCGCTGCTTCATCCACTCGTCGTCGCCCCACACGTACGAGTCGATTTCGGCGGTGCACGATGCGGTGCCGGGGATGAGCTCGGCCTGGAAGGCGTAGGGGTCGGCCTTGTACATGACGTCGCCCGTGCGGGTCTCGATGATGTACTTGTAGAGCTGGCCTTCCTGCACGCCGGGCACGAAGCCGTACCACACGCCGCCAACCGGCGTGCGCGTGAGTGATGTGGCGTTTGCGTCCCAGCCGTTAAACTCGCCCACTACGTGCACGGCACGCACGTCGGGAGCCCACACGGCAAAGAAGTAGCCGTCCTGGCCGTCCTGCGTGGCTGGATGGGCACCGAGCTTCTCGTAACTGCGGAACCACTCGCCCTTGGCCATAAGGTACAGGTCGTCGTTGGTGAGGAGATAGTTCTGGATTGGTGCGCTCATGCTAGAGGTCCCTTCGTCAGCTGAATAGGCACATTCAAGTTTATGTCCCCCATGTAAAAAGGGCTTCGTGTATTGGGCAGGCGTATGCAAGCGTTCGGCACGCGGCTCAGCCGTGCGACGCTCGTTTGTACCGCCTGCACGTCTGGCACTACAATGGGGATGAGGAGAGGAGCCTGCCATGCCCCGAGAGTCAAAGAAATCCAAGGTAGCCCGCGTGACCGAGTTCTGCCATCGCATGGACGAGCTGTATGGGAGCGAGCCGTCGGCACTCGATTGGCACACGCCGTTTGAGCTGGTAATCGCCGTGCTTCTCTCGGCACAAACGACCGACGCGGCCGTAAACGCCGTGACGCCCGACCTGTTTGGCCGCTGGCCCGATGCCGCCAGCATGGCATGCGCCGACGTGGCAGAGGTCGCAGACGTCATCCACCGACTGGGCTTCTTTAACAGCAAGTCCCAACACTGTGTGGGGTGCGCGCAAATGATCGTGGCCGACTACGGCGGAGAGGTGCCGCGCACCATGGACGAGCTCGTACGTCTGCCGGGCGTGGGCCGCAAGACCGCCAACATTGTGCTCAACAAGGCGTTTGGCATCGTGGAGGGCATCGCGGTCGACACGCACGTGTTTCGCATTGCCCAGCGCATGGGACTCACCACCGCAAAGACGCCACTCGATGCCGAGAAGGACCTGCTTGCGGTAATTCCCCAGGAGCTGTGGGGCGGCGTGAACTCGCAGTGGATTCGCTTTGGGCGTGCCACCTGTACCGCCCGACAGGCCAAGTGCGAGACGTGCCCTTGCGACGACCTGTGCCCTAAGCGCCCCGTGCGGCACGGCGCCGGCCAGGCGAAGAAACGCCCGCGCCGCAAGAAGGGCTAGGTTGCGCTCGGGGGACTGTCCCCTGTGCGCGGGG
>JAUMWN010000106.1:2161-8850 GCA_030529625.1 Coriobacteriales bacterium
CCCTTTCTGGCTGGGGGGGCGGGGGGGGCTGGCGCCCGGGGGGGGGGGCCACCCCCCCCCCCCCGCAACTCGTTTGCTTGAGGGCCTACCACTCCAGCGGGATATCCACCACGTCGTCGTCCACCTGGAGCTTGAGGTTGCTACCGTCCAAGGTGCCCTCCGCGATGGTACCTTCCCCACCGAGAACGTTGCCATCGTGGTCCATAATCTGGCTCCAGCCGGAGCCAATGGTGTAGGCCATCACGTCCCACGTGCCGTCCTCAAGGTTCTCGGGGATGATGAGAGCGCCGTTAAACAGCACGAGGCACACCGGGTCGCCAGGGAGGTCGCCCAGCGAGGCCATCTTGCCGTTCCCGGAGTCTTGGGTCTCCTCGAGTGCATAGCCCTTGTTACCCTTTACCAGCTCGTACGTGTATCCGCGATACGTGATGGGCTCCTCGCGTGACACAACCGTTTGCTCCACGACCTCGCCTGGGGCCTTTGCGGCAGACGCCGCGCTCAGGATGCGCACGAACAAAAACACCGACACGGCAATGGCCAAGACGGCACCCACAATGATGATGGCGACCACGCGCTTGCTTATGGGCTTACCCTCTTCCTGCGAACCGTGCGGGTGATGCGACGCGGTCCTGGCACCCTGCGAGGCCGAGACCGCTCCCTGCCCCTCGCCAAGGTGCTCAAACGATCCGTTCGCGACCGAATCGGCATCTACCGGCCGAGGTGCGTCGCCCCGGTAGTCGGTGTTGTCTTCCACATGCATCGTCACGACTTCTCTCCAATGCTTACGTTACAGCTCTCTTCGATCCTCTATGGCCCGTCCCAGCGACAGCTCGTCGGCAAGCTCGACCTCGCCGCCAACCGACATCCCCACCGCAAATCGCGTTACGCGCACGCCCAACGGCTTGATGGTGCGTGAGAGATACGTTGCCGTCGCCTCACCCTCAACGTCGGTGTTGGTGGCAAGAATAACCTCCTGCACCTCGCCAGACGCAAGCCGCGTCAGCAGCTCCTTTACGTGCAGCTGCTCGGGGCCAATCTTATCCATGGGCGAAATGACGCCACCCAGCACATGATACAGGCCATGGTAGGCACCCGTGCGCTCGACGGCCGACACGTCCCGGGGCTCCGACACGACGCACACGATGGTTTGGTCGCGCGATGAGTCGGCGCACACGTTGCAGGTGTCTCCCGTGGCATACGAGAAGCACACAGGGCAGAAGTGCACCTGCTGCTTTACGTCCAAGATGGCGTCCGCAAGACGACGGGCGCGCTCGGCATCGCTCTCCAACAGGTAGTAGGCGATGCGCTGCGCGGACTTTGGGCCAATGCCCGGCAGCCGACCCAACTCATCCAGCAGACGCTGCAATGCGCGTCCGTCACTATGCCCCGCACTTCTGTCTTGCTCGAACATCGTTAGAACATGCCGGGGATGTTAAGACCGCCCGTGATGCCTGCAACCTGGTCGTTGGCCACCTGGTTGGCCTTCTCGAGCACCGCGTTGACGGCAGTGAGCACCAGGTCCTCCAGCATCTCTACATCCTGCGGATCCACGGCGTCGGGGTCAATCTTGATGGATGTGAGCTTCATGTCGGCCGTGGCGGTAACCTCGACCATGCCGCCACCGGCGCTTGCCGAGACCGAGATGTTGCCCATGTTGTTTTGCGCGCTTTCCAGCTGCTGCTGCATGAGCCGCGCCTGCTCCATAATCTGTTGCATGTCCATGGGGTCCTCCCCTGTTCGTTCACTCATGGCTAAAGCATGCATTGTAGCGTACTTGGGCCCATCCTAGTGAATACGCACATCACTACCAAACACCTCGAACGCGTTCTCCAAAACCGCGACGAGGTCGTCGGGCAGGTCGTCGGGCGTGGAAAACGGCCGGTCCTGGGACGCCGGCTGTGGCTCGGGGTCCGGGACTGGAGCGGGCTCGGGCACCTGGACCGTGGCCGGGGTCGGAGCCGGGATTAGCTCTGGAGCGAGCTCGGGGGCCGGAGCTGGCTGTGGCTCGGGCGCCGGTTCGGGGGCCGGCTGCGACTGAGCGGCAGGGACAACGGACGCCTCATCGTATGCGACGCCATAGCCGCCCATCCCCATCTCCTCGTAGGGCACGGGCTCGTAGGGAACCTCGTCGTATGCGGGCCCCGCGCTCGGCACCTGGCTCGCCGGCTCGTCCCAAGGCATGGGATACGGAGCGGGCTGGGCACTGGGCTGGGGCTGTGTCTGGGGGGCGGCGCTTGGCGCCTGAGCCGGAGCGACCTGCGGTTGCGGGCGCGGCGTTGGCTGCTGCATGGTTGGCGTTGGCTGTTGCGCATACGCGGGCCTCTCGGCCGGTGCCGCCTGCCTTTGGCGCAGCGGTGCCGACGACCCGGAGCCAATACCCTCGGTAAACCTCAGCGCGCGAGAACCAAACACCTCGCCCACGGCCGCCTCGACGTCGGCCCGTATGTCGGGCCGCTCGAGCATCTTAAGCGCAAACGACGACCCCTTGGGCAAGCTCACCACCAGCACGCTGCCATCATCATCCGTTGCCATGGCGCTGGAGAGCAGCGATCCACGCGCGGGAATGCGTGCCACGAGGTTGGACACCACCGTGCGCCACTGACGCTGCAACGCACCCTTGTCCCGAGCCGTGGATGGCTTGGACTGCTGTGGCGCTGGCTTCGCCTGAGGCTGTGGTTGGGGCTCAGGCGCCGGCCGCGCGTTAGAGACGGACTGGGAAGCGGGCACCACCTGCGGCTCGGGATTGGGCTGAGGCTTCGGTTCCGGAGCTTGCTGCGCCACGGGCACCGGCTGCGGGGTGGGCGCAGGCGCCTGGGCCACCAGCGCGGTCTCTGCAATTGGCGCAGGCGCCTGGGCCGCTGGTGCGGACTCGGAAGCCGAGACGGGCGTCGCCGCAGCGTCTTGCGGCACAGCGGCCACCACACCGGTACGCTCAAGCTCCGCGACCCGCTCGGCCAAGGACTCCAGGGTAAGGTCCTCTGCGGGACGCGCCATGCGCGTGAAGGCAATTTCCAACACCAAGCGCTGGTTGGGAGCCGTGGACATCTCGCGCGAGACGTCACCCAGCAGCGTGAGGATACGCGCGACGCGATCGGCAGACCCAAACTGCTGGGCCTCCCGACTCAGCCGCTCAACGTCGCTTGCCGCAGGCAGCAGCGCGGGGTTGGCGCCCACCGCAACCACCACGTACACGTCTCGCATGTGCGCCGCGAGTTCCCGGGTAAACTGCAGCAGGTCGCGACCGGCATCCACCAACGCGCCGACCTGAGAGAACAGCGCACAAACGTCGCGGGCGGCGATGGCCTCCACCACCTCGCCTAACGCCGACCCAGGCACGGCGCCCAGCAAGTCCTGAGCGGCCTCAAGGCCAATCACGCCGCTACCAAACACCGACAGCTGCTCCAGCGTGGAGAGCGCGTCTCGCATGCCGCCGCGCGCATGGCGCACCACGAGCTCCAGGGCCGCGTCCTCGTACGTAAAGCCCTCCTGCTCACACACATACACCAAGCGGGCCAGGATGTCCTCGTTGCCGATGGGCCTAAAGTCAAAGCGCTGCACGCGCGAGAGAATCGTGGCGGGAATCTTTTGCGGGTCGGTCGTGCACAGCACAAACACCACATGGGCGGGCGGCTCCTCAAGCGTCTTGAGCAACGCGTTAAAGGCCTGCGTGGTGAGCATATGCACCTCGTCGATGATGTACACCTTGTAGCGACCGCGCACGGGTGCATAGCCAACGCGGTTGATGATCTCCTCGCGCACGTTGTCGACCCCCGTACGCGAGGCTGCGTCGAGCTCGTACACGTCGGGATGCTCGCCGGAAGCGATGAGCTGGCACTGCTCGCAGGTGCCGTCGGGCAGGTGCTGCACGCCCTGCTCGCACATGAGCGCCTTGGCCAGCAGGCGCGCCATGGTGGTCTTTCCCGTGCCTCTTGGGCCACAGAAGAGGTACGCATGACTCGTGCGGCCCTCCAGCACGGCACGCTCGAGGGTTGCCGTCACGTGCTGCTGGCCCACCACGTCCGCAAACGTCTGTGGTCTATACGTTCTGTACAGCGACTCCATGGAGCATGCCTTCCTTCTTGCCAGGGTAACGCGCATTTCAAGGATACTAGTATAGCGCCTCAGCCACATTACAGGGGAGGGTCCCATCGCCGTTGATACAAGCGGCAATGGGACCCTCCCCAGATTCCAAATCAGGGATGTCTTAGGCGTTTATCTCGGCGTCCATCTCCTCGCCCGCCACGACGTCAATCTCCTCGCCCGTCTCGTCTTCGTACGCAACGCGCACGATCTCCTCGTCGGGCTCGATGTCGCCTGCACCCTCGGCAAGCGCCACGGCGGTCTCCGGCGTCCTGCGCACGCGAATGACCTTTACGCGCCTACGTTTGAGGATACGCTTGGGCTTAATGTCGAAGGGCACCGCCGTGGTGAACAGCGACACCAGCGGCACCACGGCAAGCGAGAGCAGCATGGCCAGGGCGCCGCAGTTTACGGGCGACTCGATAAACCCAATAAACATGTTGGCCGTGGTGAGCCCCACACCAATCGCAAAGCTCGTCCACACCGCGGCGCGCGAGATCTTGTCGCTGTACAGGCCCCACAGGAACGGTCCCAGGAACGCGCCTGCGAGCGCGCCCCAGCTAATGCCCATGAGCTGGGCGATAAAGTTTACGGGTGAATTGTACTGCCACAGCGCGATGGCCGCAGACAGCAGCACGAACACCACCAGCAGGATGCGCATGCACAGCAGCTGTCGCTTCTCATTCATGTCGCGGATCACGCGGTCCTTGAGCAGGTCCAGCGTGAGCGTGGAACTGGAGGTGAGCACCAGCGAGCTGAGCGTGGACATGCTTGCCGAGAGCACCAGCACGATAACGATGCCAATGAGGACGTCGGGCAGGCTGGAGAGCATGGACGGCATGATGGAGTCGTACACGGGCGCGCCCGTCGCGGGGTTGCGCTCGATCAGCGACGAGTAGAGTCGGCCAAAGCCGCCCAGGAAGTAGCTGCCACCCGCGACCACGAACGCAAAGATCGTCGAGATGATGGCGCCCTTACGCGCGGCGTCCTTGTCCTTGATGGCATAGAACTTGGTGACCATCTGAGGCAGGCCCCAGGTGCCCAGCGAGGTGAGGATAATCACGCCCAGCAGGTTGATGGGGTCGGGTCCGCAAATCGACGTGAACGCGCCTTGGAACTCGCTGCCCTCCAGGGGCACCTTCGAGAGCGAGATCATGATTTGGTGGGAGCCGCCGTTGCTCACGATTACGGCCGCGATTACGGCAATGATGCCCAAGAGCATGATGATGCCCTGCACGAAGTCGTTTACCACCGTGGCCATGTAACCACCCAGCACGACATAGAGGCAAGTGATCACGGCCATGCCAATGATGCACGCCTCGTAGGGCAGGCCAAACGCCATGCCAAACAGGCGGCTCAGGCCGTTGTACACCGACGCGGTGTAGGGGATGAGAAACACGAAGATAATGGCAGCCGAAGCAACCCGCAGCGCGCCGCTCTTGTAGCGGGCGCCAAAGAACTGCGGCATGGTTGAGGCATGCAGACGCTGGGTCATCTCACGCGTGCGCGGGCCCATAATCTGCCAGGCCAAAAGGCTTCCCAGCACGGCGTTGCCCAGGCCAATCCAAGAGGCGGCAATGCCGTACTTCCAACCAAACTGCCCTGCGTATCCCACAAAGATAACGGCCGAGAAGTAACTCGTGCCATAGGCAAACGCGCTGAGCCACGGACCAACGTTGCGGCCACCCAGCACAAACCCGTCGACGCTTGTTGCGTGCCTTCGCGTAAACACTCCAACGCACACAACGGCCACGATAAAAATCGCAATCATACCAAGCTTTACGACCATCAAAGCTCCTTACGTCGGAGTTGCCGCGACGCACGACGCGGCAACTGACCCTATGCTTCCTTCTTGCCCATGCGACTGCGCACGAGCCCCACCACGGTTGGAACGAGCGAAACCGCGACGATGCCAATAATGAGCAGCTCAAAGTGCTCCTGCACAAAGGGAATGCCACCAAAGAAGTAGCCCAGCAGGATAAAGATCGAGCTCCATGTAACACCGCCCAAGACGTTGAACATCACGAAGTTATGCCACTTCATGCCGCCCATGCCAGCCAGGAAGGGAACGAAGGTGCGAATAAAGGGGAAGAAGCGCCCCAGGAAGATGGCGAGGTTGCCCCACTTGTCCAAGAACGCCTCCGACTTGGCGATGCGCTCCGGGGTCATGGCCTTTACCTTGCCCGATTCAATTATCTTGCGGCCCAAAAAGTGGCCAATAAAGAAGTTGCACTGGTCACCCAGGATTGCCGCCGCCCACGCAACGCCCAGCAGCATAAAGATGTTAAAGCCGCCGCCCTGTGCGAAGAAGCCCGAGGCAAATAGGAGCGAGTCTCCCGGAAGGAAGGGGAAGAACACCACGCCCGTCTCAATAAAGATGATGAGGAACACAAATCCATAGGCCGCCACGGGGCCTGCCGCGATTTGGGCCGCGATAAACGCCCTGGGGTCGCGTAGCAAGCTCACGATAAAGCCGAAAAATCCCATGGAGTCCTCCTGGGTCGCAGAAACAAAAACGCCCTGGGGCGGACCCCAGGGCACCAAGGTCGAAGAAAGTGCGCTCGATGGGAACGGGTACCCGACAGAGGCTCCTTATGGCTGCTGTCTCC
>JAUMWN010000038.1 GCA_030529625.1 Coriobacteriales bacterium
AGTCGACGCGCTTGCCCAGCAGGTTCTGGCGGAAGCGGCCCTGCTTGCCCTTGAGGGCCTCGGCCAGCGACTTGAGCGGACGACCGCCACGACCGGTGACGGGACGACCGCGACGGCCGTTGTCGAACAGGGCGTCCACGGACTCCTGCAGCATGCGCTTCTCGTTGTTTACGATAATCGCGGGAGCATCCAGGTCCAGCAGGCGCTTGAGGCGGTTGTTGCGGTTGATCACGCGACGGTACAGGTCGTTGAGGTCCGACGCCGCAAAGCGGCCGCCGTCCAGCTGCACCATGGGACGAATGTCGGGCGGGATTACCGGAATCACGTCCAGGATCATGTTGGCAGGGTCGTTGCCGCCCTTGAGGAAGGCGTCCACGACCTCCAGGCGCTTTACCGCGTTGTCGCGCTTTTGCTTTTGCGACTCCTCGGAGGCCACGATGGCGCGCAGGCGCTCGGCCTCGGCACCCAGGTCCACGGCACGCAGCAGGTCGCGCACGGCCTCGGCGCCCATGCCACCCTTAAAGTAGGGGGCGTAGTAGCGGCGCATCTCCGAGAAGAGCAGCTCGTCGGGGATGAGCTCGCGCTCCTCGAGCTGCATGAACTTGTCGAAGGCCTCCTGGCGCAGCTGTTTCTCCTCGCCGTACTCCTCCTCGAGGTCGGCAATGGCGGCACGCAGCTCGTCGGCGGACATGGGCTCGATGTCGGAGAACTCGCCGTCCTCCTCGGCAGCCTGGGACTCCTCGAACTCCTCGCGCAGGCGTTCGATCTCCTCGGCGAGCTCGGCGTCCTTCTCCTCCAGGTCGGCGATGAGCTCTTCCTTGAGGTCTTCCTCGTCGGCCTTGCGCGCCTCGTCGTCCACGCTGGTGACGATGTAGCTGGCAAAGTACAGGACCTTCTCCAGGTCGTTGTTCTTAATGTCGAGCAGGCGCGAGAGCGGGAAGCTCATGGTGTTGGTGGAGCTCTTAAAGTACCAGATGTGGCTCACGGGAGCCGCGAGCTCGATGTGGCCCATGCGGTCGCGGCGCACCTTGGCGCTCGTGACCTCGACGCCGCAGCGCTCGCACACGATGCCCTTGAAGCGGATGCCCTTGTACTTGCCGCAGGAGCACTCCCAGTCCTTGACCGGACCAAAGATCTTCTCGCAGAACAGGCCGTCCTTCTCGGGCTTGAGCGTGCGGTAGTTGATGGTTTCGGGCTTCTTGACCTCGCCGTGGCTCCAGGCGCGAATGGACTCCTCGTCCGCCAGCGAAATCTTTACGGCATCGAAATCTGTGGTATCGAAGTCTGCCACGTTCGCTACTCCCTTTCGTTGGAATTGTTGCCGATAAGTACGTCGACGTCATCGAGGTCCTGCTCGCCAAACGCAGCCAGTCCGTCGATGCCAGACACGGTGCTAAACTGCTCCACCGCGTCCTCGGGAGCCTTGGCCGCGTGATCGACGCGCGGCTTCTTCTCCTCGTATGTGAGCGAATCGATGTTGAGCGCCAGCGAGCGAATCTCCTTGACCAGCACCTTAAAGGACTCGGGGATGCCGGGCGTGGGCACGTTCTCGCCCTTGACGATGGCCTCGTAGGTCTTTACGCGGCCGTTGGTGTCGTCGGACTTAACCGTGAGGATCTCCTGCAACACGTTGGAGGCGCCGTAGGCGTACAGCGCCCACACCTCCATCTCGCCAAAGCGCTGGCCGCCAAACTGGGCCTTGCCGCCAAGCGGCTGCTGCGTGACCAGGCTGTAGGGGCCGGTGGAACGCGCGTGAATCTTGTCGTCCACCATGTGGCCGAGCTTGAGGATGTAGGAGGTACCCACGGTGATGGGGCTCTTAAACGCCTCACCCGTGCGACCGTCGTACAGGGTGGTCTTTCCGGACTCGGACAGCTGGGGCACGAAGTCGGCGTTCATGTGCTCGCCGTACTCGATCATGGCCTTGTTCATGAGGTTGATGTTGGAGCGGCGGATGGCCTCAGCCACCTCGTAGTCCTTGGCACCGTCGAAGACGGGCGTGGACACGAGGATGTCACCGGGCACGTAGCGCTCGGAGTTTGCCGACTCCTGGTCCCAGCCGTTGTGCGCGGCCCAGCCAAGGTGGCACTCCAGCAGCTGGCCCACGTTCATACGGGAGGGGACGCCCAGCGGGTCGAGCAGCACGTCCACCGGGGTGCCGTCTGCCATGTAGGGCATGTCCTCGGTGGGCAGGATGCGGCACACCACGCCCTTGTTGCCGTGACGGCCCGAGATCTTGTCGCCCTGCTGGATCTTGCGGCGCTGCGCGACGAAGACGCGCACGAGCTCGTTGACGCCAGGAGGCAGGTCGTCGCCGGCCTCGCGGCTAAAGCGCACGACGTCCACCACGCGGCCGTAGGCGCCGTGGGGCATCTTGAGGGAAGTGTCGCGCACGTCGTGGGCCTTGGCACCAAAGATGGCGCGCAGCAGGCGCTCCTCGGCGGTAAGCGCCGTCTCGCCCTTGGGCGTGACCTTGCCCACCAGGATGTCGCCAGGGCCCACCTCGGCGCCAATGCGGATGATGCCATCCTCATCCAAGTTGGCAAGCATGTCCTCACCCAGGTTGGGAATCTCGCGGGTGATCTCCTCGGGTCCCAGCTTGGTGTCGCGTGCGTCAATCTCGTGGCGCGAGATGTTTACGCTGGTGAGCAGGTCCTGCTGCACCACGCGCTCGCTCACGATGATGCCGTCCTCGTAGTTGTAGCCCTCCCACGGCATGTAGGCCACGGTGAGGTTTTGGCCAAGCGCGAGCTCGGTGTGGTCGATGGAGGTGCCGTCAGCCAGAGGCTGGCCCGCCACGACCTGCTGGCCAGTGTGCACGATGGGACGGTGGTTGATGCAGGTGCTCTGGTTGGAGCGCTGGTACTTGGGCAGGTCGAAGGTCTCCAGGCCCTTCTCGGTGGCAACCACCACGTGGGAGGCGTCAACCTCCACGACGGTGCCGTCGTGCTCGGCGCACACCAGCTCGCCCGAGTCGAAGGCGGCGCGACCCTCCATGCCCGTGCCCACCAGCGGCGCGTGCGTTTGGATGAGCGGCACGGCCTGACGCTGCATGTTTGCGCCCATGAGGGTACGCTTGGCGTCATCGTGCTCCAAGAACGGGATGAGGTTAGCGGCAACCGAGAGCAGCTGGCGCGGCGAGACGTCCATGTAGTCGACGTCCTCCACGGCCACCTGTGCTGGTGCGCCAAACGTGCCGTCGAAGTCGGTGGTACGGGCCACGATGCGGTCGGGGTGGATGATGTTGCCCTTGCTGTCCACCTCAACGAACTCGCCGGTCTTGGGGTCCACCGGCACGTTTGCGGGAGCGATGTTGTGGCGCTCCTCCTCGTCAGCGGTCATCCACACGATCTCGTTGGTAACGCGCCCGTCTGTGACCTTGCGGTACGGCGCCTCAATGAAGCCGTAGCCGTTCACGCGGCTGTAGAGTGCCAGCGAGCCGATGAGGCCGATGTTGGGTCCCTCGGGCGTCTCGATGGGGCACATGCGGGAGTAGTGCGAGTTGTGCACGTCGCGCACGGCCGTGGGCACGTTGGTGCGGCGGCTCGAGCCGGACTTGTGGCCCGCGAGGCCGCCAGGTCCCAGGGCCGACAGACGGCGCTTGTGCGTGAGGCCCGACAGCGGGTTGTTCTGGTCCATAAACTGCGACAGCTGAGAGGAGCCAAAGAACTCCTTGATGGCCGCCACGATGGGACGGATGTTGATGAGCGACTGCGGCGTGATGTCGTCGGCGTCCTGGGAGGCCATGCGCTCGCGCACCACGCGCTCCATGCGGCTCATGCCAATGCGGAACTGATTTTGCACCAGCTCGCCCACCGTACGCACGCGACGGTTGCCAAAGTGGTCGATGTCGTCGAAGAACAGGTTGGGGTCCTTCTCGCCACGCTCGGCGAGCTCGTGCAGACGCAGCAGGTAGCGCAGGGCGCAAATGATGTCCTCGTGCGTGATGATGCGCGCCTGGCCGCTCTCGTCCAGGCCCAGCTTCTTGTTGATCTTGTAGCGACCCACGCGAGCCAGGTCGTAGCGCTGGTTGTTAAAGTACAGGCTCTCCAGCAGCGAGCGCGCCGAGTCCACGGTGGGAGGCTCGCCGGGGCGCTGGCGACGGTAGATCTCGATGAGGGCGTCCTCGCGGGTGGTGGCAACGTCGCGCTCGATGGTGGAGCGCACCACGTCGTTGTCGCCAAGCAGCGAGAGAAGCTCGTCGTCGGTCTCGGCAATGCCCAGCGCGCGCAGCAGCAGCGTGGCGCTCTGCCAGCGGTGACGGTCGATGCGCACCACCAGGTGGCCCTTCTTGTCCACGGCAAACTCGAGCCATGCGCCACGAGCCGGGATAAACTGGACCTTTTGCACCTCTACCCCGTTGTCGACCTCATGGTCGAAGTACACGCCCGGGGAGCGCACGAGCTGCGAGACCACCACGCGCTCGGTGCCGTTGATCACGAAGGTGCCGCGCGAGGTCATGAGCGGGAAGTCGCCCATAAACACGAGCTGCTCCTTGATCTCACCCGTCTCCTTGTTCACAAAGCGCACATCCACGAACAGAGGCGCCTGATACGAGATGTCCTTGGCACGGCACTCGGCAATGGTGCGCGCAGGGTCACCAAACTGATGCTCGCCAAAACTTACCTCCATGGTGCCGGCGGAGTTCTCAATGGGCGAGAACTCGGCAAAGGACTCGGCCAGCCCCTCGTTCATAAAGCGCTCGAACGATTCCTTTTGCACCGAGATGAGGTTGGGCAGCTCCATGGCGGGCGTAATCTTTGAGAAGCTTAGGCGCTCGCGCGTGCCCGATTGCGCAGTGATGGAAGGCGTATGCGTACTCACCAGGCGGTTCCTCCTTCGTAAAAGATGAGAAAGCGGCATTTGTCGCAATCTAATAATTTAACCGACTAGTAAGAATTGGTCAATGTAAAGCCTTGACTTATGGCGTCTTTTCCATTAGCTTTCTTTATTTAGCGAAATACCTGCGCAAACGTCTCTACCTCGTGTGGAGGAAATGTGTTTGCAACAACACGACCGTTGAGCGGTCGTTTTTTGTTCTCCCGCCGAAGCGTGAGTACGGGATGGTAGACAAAGGGGACAGTCCCCCGAGTACACCTCATTCGCAGGCCTGCGGTTACGTTGCAAGCTGTGGCGAGGCGTACTCGGGGGACTGTCCCCTTTGTCTACCCTGGCTCGCGTTGGCTATGCGGCCTGGGCCAGCTCCTGGTCGCTTGAGCTGCTGCTGGCAGCGTACTCGGTCTCACGTGCGTTGGGACCGGCCTGGTTGCACTTCTCCGACGAGTACTCCCAGCTCTTGTCGATCTTGGCGGTCTCGCCGTAGATGGTCTTCCACTCGTTCTTTTGGGACACGGCGTGCCAGCCGTTCTCCTCGCAGGACTTGGCCATCTTCTCGGCCTTGTCCAGCTCGCCCCAGTCGCGCTCGGTGTCGTCGCAGCACAGCATGAGCGCGATGGACTGGTACTTGTTGTTGTTTACGGTGTAGTTGGCCATGGAGCTGTCGCCGCTGGAGTTGCCCAGCGAGACGACGGGCTGCTTGCCAATCTCGGTGGCGATGATCGAGGGCTTGTTGGCCTTGACGTCCTTGATCACCAGCTCGCCGCCCTCGACCAGGGAGTCGTCGCTGGTCCAGGTGTACTCCAGGCCGTCCTCGCCGTTCTGGCCGGAGGCCTCGACCGTGCTCACGCTTCCCTTGATGTGGGCGTTGTCCATCCAGGGGAAGTACTCCGGCAGCAGCGTGCGCAGCACGTTGCGGTCGGTGCCCGAGACGACGAAGCACTCAAAGCCGTTGTCGTGGAAGTAGTTGACCAGCTCGATCATGGGCTTGTAGTAGCCGTCCTTGCGCTTGAGGCCGGTAAACTTGGGGGCGTCGGTGTTGCCAAACTCGGCAACGTACTTGTAGAAGTCATCGATGCTCATGCCCTTGAACACCTCGGCGAGGCACTTGGCATGCTTGGCCTCCAGGCCGTCGGGGAACTTGCGGGTCTCCTCGACCTCCTCGATTGCCTGGGCAACCTCTACCTGCTCGTCCGTGGGGGTGTAGGTGGAGTCCCACAGGGTGCGGTGCACATACATGTTCCAGTCAAAGTAGATGGGGTCGAGCTCGGCAAACAGCGTGCCGTCCCAGTCGATGGTCACGATGCGGTCCTCGGCGGGGATAAAGTCGGGGCTGGACTCGTCGGTTACCTTGGCGACGTACTCCTTTACCAGCTTGACCGTGGGCGAGTCCTCGGTCCAAGAGGCCAGCTCGGCGGTCGTGTCGCCCGTGGCGTCCTGGGCGGCAGCCTGCTCGGTCTTGGCGTCCTGCGCGTCCTTCGCGGCGCCGGCGTTGGAGGCGTTGTTTGCCCCGCATCCCGCCAGCACGAGCACGAAGACGAGCAGCGCCGCAGCCACAGACACAAACTTTGTCTTCATAGCACACTCCCTTGTTACGACAACAGACAAATGCATCTTGCATTGTATCAAAGTGTGCTGGCGTCGCATCGACGCGGATGCGGGACAAAGGTGACGGGGACGTTTGTCCCGTCACGCCAAGTGGGACAAACGTCCCCGTCACCTTTGTCCGCAGACACCGAGCCACAACGGGGTATGATGAGAAGGGATGACGCACTGGGAGGGACGTATGGGAAACACGTTGTACTTGGAATGTGCCACGGGAATCTCGGCCGACATGGTGGTGGGGGCGCTTTTGGATCTTGGGGCAAACGCCGAGGGACTCAGGCGCGCGCTTTCGTCGCTTAACGTGGATGGGTTCCAGATTGCCATCTCGCGAAAGACGGCCGGCGCGATTGACGCGTGCGACTTTAACGTGGTGCTCGACGCCGCCCACGACGGCCACGACCACGACATGGACTACCTGTACGGACACCTGGACGACGCGGGCCATAGCCACGGGCATGCGCACGGCCATGGGCACGAACACCACCATGCGCACGACCATGACCACCTGCACCATCACGAGCATCGCACGCCCGACCACATCCACGCCCTTATCGACGCCGCCGACCTGGCACCGCGTGCCAAGGACTACGCGCACCGCATCTTTGCCATCGTGGCAGACGCCGAAGCAAAGGCCCACGGCGTGGCCGTCCAAGACGTGCTGTTCCACGAGGTGGGGGCTGTGGACTCCATCGTGGACGTCGTTGCCGCGGCCTGGTGTCTGGACGACCTCGACGTAACCGATGGCGTCGTGTCGGCGCTTGCCGAGGGCTCCGGTCGCGTGCGCACCGCCCATGGCGTGCTCTCGGTTCCCGTTCCCGCCGTGGCCAACATCGTGGCCGACCACGGCCTCATCCTCGAGCAGAGCCAGCGGACGGGCGAGTTCGTCACGCCAACGGGAGCCGCCATCGCCGCTGCGGTGCGCACCCGCGACGCGCTTCCCCAGCGCTATCGCATCCGGCGGGTGGGCTATGGCTCGGGCAAACGGGCCTACGATCCCCCCAGCACCGTGCGCGCCATGCTCGTGGAGGACGCGGGTGTGGCCGGCAACGCTGAACCTGAGGCCCCCGAGACCTCACATGCGGCAAGCACGCACGTCTCGCGGTTCACGCCCAGCCTGTGGAAGCTGGAGACCGAGATGGACGACTGCGCGGGCGAGGCGCTGGGTGCCGCCCTCGACAAGCTCTACGACGCAGGCGCCAAGGAGGCCCACTACGTCCCAGTGTTTATGAAGAAGAATCGGCCCGGCTACCAGATCGAGGTCCTGTGCAACGAGTCGGACATCCCCGCCATCGAGTCGGTGCTGTTTGAGGAGACCACTACCATTGGGATTCGCCGCTATCCGCTGGACAGAACGGCACTCAGGCGCTCGCGCGTGACGGTGCAGACGCCCTACGGAACGGCCTTTGGCAAGCGCGTCGAGCTTCCAGGCGGCACAACGCGCTGCTATCCCGAGCACTCATCGGTAGCCGCGCTCTCTCAGGCCGCCCACATCCCCTATCCGGACGCCTACCAGGCGGTCGCGGCCGCCCTACTGATTGAGTAACCCATGCATGTCGTGGGCTATACTTGATGCACGGGTCAAGCGATGGGGGTGTGCATATGAAGAGGTTGCTGGCTGTTCTATTGTCCGCGATGGTTGCAGTCGTGTTCGTTGCAGGTTGCTCAAGCAAGGGTGCCAACCTGGGCGAGGCAAAGGACGCGCTTGAGGACGCTGCCGCGTGTGCCAACGAGCTTGCCGAGCGCTACAAGAGCTACAGCGACGCCAGCAATAACAACAATCCCAACGCCAGCGACGCGGACGCCGACGACACCAGCGACGCCGGCAGCGCCAGTGACGCGGACGACACCAGTGACGCCGCCGGCAGCGCCAGCAGCGCGCTGAATGGTGCCGTCGGCGAGAGCGGCGATGCCAGCGAGGCGCTCAAGGGCACCGTTGGCACGGGACAGGACGACGCCAAGGACTCGGGCACCGATACCACGCAAAACCAGGGCTTTGAGAAAATCCTGGCCGAGATCGACACGTATCTCGAGCGCATCCAAGCCGACATCGACGCCGTCCAGAAGGTTGGCGGCTCCTGGGAGGGACGCGAGCAGGCCATCGCCGCCATGGAGAACCTGCAGGGCGCCTTGTCCTACGAGCGCGACATCATGGAGGCAGAAGATGCCGCCTCAAAGGCCCCCGAGGGCGCTCAGGGCACGGCGGCCGTTATCATGATCATGTCCAAGCTCCTGGACGGCTACAACAACATCACGCCTCCCGACTGCCTCAAGGCCTACCTGCAAAACACCATCGACACGATGCCAACGGTGTATGCGGCCCTCACGAGCAAGCTCACCGGGTCCGACTCCACGCTGGCCACGTACACCACCAATGAGCTCTTCCAGTGGTGGATCACCAAGCAGAGCGCCTACGACCAGGAGTGCAACGACATTCTGGTAAAGCAGTGCGAGGCCTCCGGTAACATGCTCAACAGCATTCTTGATGGCACGTCACTGGAGTCTGCGCCCACCGTAGAGGCCGACATGATCGACCAGATCGCGCCCAACCTGTACCCATCGCTCGATTCGGTGGCAAACCTGGGCATAACGTCGTTCGACGACGCGCACAGCGTTAACGTGGAGGCGGAGGTCGTGGGCTTTAGCCAAAAGTTCCAGCAAAAATACGACCTGGCGCAGGGCTACAACTACCTCCCCATAAAGCCAGCGCTGCTGCCCTCCAAGGACCTCACCAACCTCACCAGCAACTCCACGACGCAGCTCAACATAAAGGTGACCGACGCCCAATCCGGCGAGGTGCTCGCCCAGGAGTCACACCCCATAGACCTTCTTAGCATCTACGACTTTAAGTGGTCAAACGACGAGTTTGGCGTGACGGCCGCCTTCGACATCCTGGCCTGGCTGCGCCCGCAGTGCGACGAAGCAAACGCCATCAACCGCGCCGCGGCCGACGTACTGGGCGACTGGACCAACGGGAAGTTCCAGTCCATCGTTGGCTACACCGGTCCGAATGCCTCCGACACGCTCATCCAGGTCGCGGCCATCCAAAAGGCCATGTCGGACGCCGGCATCTCCTATGTGTGGGACTCGTACTCGTTTACGTCCGACCAGCACGTGCTCACGCCAGACGCGGTGGTCAAGAAGCGCCAGGGCCTGTGCATCGAGACGTCGCTGCTCATGGCCAGCTGCCTCATGTCGGCAGGCATGCACCCGCTCATCATCATCACGCCGGGCCATGCCCAGGTGGCCATAGAGAGCTACTCCGGATCGGGCAAGTACTACCTCATCGAGACCACCAAGCTTCCCTACGACGGCCTGGACACCTCCAAGGACTACACCAAGGACATGGGGTTCTACGGCGGACTCATTCCGTCGGCAAAGACAGACGACGGGTCCACGTACTACTGGACCACAACCGGGTCGCCGGCAGAATGGCAGCTGTACTTTAACTCCGTGGGCACCGGCCGCGGCGACTTTGGCGGCATCTTCGTGATCGACTGCGCCCTGCAGCAGGTAATGGGCATCCAGGGCCTGGAGAACGTGTAGGCCGTACAAAGGGGACTGTCCCACGAGTTTGGCCTCGCCAGAGGCTGTACTCGTGGGACAGTCCCCTCTGTACGGTCCCCCGCGGCAAACCAACACTCAGGGGATACTCCCCCAGCTACAATTCCAACACCCCTATACTGGTACCAACGGAATACGGACGGGTTGGGAGGCAGCATGCTAAGAAACTTTGCCAAGGCGCCAAAGCCAGAGAAGCAGGAAATCAAGCGGAGGATGAGTGCCGAGCAGGACAAGCTTGCCGCCAACCAGATGCGTATAAAAGAGGCAAAGGTACCCGTGATGGTTATCTTTGAGGGCTGGGGCGCCGCAGGCAAGGGCACCGTGCTGGCCAGGGTAATAAAGAACCTGGACCCGCGGTTCTTCTCGGTAGCCACCTTGGATGAGAAGCCCACCAAGGAGGAGCGCAGGCATCCGTTCTTGTGGCGCTACATGGTGGAGATTCCCGAGGAGGGGCAGTTTAGGTTCTTTGACACCTGCTGGATGGAAGAGGTCTCGGCAGGCGTGTTTCACGAGGAGCTGAGCGGCCACGCCTACGACCAGCGCATCGACTCCATAAATACCATCGAACGGCAGCTCGTGGACAACGGCTATTTGGTGATGAAGTTCTTCTTCCACATCTCCAAGGACGAGCAGCTCAAGCGCCTGAACGCGCTCTCGGCACACGAGACCACCAGCTGGCGCGTAAAGAAGAAGGACCGCGCGCAAAACGAGAGCTACGACCGCTACCTCGACATCTACGGCCGCTTACTGCGCGACACCAACCGCTCCTCGGCGCCGTGGTACATAATCGACTCGGATGACCGCAGCTGGGCGACGCTGCAGGTGTTGGAGTTCCTCAACACGGGCATCGACATAGCCATTAGGAACCGCGGCTTCTCGTCGCACCTCGTGCAAAACGTGTTCCCCCTCGCGCAGGTACCCGACCTCGCAGACATTCCCCTAGACAAGCGCCTGGAGCCCGAGGAGTACAAGACCCAGCTCAAGGCGCTGCGCCTGAGGCTACGCAAGCTGCACAACGAGATCTACCACTGGAAGATTCCCGTTATCATGGCGTTTGAGGGGTGGGACGCCGCCGGCAAGGGCGGTGCCATAAAGCGCATTACGTCCTCGCTCGATCCCCGCGGGTATCGCGTGTACCCCATCGCGAGTCCCGAGCCGCACGAGAAGGCCCGCCACTACCTGTGGCGCTTTTGGAACCGCCTGCCCAAGACCGGGCATATCGCCATCTTCGACCGCACGTGGTACGGCCGCGTGATGGTTGAGCGGCTGGAGGGCTTTTGCAGCGAGAACGACTGGATGCGGGCATACACCGAGATCAACGAGTTTGAGCACGAGCTCGTGGAGCCTGGCGCCGTCGTGCTCAAGTTCTGGGTTCAAATTGACAAGGAAACCCAGCTCGCGCGCTTTACCGAGCGTCAGAACACCCCCGAGAAGCAGTGGAAGATTACCGAGGAGGACTGGCGTAACCGCGAGAAGTGGGACCTGTACGAGGCCGCGATCAACGAGATGCTGCACAAGACCAGCACCGCGTTTGCCCCCTGGCACGTGCTCGAGTCCAACGACAAGTACTATGCGCGCATCAAGGCCATGCGCATTATGGCGGACGCCCTCGACAAGGCATGCGAGCCGTACAGGTAGTCCGCTTGAGACAGACAAACGAGGGGGACATGCCGCTTCATGGCGTGTCCCCCTCGTGTATTTACGGATTGGCCCCCACTTTTGCGCAGGTTTTTTGCGTTTGCGTGGTGTTTGGAAGGCTCGTTTCTTCGTATGGACGACAAGGCACCCTGCGTTTGCGCAGGTAGAAAGGGGTGCTTTTGCAACCCCGTGTTTCTTGATACCGCAATTCAACACATAATCGCAAAAAACCTGCGCAAAAACGAAGGCTGGCATGTAAATCACTCCAGCGGCCCAAGAAGCAATCGCAGATGCGGCTGTCCGTTTGGGAAGAGGTACCTTTGGGCCGCTGCCGACAGAGTTTGCGGGTATGCGATGCTTTGCCCAGTGGCCCAAAGGTACCTCTTCCCAAACGGACAGCTCGGACGAACGGCCTGGACACGCAAACAATGGGGCGCACCCACCTAGGTGCGCCCCATTGTCTGGCCTTCGCTCGCGGCTACTTCTTCTTGCCCTTTTGCGCGAAGGCGCGCGCCACCTTCTGGTTGATGCCCTTGTAGGTGGCATCGGGGGCGGGATCGCCCTTCTTCACCAGCACGATCTGGATGCCCTCGAGGCGGCGGGAGTAGCCGGCGCTGCCGGAGCGCTCGCCGTTCTTTGCCCAGCCCATCCAGCCGAACCTCTGGCAGTGGACGCGGTAGTAGACGTCGTAGCGGTCGGCCAGCTCGCCGTAGAGCTTGATCTCGATGGCCTCCAGGCGGTAGGACTTGCCCGAGGTGCCGGCCATCTTGCCGTCCCTGCGCCAGCCCTGCCAGCCGATGCGCTGCACGTGGGTGCGGTACTGGATGCCGCCCGCGCACGGCAGGTCGGCGAGCTTGACGTTGATGCCCTCCAGGCGGAACGACCGGCCGCTCGTGCCGCTCATGTCGCCATCCCAGACGTACTTCTGCCAGCCGATGCGCTGCACGTGCGTGCGGTAGGTCACGTGCGGGGTGGGCTCCATCGACGCGATCTGGAACGTGACGGACCTGCTGCCCGTGTAGTTGCCCCTGCCCGTGACGGTGACGGTGGCGGTCCCCGGGTTCACGTTGTCCCTGTAGGAGAGCGTGTAGTCGGTCCCCTCCCGAAGGGTGGTGCCGCCAAGACTCACCGCGGGCCTGGGCTCGATGGGGCCGCCGGTATGGGCCTGCTCGCCTATGCCGGCGATGCTCGCACCGGAGAGGTTTGCGGCGGAGATGGACCACTTGATGCTCCTGGCGGCCGTCGTCCCGTCACTCCAGCAGTGGTTGCCGTCTGGGGTGGCGGTTGCCGTGTAGCTGCCCGCGTCGGTGGCCTGGGCCGTGCCGGTGAGCTTGTAGCCCGAGCCGGTCGGGACGCCCGTCTGTGCCCTGCCGTTGTAGGTGCGGTTCGTGGCCTTGGGAACGGCTATCCTGGCGCGGTTGATCGAGAAGGTCGCGGTCGTGGTGTTCTGGTAGTTGCCCTTGCCCGTGATGGTCACCGTAACCGTACCGGCATTCGTCACGTTGCCAGACCACGAGAGCGTGTAGTCCGTGCCCTCGGCGAGCGTCCTGTTCGTCTTCGTATCCCTGACCGTGGGCTTGTTCTTGTGCTGCCTGCCGTCGTAGGGGGCGTTTGCCGGCGCCGTGACGGACACGGTGTTGTCCCGGATGCTCTTGGGCTGGATGCCAAACTTCCTGGTGGCGGACTCGCTGTAGTCGCCGATGCCCCGCACGACAACCCGTGCCTCGCCGGCGTTCGTGTTGTTCCGGTAGTCCACCTCGTAGTCGACGCCCTCGACGAGGTCGATTTGGTCGGGCGCTTTGCCAATGGTCACGCCCTCGACCGCCGGCGTGTGCGCAGTGCCGTCGTAGACGTACGGGTTCTCGGAGGAGGCGTCGATGTCTGCCGAGGCGATTGAGGTTAATGCTGCGTTGAGAAGCCCGGTGCGGCTGTACGTGTCGGCAGCTTGCTTGCCGAGCGCGCGGATGGCGTCGTTGGAACGCCACGCCTGCGCGCCCTTTGCCCACCACATGCCGTTGGACGCCGTTGGCGTGGGCAGCTCCACGGTGATGTTCTGCTCGGTGTCGTTCTGTGCGTTGAGGTAGTTCTCGCCGATGGTGAACTCGTCGAGCGTGCAGCCCTCGTACATACCGTTCATGCTGCTCACGTTGGCAGTGTCGAACGAAGACAGATTCAGCGTCCTGAGGCTCGTGCAGTTGGCAAACATGTTGCTCATGTCGGTGACGTTGCTGGTGTCGAATGAGGACAGATCCAGCGCCTTGAGGTTCGGGCAGTCCGCGAACATGTTGCTCATGTCGTCGGCGCTTTGGGTGCTAAATCCGCTCGTTGTCCGCGCACGCAAGGAGAGGCTGCGCATCGCCCGGAACGTACTGTTCTGCTGGACCTGCGGACCAAAGTCGAGCGACTCGAGCGAGGTGCAACCCGCGAACATGCCGGACATGTTTTGGACCCCGCTTGTGTCGGCGTTGGCGAGCGGGTTGCCGTCGAGGCTGGTGCAGCCGGCGAACATGTTGCTCATGTTGGTTGTCTCGCCCGTGCTGAGCGTTCCCTTGATGCCGCCGACGGTGAGACTCTCGCAGCCCTGGAACATGCCGGACATGTTGGTGACGTCCTTGGTGTCGAACTGGCTGATGTCAACCTTCTCGACGTTGGCGAGGCCGCTGAACATGCCCGAGGTGTCGGTGCAGCCCTTCACGTTGTTGTCCACCTTGACCTCTTTGGTGTAGTCGGCCACGGCCTGGGACCAGGTGAGGCTGGAGGCGCTGGAGAGCGTGGCGTCCTTGGTGTTGTTCTTGGGCTCGATGGTCATGGCGCCGCCGTCCTCCACGTGCCAGATGACGGCATTCCCATTCCCGTCCGAGGCGCCCGCCGCTGCCCCGGCGTACTTGTAGATGGTGAAGGTGGTTTCTTCGTCAGGCGAACCCGTGTAGTTGCCCTTGCCGGTAACGATGACCGTGGCCTTGCCTGCGACGGAGTTGTTGAGATAGGTCACGTCGTAGTTGGCGGGGTCGAGCACCTTGCCGCCTTCGCCCTTGGAATCCTTAACGATGGGTACGGGCTCGAAGGCGTCGAGGCTGGCCGTCTCACAGTAGATGGCGTCCTGGGGAAGCTCGACGGTGTAGCCCGCAATCGACTTGGGGGTGATCTGGAACTCGTACGTGCCGCCACCGGCATAGTTGCCCCTTGCGGCAATGGTGAGCGTGGCCTTGCCCACGTTGAGGTTGTTCGCGTAGGTGGCGGTGTAGTCGCTTGCGCCAAGCGTGAGGTCGCCGGCCGTAACCGAAAGGTTTTGGAACTGGATGGGTTCTCCTGTGTACTCCGCCGACCGCGACACACCGGTGACGTCCTTCACGGCTGCCGGCACGATGCGGAAGGTGGCGGTTGTCGTGCCGGTGAGGTTGCTGCCCTTGGCGGTGATGGTGGCCGTGGCAATGCCGGCATTCTTGTTGTTGCTGTACTGAACGTCGTAATTCTCGGGGTCAAGCGTATTGCCGTCGAGCTTGACCGTAAGCGGAGGTTCTTTATTATCGTTGGCAAACGTCTGATCGGCAATGGGCTCGACCGTAGCATCGGCGAGGGAGCGCTGCGTGATGGTAAAGGTCGGTGAGGGCGTCGCGATTCCCGTGTAGTTGCCCTTGCCAGTGATGGTGACGGTTGCGGTGTTCTCGCCGGCGTTGACGTTGTTGGAGAAGGCCACCTCGTAGTCCGCGTCGCGCACGAGCACGTTGGTGCCGTCGCTCACGACCACTTTCGGCTTGATTTCGGCTCCGGTATAGGGCTGATCGGCGATGGCGGAGACGGTCGCGCCCGTGATGCTCTTCGCGCCAATCTGGAACTCCGCCCGAGCCTCGCCCGCGTAGCCACCAAGACCAGTGACCACAACGGCAGCCGTACCCGCGTTCACGTTATTCTGGTAAGACACGGTGTAGTCCGTACCGCGCACGAGCGTCGTATCGCCCAGCTTTACGCTCTCGACCTCGGGACGCTGCTCCTCACCGTTATAGGTGTAGGGGCCTTCGGATAGCGTGACCGTGGCCTTATCAATGAGCGCATTAGCAATACGGAAGTACTCGGTGCGCGAGTCAGTAAAGTTAGCCCCATCTCCTTCGATGGTGATAGTGGCAGGAATCTCTTTGGTGCTCACCGATGTATTGTTGCCATAAGTGACCTTATAGTCGCTGTTCAGCAGTTGATAGTCGGCCAGCATAAGCGTGAGACCACCCTGCGTCTGTGCCTGGCCGTTAAAGACTTTGTCCTCAATGCCCGAAACCGTAACATTGGCAATGTTCGCCTTGTCGATGGTAAAGCTCGCGTTCGCAGGAGAACCCGTGTAGTTACCCTGGCCAGTAACGGTAACGGTAGCAGTGCCAGCATTCTCGTTATCGGCATATCTGACCGTATAGTTCGCGGGATCGAGGACCTTGCCGCCAAGCTTAACCGTAACCTCTGGCTCGATTGCGTCACCCGTGAAGACCTGGGGATCAATGTCGTCAATCGTAGCCTCGGCAATGCTCTTGCTGACGATGGTGAAGTTTGCAGTCGCATCGCCTGTATAGTTGCCCTTACCGGTGACGGTGACACTTGCGGTGTTCTGACCGGCGTTGACGTTGTTCGAGAAGGCCACGTCACAGTCATCCTCACCGAGGAGGAGGCCACCGGCCTTCACGACGAGCTCCGGCTCGATGGCGGCACCCGTGTACGTCTGGCTGTCAATGTCTTCGATGGAGGTAATGGCTGCCGGAACGACATTGAACGTCGTGGTGGTGGAGCCGATATAGTTCGTGTTCTGCTTGGCAGTGATGGTTACATTCGCTGTACCCACATTGACATTGTTCTCGTATGCAACGTCATAGTTGGAGGCGTCAATCCCCTCGAGCGAAACGGGCGGCGTAATGGCACCGTTCTTGAACGTTTGATCCTCGATGGACTCAATCGAAGCGTTCGCGATGTCCGCAGGCTTAATCTGGAATGCTTGCGTCGTACTGCCCGCGTAGTTGCCGCCTGCCTTCGCAGCCACGGTAACGGTCGCGGTGCCGACGTTGGTATTGCTGTTATAGGTGACGGTATAGTCCGTACCCTTGTCCAGCTTCTTGCCATCGAGCACCACGGCGATGTCAGGCTCGATTTCGTCGCCCGCGTAGGTTTGGTCTGCGATAGCAGTCACCTTGGCGGATGAGAGGTTCTTTGCGTTGATGGTAAAGGAGGCCGTTACGAAACCGGTATAGTTGCCGTTCTCCTTGGCGGTTACGGTGACGGTGGCCTCCCCTACGTTAATGTTGTTGCTGTAGGACACCGTGTAATTCGCGGGGTCCAGCGTCTTGTCGTTCAGCTTGACCTTTACCTCTGGCTTGATGGCCTTGCCCGTAAAGGTCTGGGGCTGGATGGCCTCAATCGTGGCGTCAGTAATGCTCGCGGCTGCAATCTCGAAGGTCGTACCCCTCGCGCCGCCATAGTTGCCTATTCCGTTGGCAATCACGCTTGCGGTGCCCGCGTTCACGTTATTGCGGTACTCCAGCGTATAGTGCGTACCCTCGACGAGCGTGACGTCGCCCGACTTTACCGTTGTCGTAGGCGTATGTGCCTGGCCATCGTAGGCACCGCCACTCTCAGTGCTCACCTCAGTGATAGCCGCCGGGCTAATGGTGAACTGCTTGCTCATGGTAACGCCTGCGTACGTGCCCTTGCCCGTTACGGTTACCGTAGCAGTGCCAGCGTTCGTGTTGTTAGCATAACCATAGTCAAAGTCCGTACCTACGTTGAGCGCGGTATCGCCGTTAAAAACGGCAGGCGCGGGCGTGATGGGTTGGCCGGTATACGTTGCCGACGCAACCTCCCCCATGGTGAGTTGTGTGATGTTGAAGTGCTCCGTGCGGCTGCCTGTAAAGTTGCCGTCATTCTTCGCGGTAATGGTGATGGTCGCCTGTCCAGCGTCGATGTTGGTGGCTATGCCGCCGAGCTCGTAGGAGACGGTGTAGTCGATGTCCTTGCGCAGCGTGTAGTTGCCCAGCTTGAGCGTGAGGCCATCCTGCGTGAGGGGCGAGCCGGTGTACGTCTTGTCCGAGATGCCCGACACCGCAATGGCGTCGCTGTCCAGCGCGACCTTGTTGATTGCGAAGGTCGTGGTCGCGGTGCCCTTGTAGTTGCCCTTGCCGGTGACGGTGACGGTCGCGGTGCCGGCTTGGACATTGTTGCTGTAGGACACCGTGTAGTTCGCGGGGGCAAGCGGATCGTCGCCGAGCTGGACCGTGACCTCTGGCTCGATGGCCTTGCCCGAGAAGGTCTGGGCGGGGATGGCCTCGATCGTGGCGCCGTCGATGCTCGCAGGCAGGACCTTGAAGGTGCCCGTCGCGGTGTCGGTGTAGTTGGCGTTGCCTTCCTTTGGCGCCACGGTGACGGTGGCGGTTCCCACGTTGACGTCGTTCTCATACGTCACGTCAAAGTCCGCGAGGGAAAGTTCTTTGCCCTCGAGCGTGACCGTTAGGTCGGGATTGCTCTGGCCGTACGTCTTGTCTTTTGCCGCCGTGACGGTCGCGCGCAGGATGCTCTTTGGCGCGATGGTAAACGTAGTGGTGGCGGTTTCCTGGTAGTTGCCCTTACCTGTTATGGTAACGGTCGCTTGGCCCGCATTGACGTTGGTTGCCTGGCTTTCTACCTCGTAGGAAACCGTGTAGTCAGTGTTTTGCACCAGCTTCCTGCCATCCACAGACACGGTGAGCGCGGGTGTGATGGCCTCACCCGTGTAGGTCTGGTCGGGGATGGCCTCGATGACGGCCGTGGTCAGGCTGGGCTTGGCGATGGTGAAGGTCGCGCTCTCGGTGCCCTTGAAGTTGCCCTTGCCGGTGACGGTGACGCTTGCCGTGCCGGCATTCGTGTTGTTGGAGAATACCGCCGTGTAGTCGTCCGCACCGAGGGTGAGGCTACCTGCCTTCACGACAAGCTGCGGCTCAATGCCTGCACCCGTGTAGGTCTGGTCGGGGATGGCCTCGATAGAGGTGATGGAGGCGGGAGCGATGGTGAAGGTCACGCTCTTGTTGCCCTTGAAGTTGCCCTTGCCGGTAACGGCAACACTTGCTGTGCCTGCATTGGTGTTGTTCGAGAAGGCAACGTCGTAGTCGTCCTCGCCGAGAATAAGACCGCCGGCTTTGACGGTAAGCTGCGGCGTGACAGCCTCACCCGTGTACTTCGCCACGGCAACCTCCACCGAGTCGACCGTTGCCGGGGCGATGGTGAGCTCAACCGTCTTAGAGCCCGTGTAGTTGCCCTTGCCGGTTATGGTGACGGTCGCAGTGCCGGCGTCGGTGTTGTTTGCGTAGGCAACCTCGTAGTCAGTGTCCTTCGCAAGAGGCGTCTCCCCCATCTTGACCGTGGGCGCGGGCTCAAGGGCCGCGCCGGTGTAGGTAGTTGCCCCGATGCCCGTGACGGTCGCGCTCTCGATGCTCCTCGGCACGATGTTGAAGCTGCCCGAAAGCGTTTCCTTGTAGTTACCGATTCCGGTGACGGTGAACTCAACCGTGCCGACGTTTATGCGGTCTGTGCCCTCGGCGGAGGCAACCTTGAAGTCGGTGCCCTTCGTCAAGGTCTTGCCGTTGACGGTAACGACCACATTAGGTTCAATCGCGGAGCCCGTGTAGGTCTTGTCCGTAATGGGCACAATCTCGGCCCCAGTCACTTCAGAGAGAGTTGCCTTCTCGATGGTGAACTCCTGCGTGAGGGTGCCCTCGAAGTTGCCCGCCCCCGCGATGGTCATGGTTGCCTGGCCCGCGTTGACGTTGGTGTCCTGACCGTCGACCTTATAGGTGACGGTATAGTCGTCGCCGGTGAGCGTGTAGTCGCCCAGCTTGAGCGAGAGGCCGTCCTGAGTGATGGGCTCGCCCGTGTAGGTGGCGTTCTGGATGCCGGAGACTGTGACGGAGGCGATGTTGGCCTTGGCTATGGTGAAGGTCGCGCCCTTGGTGCCCGTGAAGTTGCCCTTGCCGGTGACGGTGACGCGGGCGGTATTCTCGCCAGCGTTGACGTTGTTCGAGAACTCCGCGTCGTAGTCATCCTCGCCAAGAGGAAGGTCGCCAGCCTTCACCGTGAGCTGCGGCGTGATGGCGGAACCAGTATAGGTGGCTTCAGCAACCTCGACCGAATCGACCGTCGCCGGATCGATGGTGAACTCCTTGGTAAGCACACCGCCAAAGTCTCCCTTGCCGGTAATGGTGACCGTCGCGGTGCCGGCATCGACGTTGTTGTTATACGAAAGCTCGTAATCCGTGTCCTTGATGAGCACTCTGTTGCCCTCATTGAGGGTGACCGTGGGCTTAGGCTTCTGCTCAGAGCCGTTGTAGGTAACCGGGTCAATCGCGCTGATGGTAGTGTTGTTCTCGTCAAGCACCTTGCCCGTGATGTTGAACGTCTGGGTGCGCGAGCCGGTAAAGTTGCCGGATCCGCCATTGTCCTTGGACTTGGCCGTGATGGTAATCGTCGCTTGGCCCTTGTTAATGTTGTCCTGGTACCCAACGGTGTAGTCCGTGTCCTTTACCAGCGTGTAGGTACCGAGCTGGAGCGTGAGGTCACTCTGCTCGATGGCCGAGCCGGTGTACTCCTTGTCCGACACGCCCGTGACGGTCACGGAATCGCTGTTTATTGCGACCGGGTTGATGGTGAAGGTCTTGGTCACGGTGCCGGTGTAGTTGTTGCGTCCCGTAACGGTGACCGTCGCCGTGCCGGCGTTGGTGTTGTCCGTGTACGCAACCGAATAGTCGCCATTGTCCGGATTAACTAGGTCGCTTAAGTCAGCTGCCTGCAAAGTCTTGCCGTTGGTCGTAACCACCACCGGCATGATAATGCCAAAGCCCGTGTAGTTCGCCGACTCCGCAATACCGGTAACGCCGTCGGCCTCGATGGTCCTGGGCTCAATTGTGAAGGTAGCCTCCACCGTGCCGTCATAGTCATTCGCACCTACAACGGTGACGGTCGCCGTGCCGGCGTTGACGTTATTGGTGTAGTTTACGGTGTAGTTGCCCTGGTCGATCGTGCGATCGCCCACCTTGACAACGGGCGCGGGCGTGATGGCATCGCCTGTGTAGGTCCGGTTAGCAATGGGGTCAACCGAAGTGATCGTAGCCGGCTTGACGGTGAACGTCTTGCTGGCAGAACCCGTAAAGTTGCCCTTACCCGTTACGGTCACAGTCGCCGTGCCCTTGTGGACATTGTTGGAGTACTCCACGCTGTAGTCGGTGCCACTGATCAGGGTCTTGTTGCCAAACGTCACAACGGGTGCGGGCTCGAGGGCCGCACCGGTATAGGTCTGGTCGGGGATGTCGGCAATCATATCGTCCGTAATGATGGCCGGGCTGATGGTGAAGCTTTGGATCTGGCTGCCCGTAAAGTTGCCGTTTTCCTTTGCGGTCACGGTAACGGTAGCGGTTCCGGCGTCGATGTTGTCCTGGTATCCAACGGTGTAGTCCGTGCCCTCCTCCAGCGGGTAAGTGCCGAGCTGGACCGCGAGATCACTCTGCTCGATAGCCGAGCCGGTGTACGTTTTGTTCGACACGCCCGTGATGGTTATGGAATCGCTGTCCATCGCGACCGGGTTGATGGTGAAGGTCTTGGTCACAGTGCCGGTATAGTTGTTGCGGCCCGTAACGGTAACCGTCGCCGTGCCGGCGTTGGTGTTGTTGTCGTACTCCACGGCGTAGTCGCCATTGCTCAAATTGATTGGGTCGCTTAGGTCACCGACCTGCAAGGTCTTGCCGTTGTGTATAACCCCGATGGGCATGGTAATCTGCGATCCAGTGAAGTTCGCACTCGGGGCAACGCCCACAACATCACTGGCTTCGATGGTAGCCGGAACGATGGTGAACTGCTGCGTGAGGGTGCCCACATAATCGCCCCTACCAGTCACAGTGACGGTTGCGGTGCCGGCGTTCACATTGTTCTGATAGGAGACAACGTAGTCAACGTCCTTCTCAAGCTCGTCTTCGTCATACGTAACGGTAACGTCGGGCGTGAGGGCCTCGCCAGTATAGGTAAACGCCTGCGGCTCGATGCTCAGTGCTGCATCCTCCAGGCTTATGGCATTGCTTTGTCGAACGTACACGTACAGGTATTGGCAATAGTTATCCTTGCCCTCAAACATGTACTCTATGACACCTTCGTGTTCGATGACCTCCACATCGTAATCCGTACCGCTAACAAGCGTGCCCTCCTCGGAGTCAATATCCCAAGTCAACTCCGCAAGATTGCCTTCGTATCCATATAGGTCAAAGTACCATTTCGCCGATTCATCTTTGCGGATCACAACGTTTTCGGGCGGCACGTTATTGATACGCGGAGTCGCGTTGACGGCATACAGCGGCAGTGACTCCCACACCTCATAGGGTATGCGCGTCTCGCCAGAGAATTGGCTCGTTTTTGTAGCAGTGAGGACGACGGCGTACTCGTAGTCCGAAGAACCCGCCTGCTGATTCGGCTGTTCATACGAAACTGTATAGTCTACATCCGCAACAGGTGCCGCGACACCATCCAACGAGTTCAAGGTGACTGACGGCTGTATAAGACTGCCAGTATCCCTAAATATGGGGCATGCGTCAGATTGTGCGAACGTTCTCTCAACGGAGCCCGCTTTAAGGGTAGCTCCCGCCGACTGCACATACGCATTCAAATCATGCGTAGAGGAAATCGCAAACTCGAGCACCACAGTTCCGCGATACTGACCTTTGCCCTCCACCGTTGCCGTGGCAAATGATTCGTCCCCGGTTACTTCCGTGTTGTTGGCGTACGTTACGGTGTAGTCCTCCCCTTGGACTAAGTCTTCGTCGGTTTCATCGCAATACAACTTCACCTGCGGCGTAAGAGCCGATCCGGTGTAGAAATATGCGGGGTAGCCATCTTCGGTCCGGTAATCACAGTTTTGGAGACTGCAGTTGAAGTAGCGCCAAGAAGTGATGTTGAACCGGTCCACAATGCTAAACCAGACCTTGTCTGTTTCACCCGTATACCCTGCGGTATTTTCCCGCTTTGCGCGGGCGGCGACTGCGTAATTACCATCTTCGACGGGAGCACCGTCTCTTTCCTTGAGTTGGTCAGTGTCTCCGTCATATTCGTAGTACACCAGCTCGTAGTCAGTTCCTTCAACAAGCATGTGCTGCATGCTATCAATAACGCGAGCGTCTATTTGGACGGGGTTTCCCGTGTAGTCTATGGTTGATTCGTAGAACCGAATCTGGCCGTTTGCAAGATTAGTATTGTCGACTGTTCGCACGTGTACGGTCGTCTGAATCCCGTCGGAACTGTATGAAGCGTCACTCACAAACAGGTAGGCAGTCTTTCCTTCCTCGAGATACTGCATGATGCGGAAGTTTCCACCGTCGCCCGACCCCCAATCACTCGTGAGGTAATACCCTCTCCACGGGTCCCTGTAGAGTTCGCCACCCGTAGAGTATTCTCCAGTCGTATAGAACTCATATGTCGCCGACGCAGGAGCCACGAATTTGCCCACCCATTGGTTCTGGGACGAACACGTGGCGGGGTAGTCCCCGTTGTTCTCGATGTTCACGGGCGTTACGTCTACTGTGCGGAGCATAAATTGCGCTGGTGACGTTTCGCCGATGTATCCAGTAGTGCCGTTAGACTTGCCTCGCGCCGCAACCCAATAGGTGCCAGGCATGGTGGGCGCCGAGGGCAGCTCCAAGTGATGCTCATCGTAGTAAACCAAGTCGTAGTCGGTACCGTTGGTAAGCACACCACCTGCGAGGTCCTTTACGACTACCTGAGCAGAAATGTCATCGGATACGGCGAATGTTGGGACTTCATAGGAATCGTATCCGTTAAATACTACTTCTCCTTGCGAGAGGTCGGATGCGTCCACGACGCTAAACATGAGAGTCGCCTCGCCAGTATAAGGCGACTTGCCTCGGTAGACCGCATTATAGTCGCCAATGTCCGTTGGGGTGGCTTGAGCAGTGAACTCTCCGGTACTGCAATCGATGTACCCAGTATACTCGAAGTCCTCGCCCTCCTTGAGGGTCTCAACTATGTTGCCATGCTCATCGCGGCGATATATCTCTGCGGTGGCAAGCGATACCGGCTGTCCCGTGTATGCATATTCATCGCGCAAATCCGTGAAGTTCTTGTCCCAATATGTGCTACCAATGTCGTTGGGCTCAACGATAAAGAAGGGTATGTCACACACTCCCGTATAGGCACCAATACCCTTATACAGAGCGTGATACTCACCAAGATCGCTTGGCGGATTGTTTACGTCAATGGTATTTCCCTGCAGGTCTTCGTAATGATCGAGTTCGTAGTCGGTGCCCTCGACCAGCTCAACTTCACCGTATCCGTTTTGGTACGTAATATGCGGGGTAGGCCACGTAATTGGATTGCCCGTATGCAGTATCCAGTTTGGACTAAAGCCGCTGTAGAATCGATTGTGTGCGAGGTTGTCCTCACCCACCTCACCCATGATCTCGAACTGAGCCTTGGGTGTCTCGCCGCTGTAGTCAGCGTCATTTGGCACTTTGCCACGGGCCGCGACCCAATAGGTGCCCGGCGCGCTAGGTGCCTGACCCAGAGGTTCGCTCGCATTCTCCGCGGCGTAGTACACCAAGTCGTAGTAATCACTGGAGACTGATTCGTTGTTGCAGTCATACACTTCATACTGGAGGGTAACCGGGTCGTCGCTGGCCTCGTATGGGGATGAGTAAACTTCTATACGTCCCAGGGAGAGATCTTTGCCATTTCCGTATACCCGCACCCGAAGCCAATCCCAGTGAGTACCAGCGTACGCACCTTTTCCCTTGTAGTACAGCCTATACTCTCCAGGATCAACGATTTGACTCACGTCGCTGTCGATCGAATCGTTGTGAATCCGCAATAGCTCATAGTCGGTGTTCTCTGTGAGGGTAATCTCGTTCTCATCTTCGATACGATACATTTTGGTAGCAGGGATGCTAATAGCCTGGCCAGTGCCGTCGACTGTGTATTCATTACTTCCGTCGGCAAAACAAAGAGTCCAGTATCCAGGGCTGCTCAAGTCACTGGGATCCAAGATGGTGAAATCGCGCTTCTCCGTTTCCCCCGTATAGCCTGCCGCATTACCATCCTTTGCACGGGCAGCAACTCCGTACGTGCCCGCGGTTGAAGGAACGCCACTAATGGGCGTGTACTCACCGTTTTGGTCCTTTTGGTAAAACGCGAGGTCGTAGTAGCTGCTGCCGATGTCTTGTCCTGCGCAGTCGATGATAGATTCCGCAAAGGCAATCGTATCTGTAGCCATGAACTGACTATTCTCTATGCTGAGAATGGCCACCGAGAAGTCGAGACGAGTATGGCTGCTAGCAGAGACTTGCAGCGTTCCAGTCATTGCTTGCTCGCCCCAGTAACCATTGACCATAACGTAGAGCGTGTCACCCGCATCGAGATACCGTGTAACTGTGGATGGTTTAAAGCCGTATGAGTAATCGTAATCGAAGCCAAAACGGCCATTATGCGTATAGGTATCGTCATTGCCCAAAACGATAGCCGCCGTCGTCTCGGTGGTGCTCAGTTGGAAGTCATATGTCCCGGCCTCCTGTGCGGTAAACGTGCCGTACCAGGACTCGCCTTCCGCCGTGTTTATTTGATATTCCGTACTGAGCGCTATCGCAGTGGGAGCCTCGGTTGTTCCTTGGGCACCTAGCTGTATGCTGCCTTCTGGTGCATTGGGAGACTGTCCCTCCGCGCTGCCGGAGTTACCTCCCTCCGTCACGCCATTCCCTGGCGCAACGATTTGCTCTGGCTGCTGCTCATTGCCCTGCGTTGACTCCCCAACGACAACGACGTCGCCTGCCTCCTCGACCGCCTCGGCAAGCGCGGGCGCGGGCACAAGCCCAAGCACCATGCTCGCCGTAACGAGAAAGCTCAGTCCCCTTTTCCACCTCACATGCACGCAGATCACTTCCTTCCCACGCTCTTCCAGAACTCTTTAAGGATAAGCCAAGTTTCTTTTTTCCTTTATGGGAATTCCCTTAAAGGCTCGTTAAATAGTTGCGGGATTTGGGGATGCTCCTTCGCGCATTTACATACCAGCCCACACTTTTGCGCAGGTTTTTGCGTTTGTGTGGTGTTTGGAAGGCTCGTTTCTCCGTATGGACGACAAGACACCCTGCGTTTGCGCAGGTAGAATGGGGTGCTTTTGCAACCCCGTGTTTCTTGACACCGCAATTCAACACACAATCGCAAAAAACCTGCGCAAAAACGAAGGCTAGGATGTAAATCACTCCAGCGGCCCAAGAAGCAATCGCAGATGCGGCTGTACGTTTGGGAAGAGGTACCTTTGGGCCGCTGGGCAAAGCGTCGCATAGCGCGAACCCTGTCGGCAGCGGCCCAAAGGTACCTCTTTCCAAACGTACAGCACGGGCGAATAGCCCAGACGTATAAAAAGGGGTGCACCCACGTGGATGCGCCCCTTGGCTTTGGCGTATGTGGCCTAGAACTACTTGAGGGTAACGGCGGCGCCGGCCTCCTCGAGCTCCTTCTTGGCAGCCTCGGCGTCCT
>JAUMWN010000107.1 GCA_030529625.1 Coriobacteriales bacterium
AAGTCCCGCGCAAGTGCCCGCGCAAGTAGCACTATTTTGCTATGTTGTTGCCGCTCCAAAACAAAGCAGGCCAACCAAATACCGTGGTTGGCCTGCCATTTTGCTCTGGTGGGCGATACTGGGTTCGAACCAGTGACCTTGCGCTTGTAAGATCCCCGCGCTCGCATCTCCTGAATCTGCCGCGTGCGTAACGCTGTTGTTACCCACCGGTACGATGGTGAGGGGAAGTGAGCCATCATAGCGAATTGCCGCGTTTGAATGCCCCGTGCCACTGTACGTATAGTTGTTCAGCGTGAGGACGGGATTGCTGCTGCCGTCGTAGGTCAACGTCGCCGTACCTTCTCCGCCGGACACAGAATTGTCATCCCCAGAAAGATCTTTTTCCCCGACGTGTATCATGACGTTACCTGCGTACGCCCGTCTTGCCATTCCCGGAAATAGGCCCAGCGCAAAGGTCACCGCCAAGACGAGAAGCGCGACAAGCGCCCTCCCGCGGGCTTGTTTTTGTCCCACATGTGGCCAACGGTGGCCGGAAACGACCCTCCGACCAGCTCTGCTCAAAGCATCCATGCGTCTCCATCCTTCCCCTTGGTTGGCGGGCAACCCCATTGGTGGGGGAGTAGCCCACCAAACGTATTCATTTTAACCAATAGGGGCTTGCCTGCGCACGAGGCAGAGGCAAAGGGGGTACTCCCCATTGTCTGATGTTATTGTCTGGTGTCACGTATTGGCGGCTCGTGGCTCAGCCCAAAGAGAGCGGGTGTACACGAGCCGCCAAAAACGCTCGGCCAGGCTCCCGCCAACTGGGGTTTTTGCGCGATTTGCGTCGAATCCTGGCGGCTCGTGTGTCACGGTGTGTAAAGGGCCAAAGGGGACAGTCCCTTGGCTTTGGCCCTCGCCAAGCGTGTCAGATCTCCCGTCCCCATGACACACAATCTGCATGTCGTTTTTGCTACAATTTGACCGCCAATAATACTACAATCTGCCTGTCACAGTCGAAAGGAAGGCCCAATGGCCGCCGAATACCTTCCACGGATCGCGGACGAGCTCCTTGAGAAACGACTGAGCTACGCCGGCGCCGTGCTTATCCGGGGCGCAAAATGGTGCGGTAAGACACGCACCGCCGAGCAACAGGCAAAAAGCGCCCTCTACCTCCAAGACCCCGACACACGCGCCAGCAACCTCGAGCTCGCCGAGGCGAAGCCGTCGATACTCCTACGGGGCGACAAGCCCCGACTCATCGACGAGTGGCAGGACGCGCCGCAGCTGTGGGACGCCGCACGCTTTGCCGTCGACCGCGCGTCCGGCCACGGCCACTACATCTTTACCGGGTCGGCAACCCCGGGCAAAAGGCCGTCGCATTCTGGCACGGGCCGCTTCTCGTTTCTCACCATGTATCCCATGGCGCTGTCCGAGTCGAGGGAGTCCACGGGCGAGGTCTCCCTCTCCAAGCTGTTCGACGCCCCCGCCGGCATCGAGGGCATGGCCATGGGAGACGTAGAGACGGTGGCCCAGCAAATCTGCCGAGGCGGGTGGCCCGAGGCCGTTGCGTCAGGCGCGGGCGTCGCAAGTAGCATTCCGAGGGACTACCTAATGGCCGTCTCGGAAGAGGACATCTCGGCTGTCGACGGGGTGAGGCGTAGCCCACGAGACGCCATGCTCATCATGCGCGCCTTTGCGCGCTGCGTAGGCACCATGTCCGACCTCAAGCGCGTGCGCCTGAGCATCACGCAGCGCAAGGACGAGCTGAGCCGCACCACGTTCAGCGAGTACGTAGGCGCCCTGCGACGGCTCTACGTCTTTGACGACCTCCAGGCTTGGAGGCCGTCCTTGCGAGCGCGATCCCGCGTCTCGGCGACCCCCACGAGGCACTTCGTGGACCCGTCCCTCGCCGTCGCCGCGCTTGGGGCCACGCCCGACGTGCTCCTTTCGGACATGCCCGCCCTCGGCCTTCTCTTCGAATCCCTGTGCGTTCGCGACCTAAGGGCCTACCTGAGCGCGATGGACGGCGAGCTCTACCATTATCACGACATGACCGGCCTGGAGGCCGATGCGGTCGCCGTCGCGCCGGACGGCCGCTGGGGCGCCTTCGAGGTAAAGACAAGCCCGCGTGCGGTCGACGATGGCGCTACGTCCCTGCTAAAGCTGGCCTCCAAGGTGGACGAGTCGGTGGGGAGGATGGCGTTCCTCGCCGTCATCACCGCATCCGGCTACGCCTATCGCCGAGGCGACGGCGTCTACGTAATTCCCATCTCGTGCCTTGCCCCGTAACAAGCGTGGGTATCGGACAATAAGCCGAGCGATCCCTCGGACCGAAACGAACAAGCGCAGCGACTACGCATGTCGAGGGACAGGCAAAGGAAACGACTTGACAGTCCGAAACCAAGGGACGGCCCCCCGTCTTGGGCAAAAACCAAGGGAAACCCCGAGTTTTCGCGAAGCCGAAACTCGGGGTTTCCCTTGGTTTTTGCCGCCAGGCCCGCGCTACCTGCTCACGCAGGCCGCCTTGCCGGCGTCGTAGCCGCGCGGCACCTGGCCCTGCGGCAGGACCTGCACGTCGATGGCCTCGGCGCGCCTGGCGAGGCCCGTGGTGCCGGCCTCGGCGCCGTCGTGGGCCCACCCCAGCCATCCGTAGCTCTGGCTGTGGACGCGGTACCAGGCGGAGAAGTAAAGCCCCTCGCCACGTCGCCGGTGAGCGAGACCCTCACGGCCTCCAGGCGCTTCGCCTGGCCCTCGGTGCCGGCCACGCCGCCGTCGGAGGCGGCGGGCATCCAGCCGATCCCCCGCGCGTGGACCTCGTAGAAGACGCCGCCCGCCATGCGCTATGTGGCTACTTCTTGGCGAAGGCCTTGGCGTAGGCTTGCGTCGCGCCCTGGAAGTCGGTCGCGGGCGCGGGGGCGTCCTTGGCCACCAGGACCACCTGGATCGCCTCGGCGCGGCGGCTCATGCCCTGGGTGCCGGCCTTGTCGCCGTTCTTGGCCCACGCCATCCAGCCGTAGCGCTGGGAGTGGACGCGGTAGTAGACGTCGTACTTCTCGGCCATGTCGCCCCAGAGGCGGATCTGGACTGCCTCCATGCGGCGGCTCTTGCCCTCGGTGCCGGCCATGGCGCCGTCGCGGGCCCAGGACCTCTCCCAGCCCTTGCGCTGGACGTGGCCGCGGTACTCGATGCCGCCGGTCTCGCTGGCGCCGTCCACGGTGAGCTTGATCGACTCCATGCGCAGCGACTTGCCCGTGGTGCCGGCGATGGCGCCGCCGCTGGCGGCGGGCAGGGTGCCCTTCCTCTGCACGTGGGCGGTCACGCTCACGGGCGGGACCTCGGCGGGCGTCGGCTCCGGCTCGGCTTTCTTCCTGAAGGTGGCGGTAACGCTAACGTCGGCGGTGCCCATGGTGAGCGTGGCCTTGGGGCTGGTCGCGTCATCGATCTTCGCTCCCGCGCCGTCGACCGTCCACCTCTCGAACTCGTAGCCCTCGGCGGGCGTCGCCTCGATGCCCGCGGTCTCGCCCTCGGCGACCTGGGGCGCGCCCAGCGCCACGGTTCCGGCCCCCTCGGGGACGACCCTGGCGGCGACGGCGTGCTTGGGCGCGCTCACGGTCACCTCGCAGGTGGCGGTCTTGTCGTCCTCGGCCGTTTCCGTGCCGTTGGTGGCGGTGCAGGTGATGGTGGCGGTGCCCGGGGCCACGCCGGTCACGACGCCATTCTCGACGGTGGCGACGCCCGTGTCGGAGCTAGACCACGCGACGGTCTGGTCGGCACCCTTTGCCGTCGTGTCTGCTGGCGAGACCGTGGCTGTCAGCGTCTCGGCGTCGCCCACGTTAATGGTGGTTTCGGTCTTGTTGAGCGAGACGCCAGTCACATCCACCTTCAACAGAAACGTCCCTGTATCAGATGAGAAGACGACAGATGACAGATTCAGCTTTAAAGCGGGGCGGACACCATACGCAATCCACACATTGCCGGCCCAGCTGGCCACTTTGCCGGCAGCGCCGTCCACCATCGCCGCACTGCTATTAGTGGTGCCTGGCGAGTTGAGCCACCAATGGTTTGAGTTAGCCCCGGATGCTGGAGCGCATTTCAGCACATCTGTACTAAGATTGTCTGCTTGATCCTTTGTAAGCAGGAACATACCGCTTCCGTTGACCGCTGCCCTTGCATCTGTTGAGATATGGTCCGTATACCAACTGTTTACGAAGCGCTCCACTGTAGAACCGCTATATGTATAATATATATTATTATCGCCCTCATTTGGCTGATTTGGATTAAACACTGATGCGCCTACACATTCCTTTGTAAGCAGGGTGACTGTACTGTCATCGTAATCAATCAGGTACCATTGCTTGTCGTCAAAGCTTATTACACTTGTTGTGTTTTTTAAGCTTTCATAAGGTACGCCAGCCGCATACGCCGTCATACTCATCCCCGGCATCAGCCCCAGCGCCAGCACGAGGCCGACCAGGGTGCCGAACAATTGTCTCATCTTTCTTTTCATAAGCTCTTTTCTCCTCTCACATCCACGGCCGTCATGGCAGCCGCATTGCCTTGTAGTACAAACGCAAAAATAACCGCCGACCCGACGGGGCACCATCGCCCCGCCAGGTCCGGCGGCTATCCGTCTCGAATGCGGCATGCGGTTCCAGGCGCCCCGCTGCCGCAGGGCGCGTAAAGGGCGCGGCTATGCTCTGCTCTGAGGAGCGTGGCGCTATCCCGCATGTCCGTCAAGCCCCCTCCCATGGCATCTTGTCCCGCCCGAACGGGCGGCCATCCCTCGAATTGAACAGATATAAAATAGCATTCGCGTGCGCCGCCCCGGCTTGCGAATGCGCGAGTATTCCGCACTGTCATACCCGAGAGCTCCCGACGGCCGCGAGCGGTAGGGATCCGGGGGCGAGCGGCAGGCCGGGACGGAGTGGGGGCGCCCGCGCGCCCCGCACACCGCGCTGCCGCGCCTGCCCCGCGCCGGGGGTATGACCTAGGAACCCCTGCCGCCCGAAATTCCCCGGCACCCCGCCCGTGCCGCCGCACGGAGCGGCTCAAGGGCCGCACGAAGGCAGGCACAAATCCCTCGCGGCATTGGGTGCAGCTTGCCGTGGCAGCTCCTTTGCCCCGCGCCTACCACGGCGGCCAAGACCCTTGGCATCCAAGGGTTGCATGACGCGCACCGAGACGTGCGAGACACGCAACCCGAGAGGAGACCAGATCATGAAGACCTTCGACTACAAAGACCAGTGGGGCGGCGTCACGCGCGTGCGCCTCGTGCGCGGCGCCTACGCCGACGGCTCGCTCGCCGTGCAGGCGCTCCGCGAAGGCGACGGGTACTGGGAGCCCTACGCCACCCTCACCGTGAACCTCCGCGACGAGCGCAGCCAGAACGCGTCGTACGCATACGCGGACGCGAACAGCATGCCGACCGCGGCCGAGCTCCTCGTCGAGAACGGCCTCGCCGCCTACACGGGCATGACCCGCAGCTCGGGCTTCTGCACCTATCCGCTCTACGCGTTCACCTCGGAGTTCTTCGAGGCGTGCGCGGACAGCGTCGAGGAGGTGCAGTCATGGCACGAGTGAGCCTCGCAAACGAGCACCACGGCACGGTCTGGGTCTGCCAGACCGCCACCTTCGACGAGGGCGAGGAGCGTGAGTGGGACTCGTTCGCCACCCACGCCGCCTTCGCCACCCGCACCGAGGCCGTGACGTGGGCCTCAAGGCTCGCCCACGACTACGCGGGCGTGCTCTGCCTGTTCCTCGCCGTGGACGGCTCCGACGGGGTCAGCGTGGACGTGCAGCCGCGCGTATACCACGGGCGCGACTACGAGCCGTGCGCCGTCAACCTCGTGCAGAAAGCATTCCCCAGGGGCTGTTCTTCTCTGATAGCGTGTCAATGCCCCCGTCCCCGCGGCACATGAGTATGCCCAAATAATCCGTGCGCCATATTGCACAACACGGATATCCGATAGTGCCGTAGCATAAACGCAGGACACAAGATGAGTCAGGAAGGAAACCATGGCAAAGCATTGCATGTTCTGCGGAGAAGAGCTCGTCGATGGGTTTGATTACTGCATTGTGTGTGGTGAGCCTATTACGTGGGCCGAGAAGGACATTCCCGATGAAGAGTTCGACATCAACTCAGACGACTGGCATGAGCCCGTTTCCGACCCCGATTCGTGGTCGTACAACTATTACGACCCGCAGCCTGACCCTGCGCCCAAGTCGCGGCCGAAGCCAGAACGAACGAAAAACGATTCCTCTGGTCAAATGCACCACGCCTCTTCGCATGTGCCCAGCTCATCTGGCACATCAGGCGGATCGAGCGGTGGCGGGTGCGGGTGCGTCGGAGTCTTTGTTGTCGTGGTGATTGTCGTTGCGCTCTTTTTCGGTTACTCGAGCGCGTGTTCTTTCAGCAAGGCTTCTTCAACGAAGGTGTTTGTCGGTACGGCCGAAGAGCTTGTGCAGGATGCGCGGCGTGAGGGCTATGGCAGCATCTATAACGAGCAACGGGTGCTGAACAAGACGATCATCGACAACGACAGGGTGACGGTGGCGATTCTTGGCACAGGTGAATACATTGTGGACGGGAAAACATCCGCTGGCCTCACTGGGGTTATCCGGGCGAATCAACCTGCACGCTTGGCCTTCCTCATTACGAACGAGCGTGTGGGAGACATTGCTCTCGACGTGGAGGAATCGTACAAGGACGTTAAGACCGGAACGATGTCTTCGGGTGAATACAAGATGATCGGGTGGCATGACGAAACAAATTCACTTCCGACGTACCAAGGAGGATCAGCAACCCTGACGGTCATGGACAAGGATACGGAAGAGGTTCTCGGCTCCGCTGACTTTACCATGTGACGGGGAGGCTCCCCCCTTCAGGACGTTCGAAAACGCTGTACTCTTGTTTTCCACTGGAGAGAACAGGCTGGCGGACTGCACCGAGCTCTTTGCGCTGCCTGTTTATAAAAACGCAAACGAGCTTCCCACAACGGGGAGCTTTTTTGTTAGGTTGACTCAAGGGAGTCGAACCCGTTTCAACCGATATCAGCTCGCTCCAAGAATACGGATTGGGCAGCGCAGCACGCTCTGCTCTTTTTTTGCGGGCAGAACGCCCGCTGCCCCATTCGGCGTTTCCACGAGGAACTTGCATGCCCCCAACGCACCGCCAAAAACAGAACCCAAGATCCACGTCCGCCCTCTCGGTGGTGTCGGAAGAAGAGCCCCCGCAGGCGACGTTGACGTCGCCTACGGGGGCTCGAGTCGGCACGTGCGTGCCCGGGACTATGGGCTCGTGGCTACCTCGTGACGCAGGCAGCCGAGCCGTCGTAGTCGCCGGGCACCTGGCCCTGCGGCAGGATCTGCACGTCGATGGCCTCGGCGCGCTTGGAGAGGCCCGTGGTGCCGGCCTCCTCGCCGTCGTGGGCCCAGCCCAGCCAGCCGTAGGTCTGGCTGTGGACGCGGTACCAGACGGAGAAGTCGTTCGCCATGTCGCCGGTGAGCGAGACGCGCACGGCCTCCAGGCGGCGGGACTGGCCCGTGGTGCCGGCGAGCGCGCCGTCGGCCACCGCGCCCATCCAGCCGATGCCCTGGGCGTGGACCTCGTAGGTGACCCCTCCCGCCTCGGGCTGGTTGGGGGTGGTGATGCCGATGGCCTCGAGCCTGCGGGACTGGCCCGTGGTGCCGAACTCGAGCGCGGAGCCCGAGCCCGCCCAGCCGGTGCCCTGCAGGTGGACGTCGGCGGTGGCGGCGCCGATGTAGGACGCCTGGCCCTCGACGTAGTCGCCGGGGACCTGACCCTTGGGCAGGGCCTGGACCTCCACGGCCTCTGCGCGCTTGGACTGGCCCGCCGTGCCGGCGGCCTGGCCGTCCTTGGCCCATCCCAGCCAGCCGAAGGTCTGGCTGTGCACGCGGTACCACACGCTGTAGTCGTTGGCCACGGCGCCCGTGAGCGTCATCTGCACGGCCTCGATGCGCCGGGACTCGCCGGTGGTGCCGCAGGGCGCACCATCCTTTACCCAGCCGTTCCAGCCGATGCCCTGAAGGTGGCCGCGGTACTCAATGCTGCCGTCCGTACCTTCGGGAAGGCTCACGGAGAACTGCTCGAGCCGCTTGGACTGGCCCGTGGTGCCGATCACGATACCGTTGCCCTCCTGCGTGGCGCCCTTGTCGCCGTAGGTCTGCACATGACCTGCGCCCGCAAGTTTGAGCAGCGGCTTAATCTCGTGCTGGACATCATACATGTCCGCGATGGAAATCTTGACTTCGACGTCGCTTATGCCCAAATTCGCGTAGCTGTCTTTCACCAGCGTTGCGTTCGTCCCCTGCAACGTGAACATGTCTATGATTTCCTCGGTTCCAGAGCTCGGGTTGTTGCATAGGGCTACCGTCACCATTTCTTGGAACGTATCCAGGTTAATTGGTATCGTATTGCCGTAGAGGTGGATGCTTTTCGCGTTCCCGTCCGCATCGAAGATCAGCTCCCCGACGCCCATTGACTTGCCGTCCATCGAAAGGAAGCTGGCGTAAACGGAGTTGTCCGACGCATCGGATGCCAGATGCAAGTTGCCGTCCGCATCCTTTACGGCATACCATTGCCCGTCGAACTTCGGGATCAGATAGGAAGAGTTAGTGGCGCTCATGTAATCGTCTGCGGACTCTCCCTCCGTGCCGCTGAGCGTCCGGGTACCGAACAGCTTTCTGGTGGGCTTGCTGAACATCTCGTTCACCCTGTTGGCCGTCACCGTGAGCACCGGGACGTCGATGACCCGCTTGGGCGTGTCC
>JAUMWN010000176.1 GCA_030529625.1 Coriobacteriales bacterium
TTCGTAAAAGGGGAAACTGCAGGGGATTCGAACCCGCGAGGGCGCGAGTGCCCAGCGGGCACTCGCGGGCCGAGCCGGAGGCGAGGCCCGGGAGCGTTGCCGTCAGGCAGCGCGGCGGATCCCTCCTCCTCCGCCAGACTGAAGCGAGAGCCCCGGCGACGGGGCTCTTTTCGTGTCGGTAGGTCTACTCCTCGTCCGCCTCGTCGTCCTGGTGCTCGCGCGCGGGCACGAGAGCGACTCGCATGTTGAGGGGCGTCGCGAGAGCTTGGAGAAGCGAGAGCGTCGGGTTGGCCTTGCCGCGTTCGACACGGCTGATCACGGCCTGGTCGATGCCACACGCAGCGGATAGCTGCATCTGCGTGAGCTGCGCCTTCTTTCGCGCATCGTGCAACTGGCTGCCGACGCTTTGCCGAATCTGCTCAGGTGTGTACTCGACGATCGTACGGGATTCCGCTGCCTGCGTATTGTGCGTGGACGACATAGTGATCCTCCGTCGGATTTGTGGGTGCGCTCTCCCATTGTACGCAATGACTCCGCAGTCGGGAGGGTCGCGATAGGGGAAAATGAGTATCAACTCCTAGAGTATGCATTAAAGAGCATAGAGTGAAGTGCACGAGAGTCTTTGTCCTCGCAAACGATAGATGCATCTATCAAGAATATGCTAATAACACCATCGTAACAAGCAATACGACATGTATGTCGAGAGGACCCACTGATGTCCCCCGCTCACGCGCGCAGACGTGCGAGTGTTGACGTCTTCTCGCAGGAGAGTGGCACCTGGGTCGCAGCAGGGTAGCAGCAAAAGGGTCAAAATTGTCGTGTCATGTCGTGCAATGTTGATAACTAAATAAAACTGAACAATAATAGATAAGCCTATAGATATTCACTCTGGCATGTGCTAAGATGCCCCCACGGTCGGCGGTCGGCCTCTACGTGCTGGGCAGCGCCTCCAATCCGAGAGGAAGGGAGGTGTCGCCATGAATCACAAGGTTGTTCTTGCCGTGCTCAACCTGCTGACGGGGGCGTTCGAGCTCCTGAAGGCGGTCCTGGACCTGCGAGGGTCCGGGAGGGGCGCGCGTACTGTAAGCAACGATGGTGAGGAGGTGCGCAAGAGACCACGCCACTTGAGGAAGTAGGGTCCGCCGGTACTGGCATACCAGCGGACCTGTCCTTAGGGCGCTGCCTAGCTGAGAGTCTAAACGACTAGGCTGGCCGTCGGCCAAGATTGTAGCACAAGGGATAGTGGTTGGGCGAGAGATTCTAGCAATCTCAGAACGATAAAAGAACAAGCATGTAGATAGAGTATTCATCGTAATGCGTGCTTTCATCACCCGCATGGTGACGGGGGACGGGGTTTGTTCGCACCTGTGGAATGGTGAACAAACCTCCGTCCCCCGTTCACGCTTGATGTTAGAGTGAAATGAGGCTCTCGACGTTTCTTCCCACTTGTGGTATAAAGTAACTGGCTTTCCCAAACAGGGAGGGTTTCCAAGTGCCGGGGACGTTTTCCCCGGCTTTTGTTTTACGGAGGTGATGCTATGGGCGACGTGAGCCTGTTCCTCGATGAATCGGGAAGCGACAACCTCCGCGACACCTACTACATCCTCGCCCTCGTCGTGCACGACCAGGCAATCGGGCTCGACGAGCACATAGCCAGATACCTCGGGTCGCTGCGCCAGAAGGGGCTGCCCGACATACCGTTCCACGCCACACCTCTGCTCAACGGGCACGATAGGTACGAGGGCATGGACCTCGCCACCCGCAAGCGCCTGCTCTCCACGTTCCGAGTCTTCTTCCGCCACCTCCCCATCCGCTATGAGTGCATCGTGCTTAGGACGAGGGAGTACCGGACCCTCGATGACGTCGCCACGGCGATGCGCCGCCAGATAATCGACTTCCTCTTCGACAACCTCACCTACTTCCAGAGCTTCGATGGCGTCAAGATCTACTACGACGACGGGCAACAGTCAATCGCCTCGGCACTGCATAAGGCCATCGACTACGCGCTTGCCAAAAACGCCGTCACCTACCGCCTCGCTTCAGCCGAAGACTACCGCCTCTCGCAGGCCGCGGACTACCTCTGCACGATGGAGCTGGCCGCCCTCAAGTACCAGACCAAGACTGCCACGGCGACCGACGAGAAGTTCTTTGGCAGCTGGTCCCAGTTCAAGAGAGGCATCCTCAAGGAGGCTAGGGCGAAGAGGCTTTAGCGGCTCCGGCAAACAGCTGGTGCGAAGCCGCTGGGCGCCGCGCAAGAGGCCGATGGGGGAAACAGACTTATGGCCTTTCTCTCATATG
>JAUMWN010000177.1 GCA_030529625.1 Coriobacteriales bacterium
CAGGGGTCCCACCCAATGTCATTTAGTGGTCTGAAGAAACCCACAGGCTCTGCCTGTGCGTGCGGCAGCTGGTTCCACCAGGTCATTACTGCAACATCTTGACCCCCGTCCTATGATGGGGGAGCCGCGGGCAACGGCTTGCTCCCGAGAACGGGGGTCGAGATGAACAACAACCAGAGTCTAGCGCACACGCGATGGGACTGCACCTACCACATCGTGTTCATACCGAAGTACAGGAGGAAGGTCCTGTACGGCGAGGCCAGGAGGGAGATACGGGACGTCCTGAGGAGGCTGGTGGACGCGAAGGACGGCGTCGAGCTTGTGGAGGGGAGCGTCTGCAGGGACCACATTCACATGTGCCTGCGGATTGCGCCAAAGCACGCCGTCTCGAAGGTGATGGGGTACTTGAAGGGCAAGAGTGCGCTCATCATGTTCGACCACCATCCGGAGTGGAGGAGGCTCACGGGTCGCGACAGGACGCTTTGGGCCAGGGGCTACTTCGTGAGCACGGTCGGGCTAAACGAGGCGACGATCAGGAAGTACGTGCGTAATCAGGAGGATGCGAGCAGGATAGCCGAGTAGGCGCGGTTGCCCGCGGCCCTGCCGCACCAGCATCTTCGCAGCGAGAGCTGCGATTTGAAGCCACCGGCTACGCCGGTGGTCTTCACTTAGCGCCGCGGTCGTCGGCCCCGCGGGCGCACGGCGCCCGTCCTCGGCCCCGCCCCGCGCGTTCCGCCTACGTCCCGCCCATGCGATCGCCCTCCCGTGCTACGCTGTGCCCGCCGGACCACTCCTCCGGCGCATGGCGGACCGGGCGCGCATGGCGCCCCGAGCGTCCCCCATGCCCGTCCCCGCGCCGCCTAGTGCCTGTTCGAGAAGCTCGGCGGCGCGGGCGGCCTCTTTCGTCGCCTGAAGCTGCGGCCGGGCCTCACCGCCTGCGTGAGCCGGGCGCAGGCGCGCGCCAGGTCCACCGCGGCCCCGCGCATGGCGGCCGCCGCGAGCTTGAGGGCGCAGGCCCGGTCGGTGGCCCTGCGGTTGCGCGGGCCGGGAGGCGGCTCGGGCACCGACGCGGCCGAGAGCGCGCACGCGGCGTGCAGCGTCAGCCGCCCCCAGCACTCCTGCGCGACGCGCGCGAGCGTGCGCACGTGCGGGCGCTCCAGCCCGATCGTGTGCTTGAGCTCGGCGAACGCCGTCTCCTCGCGCCACCTCTCCCGGTAGAGCGCGGCGAGCGCCGACGGCGGGAGCCCCGGCGCCGGCAGGTCCGTGGCGAGGCACAGCCAGCCGCCCGGGGCCCTGACCCTCACCAGCCTCAGGCGCAGCCAGCACTCGCCGGGCCCCTCCGGGGGCAGCCCGCCGAAGCGCCCGCGCACCACGCGGTAGAGCCACGGCTCGCGCGGCCTGGAGCGGCCGGCCGGGGAGCGCGTGCGCGTGGCGCACACGTCGACCCCGGCGTCGAGCGAGCCGCAGCCGGCCGGCGGGAGCCCGCGCAGCCCGCACCGCAGCAGCGCCTCGAAGTCCGCCTCCTTGACCCTGCACACGAAGTGGGCGCCGGAGGCGCGCATGCGCCACGCGAGGTTCAGCGACCAGAACCCCCGGTCGAGCACCCACAGGGCCTCGAGGCCGGCGGGCGGGCGGCACCTCGCGGCCAGCTCGCAGGCGGCGCCGGGCTCGTCCTGCGAGCGGCCGCCCTGGCAGACCATGTCGCAGAAGACGCCGCGCGCGACGTCGAAGGCGCAGGTCAGGTGGCACGAGTTGCGACCGTGGGGGCCCCTGGCGGGCGGCATCCTCGTCTCGGCGTCGGAGGCGTCGGGCGCCAGCGCCAGCTCGGTGCCGTCGCAGGCGAGCAGCCAGAAGCGCCCCATGGTGGGCACCGGGTCGAACATCGACAGGAACCTCGCGTGGAGCCTGGGCATCGCGGCGTCGTTGAGCTTGGCCCACTGCTGGCAGAGCGCGCCGGCCGTCGGCGCGCCGGCCGACAGGCCCGAGGACCGCAGCAGCTCCATGCGCAGCGTGTCGGCGCCCATGGTCACGATCGTCCACAGCAGGCCGAAGAGCCCGATCTTGCGGTTGCGCGTGAAGTCGCGGCCCGGCGAGCGCGCGCACGCCTCCGGGTCGGCGGCCACGTCCCCCACGGCCGCCAGCAGCCTCGCCCGCACCTCGTCGCACACCTGCACCATCGTCCCGGTCACCTCCGCCCGTCGTCCGGGGCGCCTCGCGGCGCCCCCCTTCGACGGCCCCGGGGGGGCCCCAAAACAGATTCCCCCCCCGGGTGCGGGGCGCGTACGCGCGCGGG
>JAUMWN010000004.1 GCA_030529625.1 Coriobacteriales bacterium
GCTTGGGGTTACGGTTGTTGGGCGGACGGCACTTGATCACGTTGCCAATGTACACATCCTCGCGCCGCAGGCCGGCAAGCGAGAGCAACGCGTCCAAGTTCTTGCCGGCAGCTCCCACAAATGGCTCGCCCTGCAGGTCCTCGTTGCGGCCCGGGCCCTCACCTACAATCATCACGCGCGCGTTGGGATTGCCCACGCCAAACACCATGTTGGTGCGCGTCTCCCACAGCGGGCACAGGTGGCAGTCGCCCATCACGGCAACGATCTCCTCCAGGCGCACCTCCTGAGGCTTTTGGTGATCGTGACCAGGAATGTGCATAACGGGCATGCTGTCATCCTCCCTCGTGAGGTACGTGCGCTCGACCCGGCGCCGTCCGCGACGCGCGACGCTACACATACACCTTGTCCAACCGCAGGCCAAAGTCGCACACGACCTCGTAGTTAATCGTGTTACGACGCGCAGCCATGTCGTCGGCCGAGATCATCTCGTTGCCGTCGGTGCCCAGTATGGTAACCACGTCGCCCTGCTCCACCGCGCGCGTGGGCCGATACGCGCGCACGTTGTTGACGTCAACCGCAAACATAAACTGGTCCATGCAGATGCGTCCCACCTGACGGCAGCGCTCACCGTTTACCAGCACGTCCATGTTGCCCGAGAGCGTGCGGGACAGGCCGTCGGCATAGCCAATGGGCACGGTGCATATTTGGATGTTTGGCTTGGGCACCCGATAGGTGAGCCCGTAGCTCACGCCCGTGCCCACCTCGGGACGCTCCACGCGCGTGATGCGCCCGCGCACGCTCATAACGGGACGCAGTCGCACCTTTCGCCGCGTCTCCACGGCCGGGTGCAGGCCGTACAGGCCAATGCCCACGCGGCACATGTCCTCATGCACCTTGGGATGCAGCACCGTGGCCGGCGTGTTGGCGCAGTGCACCAAGCCCGTGCCCAGGCCGGCGTCGGCAATGGAGCGCACGGCCTCGCCAAAGCGGCGGCGCTGCATCTCGAAGTCCCAGTCGCCCATCACGTCGGCGGTCGCAAAGTGCGTGAACGTCCCCGCGCACTCGATGCCACGATGAAAGTCTATGCAACGGCGCAACTCCAGCGCATCGCGCCAGTTCACGCCAATGCGCGTCATGCCCGTGTCCACGGCCAAGTGGTAGTTAGCCACCTTGCCCGCGGCGGCCGCGCACTCTCCCAGGGCCAGGGCAAACTCCTGCGTGTACACGGCAGGTGCCAGATCGTGGTCCACGATGTCCTGGATGGCCTCCAGGGGAGGTTCCGAGAGAATCGCGATGGGCTCGCGCACCCCCGACTCGCGCAGGCTCACGCCCTCGCGCACCGTGGCCACGGCAAACTGGTCCGCGCCCGCACGGCTCATGGCCCTGGCGCACCGGTTGGCGCCATGGCCGTAGGCGTCAGCCTTCACCACGCACATCATCTGCACGTCGCGGGGAAGGAGCCGCTTGAGTGCGGCTGTGTTGTCGTGTACCGCGTCCAGGTCTATCTCCACCCATGCCCAGCGGTCCTGCGGGCATCGCATGCCACGTGCCATCTAGCACACCCCCTATGCGTTATAGTCGCCGGTAAACGAGGCACGCTCCGCAATGGCGTCGCATGCCAGGCCAACCGCATCGGCCACATCGCCAGCCATCACGCCGCACGAGCCGTAGCGCTCAGCGGCGATGGCGCCGGCATAGCCGTGAATCTCGCAGGCCATGGCGCACAGCAGCGGCAGGCTGTCGCCCCCAAACTTGCCGGCGCTTCTTGCCAGAACGCCGCCCATAACGCCGGCGAGCACGTCGCCCGACCCGGCGGTGGCCAACGCGGCAGGTCCGGGCTTGGGCAACAGGGCGATGTCCACGCCCACACAGGCCGTGGCCGACCCCTTGGCCACCACGCACACCTCGCTGCCGCCCTCGGCCCACACGATGCGGCGCGATGCCTCAAGCGCCGCGCTCAGCGTCTCGGGCGGCTCCTCGGCAAGACCCACCAAACGGCCCAGCTCCCGGTGATGCGGCGTGAGCACCAGCGGAGAATTGCGGCGGATGAGCTCGGGGAAGCTGTCCAGACGTCCCGTGGTGAGCTTGGCCAGGCAGTTGAGCGCGTCGGCGTCCAGCACCAGCGGCACGTCGCACTGCAAGAGGCCGGCCACCACGGCCATCGTGGACGCGTTCACCGTCATGCCAGGACCTGCCACCACAGCAGAGCTCTTGTTTACCAGCTCCTCAATCTGCTCGCGCGCGTCGGCGGCAAACGAGCCGCGCTGCGGGTCAAAGGGCAGACCCACCACGGGTATCTCGGCCAGCTGCGACTGTGCAATGGACGCCACGGGCTCGGGCACGGCCAGAGTCACGTAGCCGGCGCCGGCACGTGCCGCCGCGCGGGCGGCCAGGATGGGCGCGCCCGCAAACCGCGTGGAGCCGCCCACGACGAGCACGGAACCGCGCGTGAACTTATCGACCGCCGACGAGGGCGGAATCATCACGTCCAGGTAGTCCTCCACCTCGGCGCGCCAGGCAACCGGGTCAGCCTCTATTACCAGGCGCTCGGTCTGCTCGGCAAGCGGCGCCACGGTAATGGCGCCCGTAACGTCGCGCCCCTCGTCGGTGAGAAGACCGGGCTTGAGGCACAGCATGGTTATGGTCTCGTCGGCCACCACGACTGCGCCGCTCGCACGGCCCGTTTGCGCCGAGAGGCCGCTGGGGACATCCACCGACACCACGCGCGCGCCCGACGCGTTGAGGCACTCAATCCAGATGTCAAACGGCGCGCGCGGCTCGCCGTGGAATCCCGTGCCCAGCATGGCGTCGAGCACCACGTCGGCCGTGCCCAGGATCTGGTCGAGCTGCTCGCGCGGAGGCGAGACCACAAAGGGCACGTTCGCGCGCTGGGCGGACATGGCCACCACGTGCGCCAGGTCCGCGCGCACCTGCTCGGGCTCCACGGGAGTGACCACCTGCACCTCGTAGCCACGCGACTGCAGGCGTTCTGCCGCCACCCAGCCGTCGCCGCCGTTGTTGCCAAAGCCCGACAGCACGATTACACGCTTGACATCCTCTAGGTGCGCCACCTCCTGGGCGGCCGCGGCCCCGGCCCTTCTCATGAGCTCGGCCAGGCTCACGCCCTCTCGCGTGAGTGCCTGCTCCAGATGTCGAACGTCCTCAACGTTAAGCACGGGTTGCATCCGCGTCACCCTCCTTCATGTTTGTGTTGCCGCGATCGTCGCTTGCGGCGGACGGAACCGCCTGTTCTGCCAGGGTGTCTGTGCCCAGGTCCTCCACGCGCTCCAGTTCGTCGAGCACCGAGCGGGCGGCCCTAAACGACGCCTGCAGCTCCGCCTTGGGGTCGGGGCGCTCCTCCACCTTGGGGCGCACCTCGTCGGTCATGGCCACGGCGTTTGCCACCGCGACGTCATGTGTGTACGAGAGTGAGAGCGCCACCTCGCGCACGCCCTGCTCAAGCGCTACCTCCTGCGCGCGGCCGGCAAGCACGACCTCGGGCCGGCCCGCCTCGTTGCGTGCCACGCTCACGTCGGCAAGGCCAATCCCTTGCGAGAAGCCCGTGCCCAACGCCTTGAGCACCGCCTCGCGGGCGGCAAACCGCGCGGCATAGTGCTTGGCCGGCCGAGCCATGCGATCGCAGTACGCGCGCTCCTCGGCCGTAAACACGCGACGCGCGAAGTTTGGCCTGCGCTCGAGGACCTTCTCCATGCGCGCGATCTCCAGTATGTCCACACCAATGCCTGCGAGCGCCATGCGCCCCTCCACCGTACGTCTTTTCTCATACGCACTCGATTCTAGCAGCAAAACGGGGCTAGGGGGACCGTCCCCTGATCCCCAGCAAGACATGAGCACGCGCGGACAACGACCAGGAAGGCCCAAAAGTGGACAATTTTTTTGCTAACGGCTCTCCGCCAAGTGGGAAAACGCCAGCATCTGCGAAAAAATTGTCCACTCTATATTTTAGCTAGTGGACAATTTTTTAATGGGACGTGGCATTTTACCAGTTGGCGTTGTGACGCATGTAAAAAATTGTCCACTTTTCCTAGCCTGACGGCCGTCAAGGCGTCCCTATGGGACCCCAGCAGCAAACCCGGACGCAGGGAATCGACCTTTTGGCCCCAAGGCACGCCCCTCTGTCCAATTTGTAAATCGATGGGAACGCTGCCGCGCAATGCTTTAGAATTGTCCAGACGCGAGAGGAGCACATTATGAAGTACTTTGGCACTGACGGATTCCGCGGCCAGGCCAACGAGGGCCTCAACGTGGACCACGCATTCAAGATCGGCCGCTTCGTGGGCTGGTACTACGGCCTGCGCCAGGAGCGCAAAGCCCGCATCGTTATTGGCAAGGACACCCGGCGCTCGAGCTACATGTTTGAGGCGGCACTTACGGCGGGCCTGGTGGCCAGCGGAGCCGACGTGTACATGCTGCACGTTATTCCCACGCCTGGCGTGAGCTACGAAGTGGTAGACGGCGCCTTCGACTGCGGCATCATGATTACCGCGAGCCACAACCCCTACTACGACAACGGCATCAAGCTGGTCAATCGCGAGGGCTACAAGATGGACGAGGACGTCCTCGAGCAGATTGAGGACTACATCGACGGCAAGTGCGACGTGCCGCTGGCCACCGGCGAGGACATTGGTCAGACCATCGACTACATGCAGGGCCGCAACCGCTACATCGCCCACCTCATCGCCAGCGCCAACTTTAGCCTGCAGGGCGTGCGCGTGGGCCTGGACTGCGCCAACGGCGCGGCCAGCTCGGTGGCCAAGCCCGTGTTCGACGCCCTGGGCGCCGACGTCCACGTTATAAACAACGCACCCAACGGCTTTAACATCAACGTGCACTGCGGCTCCACCCACATCGAGAACCTGCAGACCTTCGTGGTGCGCGAGGGCCTGGACGTGGGCTTTGCCTTCGACGGCGACGCCGACCGGTGCCTGGCCGTGGACGAGAACGGCCACGTGGTGGACGGCGACCTCATTATGTACCTGTGCGGACGCTTTATGCACAAGTACGGCCGTCTGGTAAAGGACACCGTCGTTCCCACCGTTATGAGCAACTTTGGTCTATACAAGGCCTTCGACGAGCTGGGCATCAACTACGAGAAGACCGACGTGGGCGACAAGTACGTGTACGCCTGCATGCGCGAGAACGGCTACGTGCTGGGCGGCGAGCAGTCCGGCCACATCATCTTTGGCGAGCTCGAGCAAACGGGTGACGGCATTATGACCGCCCTGCGCGTGATGGAGGTCGTGCGTGCCGAGCGCGAGTCGCTCAGCGTGCTGTGCCGTCCCGTAAAGCTGTACGCGCAGCGCCTGGACAACGTGCACGTGTCCGACAAGACCGGCGCCATGGACTCGCCCCAGGTGAGGGCTGCCGTGGAGGAGGCCGAGAAGTTCCTGGAGGGCAACGGCCGCGTGCTGGTACGCGCCTCAGGCACCGAGCCCCTCGTGCGCGTGCTCTCTGAGACACCCGCCGACGACCTGTGCAAGCAGGCCAACGACATCGTGCTTGCCGCGCTGGAGCCGTACAAGGCGTAGGGGCCGGCGAACCATAGCATTGACCGAACACGGGGGACACACCTCTTCGAGGTGTGTCCCCCGTGTTCGGTCTCGCACATGGGCCGGACTCGGGGGGTTCCCCGAGTCCGGCCCTTTTTTTCACGCGCAAGCGCGCCTTTGTCAACCCAACGCTACGCCAGGTGTCCCTTGGCAGCGATCACGTCAATCACATCGTCCACGTAGCGCTCGCAGATCTCGTCGGTGCCAGCCTCAACCATCACGCGAATCACGGGCTCAGTACCGCTCTCGCGCACCAGGATGCGCCCCTCATCGCCCAGCTCGGCGGCAACGCGCTTTACGGCGGCCTGCACGTCCGGGTCGTTTTGCGCCTCCGGTTTGCTCTTTACCCGCACGTTCTTGAGCACCTGCGGATAGAACACCACCGGAGCCGCAAGCTCGCTCATGGGCAGGCCCTTGGAGATCATGACCTCCATCAGCTTGAGGCTGGTGAGGATACCGTCGCCAGTGGTCTCATACTTGGAGAAGATGATGTGGCCGGACTGCTCGCCGCCAATGCAGTTGCCCGTCTCGACCATGTTCTCCCACACGTACTTGTCGCCCACGGCGGTCTTGTCATACTCGATGCCCACCGCGTCGAGCGCCTTGTACAGGCCGAAGTTGCTCATCACGGTGGTGACCACCTTGTTGTTGATGAGCTTGCCGCGCTCCTTCATGTACAGGCCGTAGATGTACAGCACGTGGTCGCCGGTGACGACGTTGCCCTTCTCGTCCACGCAGATGCAGCGGTCGGCGTCGCCGTCGTAGGCAAAGCCCACGTCCAGGCCGTTGTCCACCACGAACTTTTGCAGGTGCTCGATGTGGGTGGAGCCGCAGTCGGTGTTGATGTTGTAGCCGTTAGGCTCGTCGCTCATCACATACGTCTTTGCGCCTAGGGCGTCGAACACGCGGCCGGCAATCTGCCAGGCGGCGCCGTTGGCGAGGTCCAGACCCACCTTGATGCCCTTAAAGCTGAACTTGTTCATGGAGATGAGGTGGCCGATGTAGCGGTTGCGGCCGCTCACGAAGTCCACCGTGCGGCCAATCTCGTCCCGCTCCGACACGGGAATCTCGATCTTGCCGTCGATGTAGTCCTCGACCTTGAGGATGGTCTCCTCGTCCATCTTCTCGCCACCGGCGTTGAGCAACTTGATGCCGTTGTCCCAGTAGGGGTTGTGGCTCGCGCTTATCATGATGCCGCAGTCAAAGTCGTCGCGGCTGCAAATGTAGCTCACCGACGGCGTGGTGGTTACGTGCATGATGTATGCGTCGGCGCCGCTGGCCATAAGGCCGGTGCACAGCGCGTACTCAAACATGTAGCTCGAACGGCGCGTGTCCTTGCCAATAACGACCTTGGCCTTCTTGCCCTGACGGGCACCGTAGTACCACCCGAGGAAGCGGCCGATCTTTATGGCGTGGTCAAAAGTGAGGTCGCAGTTGGCCTCACCACGAAAGCCGTCTGTGCCAAAGTACTTGCCCATGTCGCCTTCTCCTTTATGCCTCGCGCTTACGCACGACGTCGCCTGAGTTCTTCCAGATGCTGTGCTCGGGCACCACGCCACGCACGCACGACGTGGGATACACGTTGCTCCAGCGGCCAATCACGGTTCCAGGGTTGAGCACTGCGTTGCAGCCCACCTCAACGTGGTCACCCAGCATGGCGCCAAACTTCTTGATGCCGGTCTCGATCTGCTCGGTACCGTTGTGCACCACCACGAGCTGCTTGTCGGCCTTTACGTTGGAGGTGATGGAGCCTGCGCCCATGTGGCTAAACTGACCCAAGATGGAGTCGCCCACGTAGTTGTAGTGCGGCGTCTGCACGTTGTCGAACAGGATCACGTTCTTGAGCTCCACCGAGTTGCCCACCACGCAGTTGGCACCCACCAGAGCCGAGCCGCGCACGAAGGCGCATTGGCGCACCTCGGTGTTTGGGCCAATGATGCAGGGGGCACCCAGGTAGGCAGAGTCAAACACGGTCGCCGTCTTGTGCACCCACACCTCGGGCGCGCGCTCCTCGTAGTCGTCGCCCAGCGTGGGACCAAGGGTGCGGATAAGGTCCGTTATGCCTGCCAGAGCCTCCCAGGGATAGGTAAACTGACGCAGGTAATCAGCGGCCATCGTGTGGTCGAGGTCATAGAGATCTTCAATTGTGTACATGCGAGCTTCCCCCTAGAGCCTCTGGTCACGCTCGATGTCGAGGAAGTACTTGTAGGTGTCCACGGTCAGCTCGCCGCAGGCCTCCTCATCGCAGGCGATGATGGCGCCGTTATGCAGCTGCAGCGCGGAGCAGGTCCACTTGTGAGACACGTCACCCTCAACGGTCTTGGCAAGAGCGCGGGCCTTGTTGTGGCCGTTGATCAGGATCATGACCTCCTTGGCGTCGCACACCGTGCCAACGCCCACCGAAAGCGCCATCGCGGGAACCTTCTCGGGGTCGTTGCCAAAGAAGCGAGAGTTCACGATGCGGGTGTCGGTGGTGAGCTTGCGCAGACCCGTGCGGGAGTTGAGGCTGGTGTAGGGCTCGTTGAAGGCGATGTGGCCGTCCACGCCAATGCCGCCCATAAACAGGTCGATGCCGCCGTAGGAGGCGATCTTCTCCTCGTAGGCTGCGCACTCGGCCTCGGGGTCGGTGGCCATGCCGTTGAGGATGTTGATGTTCTCAGGCTTCATGTCCACCAGGTGGTTAAAGAAGTTGTCGTGCATGAAGTACCAGTAGCTCTGGTCGTGGTCGTGGTCAAGGCCCACGTACTCGTCCATGTTAAAGGTCACCACGTTGGCAAACGAGAGCTCGCCGGCCTGGTTCTGGCGCACCAGCTCCTGGTACACGCCAATGGGGCTCGAACCGGTGGGAAGGCCAAGCACGAACGGGCGGTCCTCCTTATGGCTGCGAATCTTGTTGGCAATGTAGTCCGCAGCCCACTTGCTCATCTTCTCGTAGTTGTCCTGAATAACAACGCGCATGAAAAAAACCTCCTTGCGACGCATGGTCGCACCGATGTTGTTGCTCGTGGCGACAGAAGAGCCTCTGTTACGGTGTTGATTCCGCTTTTTACTCTCTTCCTCTCGACCCGCCTTTTGGCCGTGGCAGCACCCGCCGAGTCTTTCGATAACTGCCATCCTCGTCAACCATCTCTGGTCCAGGCGCTAACGACTTCCCTTGTTGTGATTGACCCTCCTTTCGCGGAAGCGTTTGGTCGGTATTAAACCACAGAGTCGCTCGCTTTGCGCAAATCACACGGCACCACCATGGGGTCGGCCTCATAGACCGTAACAAACGCGCAGGCCGAGCGCGGAGGCACCTCCCACGCTCGGCCCGCTCCTGCGCTTGGCAGGACATGTGCCTATGAGCCGCCGCCAAAGGGATATTCCTCGGTAAAGACGCGCACCTCAACCGGCACGTCGGGCATCACGAACTCCCACGTAAGGCCGTGGCTGTTTGTAAGCCTCTGGCCGTTTACGGTAACTACCGTCTGGACATCGAGCACCGCCTTGGTGCTCACGCGCACGACCTCGCCGGCCATCGCTGAGGTGGGGCAGCTCTCGACTAGGTCATCCTCGTCCGCCACCACGATTGGATGCACGTGGTCATCGCCGGTAGTGGCACCCTGCAGCTCGCGGACCTTTGCCCACAGCACCGCGTCGCCTTCCACGGCGTAGTTCGTGTCGGGCCGCACCAGGTTGCCCGCGCCCTCAAACCGCAGCCCCACCTTCGTGCCGTCCTGCAGCTCAAAGTACACGTAGTGGTAGCTGTCCGTAATGCTCATGCCGCTTGCATCGAGCACGCGGATGTTGCTCACGTAGTCGTACATCTGCTTGATCTGGTCCTCGTCGGTGACGGCAACCGAGGGCAGGCCACCCATCTGGTCGAAGAGCGCCTCGCACTTCTTGGGCACCTTGCCTGCCGCCATGTCCTCCACGAGCCGCTTGTAGCCCTCGTCGTCGAAGTAGACGAGGACGGAGTTCTTCGGCAGCTCCTCGGCCGGGGCGGGCTGTTCCGTCTTGGACTCCTTGGTGTTCTTGTCGTCGGTCTGGGTCTGGGTCTCGGTCTTGGGCGCGTCGCTTGCGGTGGGTTGAGGCGCAGGCGCACCACAGCCAACAAGCAGGCCACACAGGCCCAGCGTGCACAGCACGGTAGCTACGATTCTCTTTTTCATGGCGTTCCTCTCTTCTCCATGAACCGCAACCTATACATAACACGACGGGGCGTGGCAAAATGTCGCGAGTTTTTGGCAAGCGGCCAACGAACGGCGTGCCCAGATGGCGGCTGGCGGCTATACTGAGTATATGTCTTATAAACATATCTGAGAGGAGCGACTATGCGCTGCATTTCCTTTGGCCCCAGCAAAACCAAGGTGTCTGAGGTCGTGCTGGGCACCATGCGCATAGCCCAGAAGACCCCACAGCAGGTGGCCGAGCTCATTCAAACCGCGCTTGACTGCGGCATAAACGCCGTGGACACCGCACCCATCTACGGGCCGTCCGAGGGTATTATTGGCGACGCCTTTGCGGTGAGCCCTGGGCTGCGCGACCGAGTGTGGCTGCAAACCAAGCTGGGCATTCGCCCCCATCCGCGCGTGAAGTCCAACTACTTTGACTTCTCGTATGAGCACATTATTGAGTCTGTTGAGAACAGCCTCACGGCGCTGCGCACCGACCACATCGACTCCCTGCTCCTCCACCGACCCGACGCGCTCATGGAGCCCGATGAGATAGCGCGCGCTTTCCAAGTGCTACACGACGCCGGCAAGGTGATTGACTTTGGCGTGTCCAACCAAAACCCCGCCATGATGCGTCGCCTGGCCAAGCACCTCACCGTGCCCATAACCGCCAACCAAGTGCAAATCTCAGCGGCGTTTACGCCTATGTTCGATGCCTTCTTTAACGCGAACATGCAAAACGACGCCGCGGTTATGCGCGACGGCGGCATCCTTGAGTACTGCGGCGAGCACGACATGGCCATCCAGGCCTGGAGCGTGCTGCAACACGGCTACTTTGGCGGCGTGTTCTTGGGTGATGCCAACTACGCCGAGCTCAATGCCGCGCTCGAACGCATAGCCGCCGAGCACGACAGCACACCCACCGCCGTCGCCATCAACTGGGTGCTGCGCTATCCCGCAAAGATGCAGGCCATCGTGGGAACCACGCGCCCCGAGCGCGTGCGCGCAAGCGCGGCCGCCTGCGACTGGCAGATGAGCCGCGAGGAGTGGTACGAGATCTACCTCTGCGCCGGCAACATGCTGCCGTAAACGCATTCAGTATTCGCCTGGCCACACGCCCACGAGCTCGCGTCTTCCTTTGGAAGCGTCAAATCTGTCTTTAAGCACCACTGACCTTCGTCCGGCCCGCGTCCAGTTGCTACGATTGGGGCGCGTGAACAGTTGCTTTGGTCCGCATCGTTCACGCGCCCCATAAATTATGGTCGTAAACGCAGCTCAACAGGCATTTTGTCACCAATCGTCCCCACTTTTTGGGGCGCGTGAATTGAAAGGGTGCGTCTCCAATTCACGTGCCCCAAAAAATAACGATTATACATGTACGTCAACTGGGAATATATCGATTTGGCATACAAATACTGGGGCGCGTGCGTGCGCGTGGCCCATGCGCTCGCACCTAAGCATCGCGTACTCCCGCTTCGGTCGCGGGAGGACGCAAACTGTCCCACGCCCTCCGGCCTGTAATCCTCCGCGCAATCCAAAAAAGGCCCGCCGTGCTGGCGGGCCTTGTACTTGGTAACGCTGTGGGGTCGAGCTTAGCGCTTGGAGAATTGCGGACGCTTGCGGGCCTTCTTGAGACCGTACTTCTTGCGCTCCACGGCGCGGGCGTCACGGGTGAGGAAGCCGGCCTTCTTGAGCTCGGCGCGGTACTCGCCAGCCTCAAGCAGGGCGCGGGCAATGCCCAGACGCAGCGCGCCGGACTGACCGGTCACGCCGCCGCCCTTGCAGTTGGCAAGCACGTCAAAGCGATCGACGGTATCGGTTGCGCGGAAGGGGGCAGTTGCGTTGTCAACGAGCTGCTGACGGCCAAAGTACTCGGCAGCGTCGCGACCGTTAACGGTAACCTTGCCGGTGCCGGGGACGAGGCGCACGCGCGCGACGGCCTCCTTGCGACGACCGGTACCCGTGTAAACTGCGGTGTTATCAGCCATCGTTTACGCCTCCAGATCAATCTTGACGGGATTCTGAGCTGCATGCGGATGCTCGGGGCCAGCGTAGACCTTGAGCTTCATGCCCTGCTTGCGGCCAAGCGTGTTGTGCGGGAGCATGCCCTTAACGGCGTGCTCAATCACGCGCTCGGGGTGCTTCTCCATGGCATCCTTAAAGGACTCGGTCTTAAGACCGCCCAGCCAGCCAGAGTAGCGCCAATAGGACTTGTGCTCGGCCTTGTTGCCCGTGAGCTTAACCTTGTCGGCGTTGATCACGATTACAAAGTCGCCCGTGTCGGTGTGCGGGGTGTACTGGGGCTTGTTCTTGCCACGAAGAATCATGGCCGCCTGGGTGGCGAGACGACCGAGCGTCGCGCCGTCGGCGTCGATGAGCACCCACTTGCGCTCTACCTCGCCGGGCTTGGCGTATTGAGTCGACTTCTTCACTTGACTCCTCCAACGTACTCTACGATATACGGCGACCCCTGGACTGATCGTCGTTGCTTGCATGTTTTTGCCAGAGATTACGGGGCTCTGCAAAAGAAGCCTAAAAAGTATACAGCAGCGGCACTCCTGTCAAGCGGTGTTATTTAAGAAAATCGAGGATTTCATCGATTCTCTGCTCGGCGGTACGACGGCCCTTGAGGTACAAATCAAGCAGGGGCCACCCGTCGTGCTCGGTAGCAGAGACCGTTACCGGCTCGCTGGGCAACAGCACCAGCGCGCGACCCTGACGCTCGAGCTCCCAAATGCGCTCGCGCTGCTCCATGTAGCGCTTGGCGCGCAGACCCAGCGCCTCCGTGTACAGCGGATACTCCCTGTACCGCCTGCTGAGCAAGGCCATGCGCTCCAGCTTTTGCCCCTTTACGTAGCCGCGCTCTCGCGTGAGCACTACCAGCGCGCGTGACGCCGGCTCGTAGTCCGCTATCCTGGGGGCTCCCTCAAGGCCGAGCGCCACCTCCACCGGCACGGAGTCGGTGGTCCCGCCATCCAGATAGCGATTACCGTCGATCTCCACCGGCACGGAGACCAGCGGCAGCGAGGACGACGCGCGGATCTTCTCGACGTCATCGGGAAGGTTGCGAATCTGAAAATATCGCGGGGCGCCAAACACCACGTCGGTGGCAACCACAAACATGCGCATGTCGCTTGCGTTAAAGGTCTGCACGTCGCAGGGGTCAAGCTCCTCCTGGACCTTGTAATACAGGAAGTCCTCACCCGCGATGTTGCCCGTGGTTGCCAGCGAGAAAAACGACATAAGGCGCTTGTCGTCCCTAAACGCCAGCATAATGCGTATGGTGCGCCCTATTTGCTGCGAGCGCAGGCTCGTGGCGGCCAGCGCGCCGGCCGAGACGCCCCACACGCTGGAAAACCCCGTTGCCCCACGCTCCATGAGCACGTCGAGCACGCCAGCGGTAAACACGCCCCGGTAGCCGCCGCCCTCGAGTATGCAGGCAACGTCTTTTTGTGCACGCTGTTCCATCTCTTCTCCGTCCTTCCCTCGTGGCCCCTCGCCAAGGCAGGTTGGCCCCGAGCTGCTCGCCTACCGTGCCCTCCTACAGCACGCGACGCTGATACAGGTCGGCGTCACCAAACCCCAGGGACCGGTAGTAGTTGCGCGTTCCCACCGAACTGATCACGTTTATGGCCGCATAGCCACGATCGCGCGCGTACGCGCAAGCCTCCTCCACCATACGCCTGCCCAGCCCGGCGTGCTGCGCTCCCCCATGCTCGGTCTGGTGTATGCGCGCCACGCGCCCATACACGTGCACCTCTCGAATCATGGCCTCGTCCCCATGCGCGGGAAGCGACAGTCGCAGGAACCCGGCGATTTTGCCCGACTCCGTCGTCCACTGATAAAACCGCTCGTCGCTCACCGTCGTGGCGTAGTCCATGTGCTCCAGGCGCAGGTCGCCAGGAGAGACGTTTGCCGTGGACACCTCGCGCTGACGGATCTCGTCCACCCGGCGCCCACCTTGGGCGACGCGCGCCTCCACCAGCTGGCGCAGGTTGGTCTTCTTGTTGCCCACCACGATGTCAGTAGCCGAGATGTCGCGGATCATCCTGGAGATGCGCACGTACGCAGGGGTTGCCAGCAGGTCGTCGGCAAGCAGGTCGATGAGCTCCTCCTCGGTGTAGGGTCGCCATGTCCCGCGCTCGTACTCAGCGCTCAGGCGTGCGCTTTGCACCAGGCAGCAGGGATAGAGCTTTATCTCGTCGGGCAGGAACCGGGGGTCGCGCACGAGCCTGAGGTAGTCCTGCCTGTCGTCGTCGGGCGTCATGCCCAAAAGGTTGGCCATCATGTGCGCCTGGATCTTGAACCCGCACAGCCGCAGCGCCTCGAAGGCCCGCGCGATCTGTTCGATGGACACGTTGCGACCGTTGGCGCGCAGCGTGTCCTGGTCCAGGCTCTGGATGCCCATTTGAATCTTGGTGCAGCCCAACCGCCGCATGGCGCGCGCCTGGTCCAAGTCCATCAGGTCGGGGCGCGTCTCTATGGTAAGACCCACCACGCGATGGGCGGCCGTCTCGTTTACGCGATGCAGCTGCTCCAAGTCGGTGAGTGTTGCGGACTGCAGGGTGGCGACTGAGGACCATCCCTGCCGCTCAAGCTCGCACACGGCCTGGTTGTACGTGCACAGGCCGGCGTCCACGCGCTCCTGCAGGTCGCTCGTGCGCCGCACCAGCTCGTCCCTGTTGTATGTGAGCCCATGCGAGCGGTAGAACCGGTCGCGCTCCTCTGCCGCGGCGCCCATCGCACGCGCGTACGCAGGCGCCTGGTCGCTCACGCCCGTCGTCCCCTCGTTGAGGGCGCGGAACAGCTCGCACACGTACCACACCTGATAGGCCTGCGGATAGTCGTTCCACGTGCCGCCCAAGACGATGAGCTCGACCTTGTCGGTTACGTGTCCCATCTCCTTGAGGGCGGCCAGGCGCGAGCGCACCTGCAGGTAGGGGTCGAAGTAGTTGCGCTCCGCGCGCTGGCATGCGGGCTCGTCGGCAAGGTAGCTCTTGGGCATGCGCACGTCGTTGGGGCAATACAAGCAGTCGCTCGAGCAGGGCCAGGGCTTGGTGATAACGGTGATCGTGGCCACGCCCGAGGCGGTGCGGCGGGGCTTCATCTTGAGAAGCCGCAGCAGGGTCTCCTCCGTGGCCGGGTCCACGTTCCACGAGGCCCAGCGCTCGGGATCGTTTGCCTTCACGCCCAGGTAATAGGGCAAGAGGCGCCGCTTGGCGACCGTGCGCCTGCCGTCGTGCGTGGCACGGTTGTGCCTGCGCACGAGCTTGTCGAGCCACCGCGCGTCGAGCGTCCGGTCGCCTGCCCGTATGGCGTCCAGTATTTCTTGTATTGCCGCTTCCATAACCTTGAGTATACACATCTGTTGCGGGCGACGACTGTCCGCGGCGTGCAGGGCGAGGTTGTCTTCTGCGCCAAACTGCCCGTCTCCTGCCCAACCCTCTATACTCATGGATATGGACACGCAAACCGCACGTCGCCTGAGCGACCTCACCACCACGTTCTATGCACACTCGGCTGCGTCCTTCTCGGCCACGCGCCAGGCGCCGTGGGCCGGGTGGGAGCAGGTGCTGGATTTGTGCGGCATTACGCAGTCGGCCAACCTGCGCGTTTTGGACCTTGCGTGCGGCAACCTGCGGTTCGAGCGGTTCTTGGCGGAGCGCGTGTGCGGCGTGCAGGCATGGGCATGCGACAACTGCGACGACCTCGTGGGCAATCCCCCGTGCCCAACCACCTATCAGCACGTGGACCTCGCCACGCGGCCCTGCGACGTGGTGGCGCCTCTGTGCGATCTGTCCGTGTCGTTTGGCTTTATGCATCACCTGCCCACCGTGCACCAGCGCGAGGAGCTGCTCAAGACGCTGGTTGCGCACACACGCCCGGGGGGATGGGTGGCCGTCTCGTTTTGGCAGTTCGCCGAGGACCCACGCCTTCGTGCGAAGGCGCAGCCCGTGGAGGGCGGCGATCCCGGGGACTACATCCTTGGCTGGCAGAACGACCCTGAGGCCCAGCGCTATTGTCACAGCTTCGATGATGCCGAAATCGACGCTCTGGCGGCCCACGTTGCCAGCGACGCGTGTGAGACGGCCCGCTTTCTTGCCGACGGTAAGTCGGGAAAGCTCAACCAGTACCTGGTTTTGCGACGTCGCGCTTAGCGCAAGAGTGGTACACCACTTTTGCTGGACCTTCCGCCCCGGCTTACACCAGCCCGCGAAGCCCTATCCTTCTCAAACTGCTACCAACATTGGCGAACGGTAGCTTTTTGAGAAGGATAGGAGCAAAAATGGGGGCTATCCTTCTCAAATCACTACCAACGTCCGTAAGTGGTAGCTGTTTGAGAAGGATAGAGGGTCGGCAGGCCAACACACCTATCGAGTGTAGGTGTTCGTCTTGCCTAGCAGATACTTTGCGTACGACTCGCTTATGGGGCGAGGAGAGAAGTAGCCGTAGATGGCCAGGTTGCCGTCCAGGTCGTAGTACTGGCCGTCGAACTTGCTCACCACCGTGCGGTGCTGGGAGCCGTAGAACAAGCCGCCGCCGCTTGCAGGACGGCCCGGCACGCACAGCGACGAGTTGGTGAGCCCAACCTTGCGTGCAAAGCACATTACGAGGTCCGAGAACGCGAAGCAGGTGCCGTTGCCGCGGTCTATCATCGACTCCGCGCTGTACGAGCCGTCCGCATACCTATAGTGCGTGCCCACGTACGCCAGGATGGCGTAGGCCTTGTGGTAGTTGGGGGTTCCCTTGGCGTTAACGTCTATGCCGCGGACGGCGCACCACCTGGTAAGGGCGTTGAGTGCCTTGTCCACCTTTGCGTTCGTGCCCGCGCCGTAGTCGATGCCCAGCTGCTGCAGCGTGCGGTACTTCTTGCTGGTGTGGGTGCAGAAGGGCTGATCGGTGGCCTGGCCCAAACCGCCCAGGTCGGCAGCCGGCGCGCCGGCGTCCTTGGGCGTAAGCACTATCTGGATTCCCTCAAGGCGCCACGAGAATCCGGCCGTACCCGACTGCTCGCCGTTCTTGGCCCAGCCCATCCAGCCAATCTGCTGCGCGTGCACGCGATACCACACGTCGTAGTTGTTGGCCATGTCTCCATAGAGCTGTATTTGGATGGCCTCCAGACGCAACGACTTGCCGGAGGTGCCGCTCATCTGGCCATCTTTGCGCCAGCCCTGCCAGCCAATGCGCTGCACGTGCGTGCGATACTGGATGCCACCCGAGACGGGCATGTCGCCAAGCTTGATGTTGATGCCCTCCAGACGTCGGCTCTTGCCGGAGGTGCCGCTCATCTCACCGTTGCTCCTCCAGCCCTGCCAGCCAATGCGCTGCACGTGCGTGCGATACGTGACGGAAGGCGTCGCGGCATCGGACTGGGTCGTAAGCGCGGCGCCGGGCGCAGCGTCCGTGCCCGCATCCTTGGGCGCGCCCTGCTCCTGGGCCTCGATTGACTGCGCGTCGAGCACCACCACCGAGTCCTGTTCTGCGGCCTCCTCGACGACGGGGGCAGCCTCTTCGGCGGGCTCGTCCACCACGGTTGTCTCAACGGTCTCGCCGGTGCCATTCGCGCCGTCCGCGCCTGGCCCATCGGCCTGGACCTGGGCAGGGCTGGCCGGGTTCGTCTGGGCCAAGTCGCTGCCTTGCGGGTTGGCAGGCGATTCCTCTGTGGTCTCAACCACCGCCTCACCGGCAGGCACGGCCTCCTGTCCCAAGGCGACTGCCGGGGTTCCCAAAAAAGCCATCAGCAAGCTCAGTGCGACCGCGATGCCCGTGCAAGAAGTGCCATAACTGCGCCGTGTCATGTGAGTCTCCTTTTGTTGTGGGATACACCAACGAGTATAGCATCGACTGAGAAAAGGGGTCTGACCCCTTTTCTCACTTGCCGCGGCCGTTGAGGGCAAAGCCCAGGCTGGCGCCCACCACGCCGCCCACGATGTGGCCAAACTGGCTGACGTTGTCCTGCACAAAGATCCCGTCGATTACTTGCTGGCCCAGGAACAGCACCGCGACCAGCACAAACGTGAGGGGAATCTCGCCCTCGCGCAGGCTTGTTATGGACGAGAGCAGGATAAACGCAAAGCACACGCCGCTGGCGCCGCACAGCCCCGTGCCAAACAGCACGTTGTTGAGAATACCGGTGACGCCCGCGGTAACGAGGATGACCTCCACCATGGTGCGCGAGCCGTACTTCTCCTCCAGCAGGGGCCCCAGCAGCAGGATGTAGCTCATGTTGCCAATGAGGTGTTCCCAGCCGGCATGGCCAAGCACGTGGGTGAACAGGCGCACGTACATGAGCGGATCCAGCAAAGACGATCGGTAGGTCATAAACAGCAGGTGCGTGGCCGCGCCGTTCGTTGCCACGCCCAGCACCGTGGCACACACGCACAGCGCGGCAAACGTAAGGGTAACCGGCGCGTTAAAGCTCACGCGCAGGCGGCGTGACGTGGCAGGCGGGTCTCCGTACATGGCAGCTCCTCCCGGGACGACGGCTCGCTGTTCTCGTCTCATTCTAACCGCTAACCACAGAGGGGGTTTTGTCTCTTCTGCGGGGCGTCTTGCGACTATTATTAAATCGTCGTATTGCGAGCGCCAAGGGAGGTCACCGTGTGTGATTTTGGAAACGTACTGGTAATTGGCAGCGAAGGCGTGGGAAAGTCCACGCTCATACACGCCGTGCTTGGATCGGACGCCCAAGCCACGCATGAGGGCACGGGCAACCAACTGCGCATATACGATGATCCGTCACAGCCCTTTAGGGTGTTCGACGCAGGCGACCTGGGCGGGAACCTCATTGCGCGCCAGCACACCATTGGGGCCATACGGCGCTGGAGCAAGCAGCGCGCCCTGGACGGCAACGACGACAACGACGTAAACGCCATATGGTTTTGCGTGGAGGGCAAGTCTCGCAAGCTCATTCGCCAGCAGATCGCGCAACTCTCCTGGGCAACCGACCTGTGGCGTACCGTGCCCATCGTGGTGGTGCTCACCAAGTCGTACGCCGAGCTGGAGCGAGAGCAAAACGTGGAGCTGGTGCGGCAAACGTGCGCACGCCGAAGGCGCCTCAAGCGCTGCCTGGCCGCCGTGATTCCCGTGGTGGCAACCACCTACAACCTGGACGAGGCAACCTTCGTGCCGCCGGTTGGCATCCCCGAGCTCATCGAGGTCACCATGCAGCTCCTGCCCCAGGGCATGCAGGCCGCGCAGGGCGACATCGCCGAGTTCCAGCTCCGGCGCAAGCGCTCCATGGCGCGCGGGATCGTGGCCGCCTCCGCAGCGGCAGGCACCGCCGTGGGCGCCGTGCCCCTTCCCATCTCCGACGCCATGATCCTCACGCCGGTCGAGACCAGCATGATAGGCGCACTCGCCAAGCTCTACGAGATTGGGTCTAACAGCGCCTCAAGGCAGCTCTTGGCAACCATCCTGGAGGCAGGCACCGTGAGCATGGCCGCCAAGACGGCGATTGGCGCCCTCAAGGCGGTGCCTGGCATCAACCTTGCCGCAAGCGTGCTCAACGCAGCCATCGCCGGCAGCGTGGTGGCCATTATTGGCGAGGGGTCCGCCCACGTGTTCGAGAAGATCCATCGCGGCGAGAAGACCATCGACGACACCGAGTGGGCCAGGCAGTTTATGGAGTCCAAGGTCTCCAAGGACCTCATAACGCAGGGCACCAAGCTGTTGGGCAAGGTCTCGGGAACGGGCAGCACCAGCTCGCAACGCGCGGCCATCACAGGTATGCTCAAGGACCACATCCTCCAGAAGAAGGCCGCCGAGTAGCCCACCCGTGCTGGGGGGGACTGTCCCCCGAATATGGAGGCGTGTCCCCCGAACACAGGGGACAGTCCCCTCAGTACGAATGCGGCAGCAATCCCTCGTGTACATAAGCGCCCGTGAGGGCTATTATTAAGCTTGTGTCATTATGCAAAGACCTACAAGGACTAAGGGGCGTTATGGGTACGAGCCAACGCTTTAAACGCATTCCCCCAAGATACCTGCGCACGCTCGCCTTTTGCGTAGTGTGCGTTATCGTTAACGTCGCGGGCGCGTCCTTTGCCTCCGCGTTTCGCCTTCCCATCTACCTGGACAGTCTGGGGACCATCCTCGTGTCCATCTTGGGCGGATACGTCCCGGGCATAGCGGTTGGCTATGCGACCAACCTGCTCAACAGCATCGCCGACGGCAACTACATGTCCTACGGCATCGTCAACGTCGTAATAGCCCTCCTTACCGCGAACCTCGCGCAGCGCGGGTGGTTCAAGCGCCTGTCGCGCACCATCTACGCCATCTTTATCCTGGGCGCGGTGTGCGGCGCGTTGGGCCTACTGCTCACCTTCCTACTGCACGACGGCAGCCTGGGCAACGAGATATCGGCGCCGTTTGCCCAGCAGCTCCAGCAAACCGGACTGCTCGACCTCACGTCTGCGCAGGTAATCGCCGAGTTCGCGGTAGGCTTTGTGGACAAGGCGCTCGTCGTCCTCTTGGCCACGCTCCTATACCACATGGCCCCCGAGGACTTCCTCGCGAGCCTCGACTTCGTTCCCTGGCAGCAAAACCCCCTCTCCGACCAAGAGCTCAACGACACCATGAACGCCAAGCCGCGAAGCATGTCGCTGGGTACCAAGTTCGTTATTATGGTTGCGACGATCGTCTCCATCGTCTCGGTGGCGACCACGGCCTTTAGCTACATAACCTTCCACCAGTCCACCATCGAGCTGGAGAGCGCCAAGGCCAAGGGCATCACCGCGTTGATGGCCAATGCGGTGGACCCCGAAATGGTGTCGGAGTACCTCACCAAGGGCGATGATGCCCCAGGCTATGCCGAGGTCGAGGAGAAGCTCGCCGCCATTCGCGACTCGTTTGAGAACGTCCAATACGTGTACGTGTACCAAATACGGCCTGACGGCTGTCATGTGGTGCTCGACCCCGACACGGCAGACGAGCCCGGCTCGGACCCCGGCGCCGTGGTGGAGTTTGACGAGTCCTTCTCGAGCTATCTGCCCACGCTGCTTGCGGGCGGCGAGATTGATCCCGTAATCTCCAACGAGACATACGGCTGGCTGCTCACCATCTACACGCCCCTCAAGAACGATGCGGGCGAGACCGTGTGCTATTTGGCGGCCGACCTCTCCATGGAGCGCCTGGTAAGCAACGAGCACTCCTTCGTGGCGGGCATCATCTCGCTGTTCGCGGCATTCTTCGTCCTGGTGTGCGCCATAGTCCTGTGGCTCGCGCGCTACGGCATCATCGTGCCCGTAAACTCCATCGCACGTGTGTCGAGCCTGTTCGTGAGCACCAAGACCGGCATTCGCCGAGAGAACCTGGAGGCCATAGAGGCGCTCAACATACACACGGGAGACGAGATCGAGAACCTCTACGGCGCCGTCAACCAAATGTCGCAGGCGGTAGTGAGCCACGTTGCCGAGGCCGAGGAAAAGAGCGAGGCCATAAACCGCATGCAGAGCAACCTCATTATGGTCCTTGCCGACCTCGTGGAGAGTCGCGACAAGTACACCGGCGACCACGTGCGCAACACGGCAAACTACGCGCGCATCATTATGAACCAGATGCGCCGCGAGGGCATTTGTCCGGACGTGCTTACCAACGAGTTTATCTCCAACGTGTACCAGTCGGCGCCCCTGCACGACATTGGCAAGATCGCCGTCTCGGACGCCATTCTCAACAAGCCCGGCCGCCTGACCGATGAGGAATTCGAGATTATGAAGAGCCACACCCTGGCGGGCCAGGAGATCCTGGAGAACGCCAAGGGTGCCGTCTCGGAGGCGTCCTACCTGGACGAGGCGCAGCGCCTGGCGGCCTACCATCACGAGAAGTGGAACGGCACGGGGTATCCGTATGGCCTGGCGGGCGAGGAGATTCCGCTCTCGGCCCGCATTATGGCCGTTGCCGACGTCTTTGACGCGCTGGTCTCCAAGCGCAGCTACAAGGCGGGCTTCCCCGTGGAGAAGGCCTTCGCGATTATTGAGGAGGGCATTGGCACGCACTTCGACCCGCAGGTGGCACGCGCCTTCCTCCACGCCAAGGACAAGGCGAGCGCCGTCGTCGCCGAGACCAAGAAGCGCCAGGAAGCAGAAGAGGCGGCAAAGCTCGAGGCCCAGGCCCAGGAGGAAGCCCAAAAACAGGCGGAGGCCCAGGCAGAGGCGCAGCCCAGCGGTTCCGCGCCGGCCAACAAGCCAAACAAACCCGAGAAGCCCAGCGAAGACGCAAAGTAACGAAACGGTGAGTACTATGAACGAGAAACAGAAGCAGCTCGCAAAGCAAAACGGTGGTGTGAGCATTCGTGTTGTTGGCATCATCACCACGGTGATCGCCATTGGCCTGTCGTTCTACGCGTTTGCGCTGTCGGGCTACATCGCAGAGACCGAAATATCCCTAGCCGCCGAGGAGGCCCGCTACGTGGAGTGCAGCAACGCCGTGGACGAGCTGCAGGCAGCCTCCGACTACCTTACCAGCGAGTCACGCATGTATGTGGTAACAGGACGCAGGGAGCACCTGGACAACTACGTAAACGAGTATGCCGTCTCCAGCAGGCGCGAGAAGGCAGTTGACGTAATGAGGTCCAACGTCGCCGAGAACCAGGAGGCCATCAACGAGTTGGAGATGGCGCTCGACTCGTCCAACGGACTTGCCAAGAGCGAGCTTGCGGCCATGCGCCTTGCCGCCGACTACTACGAGCTGGAAGATCTGCCCGAGGAGATCGCGACGGTGAGCACGGACCTCTTTAGGTCGACGCCCGACAAGGACTCCAAGCTCAACGCCGCACGGGGCCTCGTGCTGAGCGACAACTACGACAGTGCCAAGAAGAGCATCGTGGAGCGCGTGCAGGCAAGCTCGATGGCGCTTCTTGAGGACCTCAACGCGGACCTCCAAACGAGCAGTGACGCGATGAAGTCGCTCCTGTTCCAGCTGCGCATTGCGGTTGCCCTGCTGCTGTGCGTGATCCTGCTGTTTGTCCTGGCGCTCTTTATGTACGTGCTCAAGCCGCTCGGCCGATATGTGGAGCGCCTGAGCGGAGACGAGCCCCTGGAGCCCGACGGGGCCTACGAGCTGCACTATCTCGCCAACGCCTACAACACCATCTACGAGGACAATACCAAGCGCATCGAACAGCTGCGCAAGTACGCCGAGCAGGACCCCCTTACGGGCATCAGCAACCGTGGAGGCTACGACAACTTCCTCGCCACCCACACCCGCAACATCGCGCTTCTGCTCATTGACGTGGACAACTTTATGGACTTCAACGCGGTGTATGGCCACGACACCGGCGACGCCGTCCTCATAAAGCTGGCCGAGGCGCTGGTTACGGCCTTTAGGTCCACCGACTTCCCCTGCCGCATCGAGGGCGACCGGTTTGCCGTGATCATGACCAACATGAACACCGAGCTGCGCTACGCCATTCTTTCAAAGATTGAGCTGGTGCATTCCATCCTGGATGACGACTCGTCCAACCTGCCAGCCGTCACCCTCTCGGTAGGTGCCGCTTTTAGCACCGAGGGCATGAACGACAAGGACATCTACCGCGCCGCAAGCACCGCTCTGTCGCAGGCAAAGCAGGCAGAGCCCAACAGCGTCGTGTTCTACGGCGAGGGCGTCGTAACCGCAGACGAGGAGTAATAAGGTAGACCAAAGGGGACTGTCCCCCCAGTTTGGCCTCGCCAGAGGCTGAACTGGGGGGACAGTCCCCTTTGTCTACCTTCCGTTACTCCGGGCGCACGCCAATCACGATGTGGTGGTCGTCGCTGCTGCGGGTCCTAATGGTTTGCAGGATGTAGGGCTCGGGCACGCCATTCTTGAGGCGCCTAAAGGCAATCTCGCTCGTCTCCTCCTGGCTCACCCAGCGAATGAGGCTCGCCTTGCTCAGCACCTCGCGTAAGCGGTCCACGTCCTCCTCGTACACGTAGGACAGCAGCCGCTCGCGGGCCTCGCCAAAGAAGTCCGTGCCGCCAGGCCTAATCTGCAGGTCACCATCCTGGCCGCTATAGAACTCCAGGAAGTGCGCCGTAACCACGTCCACGTAGAAGATGCTCTCAAAGTCGCTGGTAAGTGCGTTGGAGATGCTCATGTACATGCGCCTCACGGCCGGTGCGATCTCCACGCCCTGCTCGCCGCGCTCGGTGAGGAAGCGATCGAACTCCTCGGCCGGCACGGGCCTGGAGAAGTAGTAGCCCTGGACGTAGTCGCACCCCATGGCCTTGAGCACGAGGTACTGCTCCTCGGTCTCCACGCCCTCGGCCACCACGGGCACGTGCAGGTAGTCCGCGATGTCTATGATGAGCTCGATCATGCGCACGTCGCGCGTCTCGCCAAAGGCGCTGCGCACGAAGCTCATGTCCAGCTTGAGCACATCGATGGGCAGGTGCGTCAACATGCCCAGCGACGAGTAGCCCGTGCCAAAGTCGTCCATCTCGATGCGGAAGCCCATGCCCATGCCACGCAGCTCCCGCGCCGTGGAGATTACCTGCTCGGCGTCCTCGGTATAGGCCGACTCCGTGACCTCCAGCATGAGGTCCTCGGGATTCAGGTCGTATTCGTCCAGTATCTCCGTAAAGATGCTCTTGAGGTTGGGCATGAGCATGTCGATGCGGGAGACGTTAACCGAGACGGGCACCGAGTAGCCAAAGCGGTCCTTCCAGTCCCGTATGCGGGCCGCGGCCTCACGCCACACAAACATGTCGAGGTCCAGGATGAGGCCGTTGTCCTCCAGCAGCGGGATAAAGACGCCAGGGTTGATCATGCCCAGCTCGGGATGGTTCCAGCGCACCAGCGCCTCGGCGCTCGAGAGCACGGGCTTGTCCGGCCGGATGTCGTACTTGGGTTGGAAGTGCACGGCAAAGTGGTTGTTCTCCAGGGACGGCTTAAAGTCGTCGAGCAGGCGCTCGCGGTACAGCTCGGCATCGTGCATCTCGGCGTCGTAGATGCCAACCGCCCTTCCAAATCCGCCCCTCACGGTATTGCTCGCGGTCTTGGCGTAGTCAAAGCGGCGCTCGATCTCGAGGTCCTTCTCCGCGTTGGAGTACACACCCATGCGCAGGCGCACCCTGGTCGTCGTGGACTCGTCCTGCCCAAGCCCCGCGGTAACCTTTGCCAGCATGTCGTCGTAGTCGTCGCGATGCGGACAGTACACAAAGAAGGTGTCTCCGCTGTGGCGGCAGCTCACGCCACCCACCTCGCGGGAGAGCGTTCGAACGCTGTCGCCAATGTGGGCGAGTACGCTGTCGCCATACTGGTTGCCAAAGCGCTCGTTGAGCATGTGGAAGTTGTTAACGTCCAGCACGATGGCGTCCATGGGCATGTCGGTGTAGTGCCGGTCGTACATCCTCACGTAGTTCATAAAGTAGCTGAGGTTGTACAGCCCGGTAAGGGGATCGCGCTCGGTGGACTCGATGATGCTGCGCTTTTGCGAGAGCTCGATGCAGCGGTTGACCCTGGCACGCACGATCTCCCAGGTGGGATAGGGCTTGGGGATAAAGTCCATCGCGCCAATCTCCAGGCACTCCACCTCGGCGCTTTGGTCGGCCGTCATCACAATAACGGGGACGTCGGCAAGCTCGGCCTCCTCCTTCATCACCTTGAGCACCTCTATGCCACTCATGCGCGGCATGAGCAGGTCCAAGAGCACGATGGCAATCTCGCCCATGTGCTTGCGAATCTCCTCGAGCGCCTCAATGCCATCCGTCGCATACAGCAGCTCGTAGTCCGTCTCCTCAAGCATCTGGCCCAAGATCATGAGGTTTACGTCCTCGTCCTCCACAATGAGGATGTGCCGCTTGCTGGCAAAGCCCTGCTCGTCGTTGAGCACAGGCATTATGTCCGCCGCCTCCTCGGCATCCTCCCTCGTAAAGGAGCCAAGGCCCTTGAGCAGCTTCTTCTCCTCGTACATACGGCCATCCGCCCGCTCAAAGACGCTGTGCAGGTTGGGGTCCTCGGCCGGATCGAACTCCGCAAGACCACCCGACACCACGACCTCGTCCGAGCCGATGTGCTCAATTGAACGGTCGTGCAGGGCCAGGACGAGCTCCTTGCGAATAATGTAGTCGCGTCCCGTGAGAATGACCACGAACTCGTCTCCGCCAATGCGGAACACCGGGCTGTGCTGGAAGATGTCGCAGATCATGAGGAACGCCTGGCGAATGTACTCGTCGCCGGCCTTGTGCCCCAGCGTGTCGTTTATTACCTTAAGGCCGTTTACGTCGCACACCACGACGGCAAAGTCTTTTGCCTCGCCCTTGTCAATCGCGTCATTGAGCCCCTGCTCCTTGAGGAGATAGGCGTGTTTGCTCTTTGCGCCGGTAAGCGAATCCCTGTACGCGGTCGCCTTTGCCGCATCGCGCTCCGCCTCCGCCTTCTTTTCCCATTTTTCCATGGACAGGTGGTTAATGAGCATCGCACCGAGTGCGAGTGCGAACAGAACCGAGATGAGCAGCGTGTTTGTGGTGTCCACGCTATGGATGTGCTCGAGCTGTCCCTGAATAAAGGCATCCTCGCTCAGGGTTTGGAAGACCGCTTCCGCCTGACCGTGGAAGTACTGCTGGACGGTAAAGATCGCCTCGTTCGTGGATTGCTCGTCCACGCGGCCCGACCAGATCATTGCCATAAAGACGACCAGGGCCAAAAGCGAAATCCACACGATGATCGCCTTGCCAAAGCGTCTTGCCTCGTCGTACTTAAGGATCCACCTAAAGTAGAAGAAGCCTATAACGGTCCACACCATAAAGAGGATGTACGTCTCGGTCTCCAGCGTGTAGTCCGAGAACAGGTTGGGGAAGAGCAGGTAGATAACAAAGAGCAGCATTACCACAAAGCCAACGACGCCCGTGATCATTTCTCGGGTGTTCTTGAGCTTCTTCGCCATCTTAAAGGTCGCCGCCGACACGAAGCCGTACAGCATGGTGGCACCAAGCGTGGTTACGTCCACGTTCCAGCCGATTGCCGTGCGGCCCACGAAGGCTATGGGGATGCTTATTACGGCAATCAGGAGCATGGCGTTCGCGGGAACGTCTATGTCGTTGAGATGGGCAAAGGGGCTGGGCAGGATATCGTCGCGCGCGGCGGCGTAGCATAGCCTGCTCAAGGCGCGCAGGTTGCCAATCAGGCTGGTAAGGACCAGCGACAGTAGCGAGGCCATGAGTATGCCTACGCCAACGTCGCCCAGGTAGTAATGCGCGGCGTAGAAGGCGGGCAGGCCCTCGATGCCGGAGTAGTTCCCCAGGTTTTGGATGTAGTCCAGCCAGTTGGCGCAGCCCGCCGGGAAGGCGGTAACGCTCAGCAGCGTCACAAAGACGTACAGGGCCGTGGAGACGAGTACGGATAGCACAAGGATGCGATAGAGCCTGTCTTTTTTAAAATTGAACTCCTCCGCAGAATGGGTGATGCCCTCAAAGCCAATAAGCGCCCAGGGCGAGATAAACGTAATGCGAATCACTTGCGACAGCACGTTCTTGTCGGGCACGAACGCAGGGGCCATGCTGCCCTTATGGCCAAAGATTGCGACGCCAAAGCAGATGGTAATTCCTATTAAGAATATAAAGACCATAACGGTAGCCGCGTGGGCCACAATTTTCTTGCTGCGCATGCACAAGGCGGTTATCGCAAAGATGGCCACCAGCGTGAGCAGCGCCTCGCCCAGGTAGATCTCGTAGCCAAACACGTTGAACAGGTGCACGAACCTAAACATGTCCCCAATAAAGAACTTGGAGAACAGCGGCAGACTCGTCGCGTTCGCCCAGAATATGGAGATGTAGGTAAGGCTGAGGTACCAAAACACCAGGAACGCGCGGTCGTAGCCAAAGATCTCCTTAATGTAGGTGTAGGCACCACCTGCGCGGGGGTAATGTTTGGACAGGTAGAAGAAGTTGCGGCACATGAGCAGCATGAGGACCGTGCCAACGAGTAGTCCGATTGTGGTGCCCGCAGGCCCGGCCTGCTTGAGGTAGGTGCTGCTGGTAACGACCAGGGACCCCCAGCCAACGGCCGCGCCCACCGACAACGCCCATGCCGCGACCGGAGAGAGATACGACTTTAAACCAACTTCTGGCTTGTTCTTGGTCATCCGGTCCCTCATTCATACTGTATTTAATCGCGAGATGCCTATTAACTTATCAGTATATCGGTTTAGCCACGCCGGCCCTGCGGCAGTTTGCCTCACATGGCTGTACGGTAGCTAGGCTGGAGGTGATGCCGCGCTCGGGGGACAGTCCCCTGCGCACAGGGGACTGTCCCCCGAGCGCGGGCAGTGCTATGATTTCCACTGGATTTGGCCGCACAGGTGATGAGACAGCATGAGCACAAAGACAGAGCATCCAAGCGACGGGGTATCCCGCAACCCCATGCTCATTCGAAGAGAGACGGGCAAGATGGCCCTCACCTACGTGGGTGGCTCGGTGTGCGCGTCTTTGGTGACCATCATCGACACGCTCATAGCGGGCGTAAGCATTGGGTCGGAGGCCCTTGCGGCAATCTCGGTCGCGGCTCCCCTGCTCATGATCGCGCAGATCCTGCACTGCCTGCTGGGCTATGGCATCGACAAGCTCATGATTCGCTCAATTGGCGAAGGAAAGCGGGAGGAGGCCAACCGAATCTTTGCCGCAATCCTTGCGGCGGTGGTGGTCGTCTTTGTGGTCGTGTATGCCGCACTGCTCCTGTTCGAGCGTCCGCTGCTCCAACTCATCCTGAGCGACCAGTCACTGACGGACACGGTGATCGACTACACCTGGCCCCTCTTTCTTGCGTCGCCTGCCATCGAGACGTTCCTGTGCATCGAGCGGGCCTTTCGCGTTGACGGAAGGGCGAGGCTGTTCTCGGCACGCGGCATCGTTACCAACATCGCAAACATCGCGTTTGACGTGTTGCTGGTAACCATCTTGGGCCTGGGCGTGAACGGTCTGGCCTGGGCATCGGTAATCAGCACCGTGATTGGGTACATGGTCACGCTCAGCCACTTCTTTAGCAAGAAGCGGACGGTCTCGCCGGACTTCTCGGTGCTCTCGTGCAAAGAGGAGCTGCTGTCCTACGTAAAACGCGACATACGCCTGGGAAGCACCGCGACGCTTGACGAGGTGCTCAGCACTGTGGCGCTGAGCGTGCAGACGGCAGCCATTGGCCTCATTGGCGGGACGGGCGGTCTTGCCATGTGGACGGTGTACAAGTCGCTAAAGGGAGTCGCGCAGTCCGTGGGCGAGGGGGCCTCGGCAAGCGTGAGCGTGCACGCGGGCCTGCTGTACGGTCAGGAGGACTACGATGGCGTGAGGTTTTGCATTAAAGAAGGTCTAGCCATTGCCATGGTCCTTTCTGCGGTGGAGTCGGTAATCGTCCTTATCTTTGCCCAGCAGATCGCCTCCTTGTATGGCGTTGACTCCCAGTACCTCGTATCCTGTGCCGTGAGCCTGCGCATTGGCTGCGCGGCCTTTATAGTCGTCTCAACCATTACGGTCTTTAATGCATACCTGTCGTCTGTGGGCAAGGTAGATCTTGCAAACCGCCTGGTAATGCTGGAGTACGGCCTTATTGTCGTGGCCGTCGCCGTTGGGTACTCCATGGGCCTGTGGGGCTTTCTTGCCTGCTACGTGGTTGCGATTTGGATCGTGACGCTGGTCTATGCCGTTGTGACCATACGCGACCGGTATTGGTTCGTCCCAGAGCAGAGCCCGGAGTCAATCGCAACCTACTCGATCCGGCTGACACCAGACCAGATTACCGCCCTAACCACGAGCATAGACAGCGACCTTGCAGCCATTGGCGAGACGGCGTCCTTTGCCTCTAGGGTTGCGTTGGTCGTGGAGGACAGCACGTGCCTGACCCTGCGATACAACGCGGAGGCGGACGTTCGCATGGACTTGGAGATAAAGCGCCATGAGGACGGGGTGTGCCTGCTGGCCCTCGACGACGGAAAGCCCTACAACGCGCTCGCCCAGATAGTCCAGCAAAGCGAGGACCGGTTGGATATGCTGGAGGTGTCTGTGGTGAGGGCCTTTACCAGCAACATGAGCTACAACCGGGCACTGGACATCAATCAGTCGTCGCTGGTCGTGAGGCGGCCGGCAAAGGCGTGAGGGTGCATTGGGGCTGGGGCTGTCCGCAAGGGGCCTCTTCTCGGCAAACGCACGGCGCAGATGTGCTGTATGCAAGGTCCATGCTGCTGTGTCCAACTCAAAGGATTGCCAGTCTCACAATACTATCTATTCTGTGGCATGTTCGTCAGAAATATCATGGTATTATGTGTGCATAATACACATAAATGGAAGTTTTGGAGACGCAATGCACCGGGACATTCTGAATGACCTAGAAGAATGGAAGGCGTCATCCCATCGCAAGCCGCTCATGCTCAAGGGCGCTCGACAGGTGGGAAAGACATGGTCGCTCAAGGAGTTCGGCGCTCGGTCTTACCAGAACGTGGCATATTTCTCGCTCGAGCGCATCGACCGAGACACGCCGAGCGAATGGGCCGAGTTCTTCCAGACGACGAGGGATCCCCATCGCATCGTGGCCAACCTTTCCTTGGCAAGCGGCTTTGTTATACGACCAAAGACGACACTCCTCATTCTCGACGAGATACAGGACTGTCCCGCAGCCATTGGCGCACTCAAGGCGTTTTGCGAAGATGCACCAGAGTATCACGTGGCAACTGCGGGCTCCCTTTTGGGGGTCGCCCTTTCACGCGACAAGGGTTCGTTTCCCGTGGGCAAGGTAACCTTTATGGACATGCAGCCACTCACCTTCTCTGAGTTCCTGCGGGCAGACGGAGCAAGCAACCTTGCCGACTGGTGCCAAGACGTGCATGCTAGCGAAGGCGTGCCCTCAATGATTTCCGCACGGCTCGCCGAAGAGCTACAACGCTACTTCGTGGTGGGCGGCATGCCCGAGGCGGTCAAGCGCTGGAGCGAGACGAGTGACGTTGGGCAGGTAGACCGCGTGCTGGCCGACCTGCTTGACTCCTACGATCGTGACTTTGCGAAGCACGGGGGAGTCGCGATGTACGCGAAGCTCTCGCGCGTGTGGCGCTCGCTTCCCACGCACTTGGCACGCGAGAACAAGAAGTTCGTCTACGGGCAGGTTCGGGAGGGAGCTCGCGCACGAGAATACGAGGATGCCATAGAATGGCTCGCGAGCGCCGGACTCGTGCGCAAGGTGGTGCGCAGCAAGGCACCATCTATACCCCTCTCGTCAAACGACGATGAAGCCGCCTTCAAGCTCTACTGTCTTGACGTGGGCCTCCTGCGTGCGATGGCCCACTTGCCCGCAACTGCCTTTGGACGCACCGACGAGCTGTTCTCGCAGTTTAAGGGAGGCTTCGCGGAGAGCTACGTCGCGCAGACTCTGGCGGGGCAGTTCGCAGCGCCTGTTCGCTATTGGACCAACGCCAAGCCCAGGCACGAGGTGGACTTTATTGTACAGGCGGGCGAACAAGTGGTGCCCATCGAGGTCAAGTCGGGAGAGAATGTGCGTGCATCCTCGCTTCGCTACTATGGACGCAAGTACCCAGAGGCAACGCCGCTTCGCGTACGCTGCTCGCTCTTGGGCCTTCGGCAAGATAACGATATGCTCAACGTCCCCTTGTACCTTGCCGACCATATGGCAAGGCTCATTGGGGAGAGGTGAGCGGAACACGGGAGACATACCTCGAAGAGGTGTGTTCCCGTGTCCCGTCATCCTAGAGGATCTGCTGCAAAGTGCAGCGGTGCACAGGCGGGACGCGGGCGTTTGCCGTAATCTGCACTGGTGCATAGATGAGAAGACCAAATCTGCTGCAAAGTGCATCGGTGCACAGATTTTGCTATGCACCGCTGCACATTACAGCAGATTTGGGGGCACGACCCATGCACCAGTGCACTTCTCAGCAAACGCAAGGGCAAGACCTATGCACCGGTGCATTTCTCAGCAAGTCCTATGCGGACACCCCCGCGCGGACACGGGGGAACCGTCCCCCCAAACGCGGCTACCACTGCTTGCGGGTAACGAAGTAGAGCGTCGCCGCGCACACAAGGCAGAACGCACCGATCACGATGATTGCCAGCCTACCCCCCACCAAGATCAGGCCAGTGAGGATAAAGGGCTTGGCAATGCGCGCGACGCTGCGCACCACAAACATGGCACCCGTCGCCCAGCCCAGGGGCACGTTTGCCTTACCCGCCGAGGTTATCCACAGGGGCTTCCATGCGTTGGCGATCTTTACCAAGAGGCCCACGAGCGCGATGACCACCACGCCCCACACGATCGTGGTATTGAGTGAGAAACACAGGAAGACGACGCCCAACCCCGCGATGGAGTAGTCGCCTGCACGCCAGTTGCCAATCCGCTTGCTGAGCCGCTCAATCCAGCCAATGCTCACATATACGATGAGCTGGCCAAACAGATACATGTTGTTGATGTCGGCCTTGGCAAAGCCCAGGTCGGCCGAGAAGAGCGGGAACAGCGTGGACGCATAGCCCGTGACCACCACGCTGGGCAGGATGATGCACAAGGCGATGGCGAGCGCCACAGGGCTGAGCACGAACTTGCGTATGCGGCGGCGCTCATCGGCAGAGAAGTCGCGGTCGTCCTCGGGCGGCAGTGTGCCTTTGGGAAGCAGAATGATTGCCATCGTGATTACGGCGAGGCTCACCAGCGCAATCATGATGTAGACGCCCACGTTGCCGAGCCCCTGAGCGGCATAGCCGCCCAACGCCGTGCCCAGTGCGGCGCTCGAGGTATTGGAGCGCTTGACGCCCGCCTTCGCCAGGTGCTGCTGCTCAGGCGTCACCGCATGGCGGCGCAGCGAGTAGGCGGCAGTGTAGAGCAGGCCAAAGGGGACGGCAAGCACGAACTTGGCAGCGCAGTACGCCCAAAAGCTGCCAGAGACAACGGAGGCGGCCACCAGGATTGCGCACGCAAGCATTGCGGTGGCACCACGTGCCATGAGCTTGCGCAGTCCCACTTTGGAGCCGAGCAGGCCATACACGCCTTGTCCCAAAGCTTGGCCAACGCCCAACATGACGGCGGGCACGGTTACGAGTGCGGTCACGTCTCCCATGCCGGCCGCCACGAGCATCTCCCTGGCAATGAGGGTACTCATAACGGCGTCGATGCCCGCAAGCATCATGGTCGTAAGCGCAAAGGGCCGTGCCAACGCCGAAACCGCGCCCTTCTCGGCCGTCTGCTGGATGTGACGGTAGCGCAGCACGCACTTGCCGCACGCCTGCAACTCGGCATAGGTCATGTATATTACGAGGGCGAGTACGAGCAACGCGAGGGTGTTACGCACGAGGTTGGATGCCACCGACGAGGTAAACGACTTCATCTTGCTGCCTACCTCAATAACGAAGTCGTTGGAGCCCTCTCCCGTGGCCGGAATGTAGACCGTACGGTACATCGTGTCCTCGTGGCGTGACGAGCCACGATGCATCTCTTTGCTCGATTCCTCCTTGTTTGCAAAGACCTCCCGCACGTTGGCAATACGATTGGACTCGCTCACCGACTCGCCCCACATGTATTCGCCCAGGCCGTCGTCCATGCAGTAGATGCCCTTGTCATCTCTGCCGTACAGGACGTAGTACATGCCAATGCCGTTGTCTTCTGCCGTATCGATGAGGCCCGAAATCTGGAGGCAGGTAAACTACAAAGTTGGTAGTCTGCTGTGTGGTGAGATCTACCGAATCCCTAAAGACGGTCCTGCTTCCAACGGGCGAAAGGGCCTCCGAAAACGTCTGCGCGTTGTTCGCAAAATAGTCCGCATAGGCGCCAACCTCTTTGGAGCGTGTCTCGACTTGCGCGCGGTACGTATAGAACGCCGTATGGCCCAAGGTAAGACCCACCGTAAGCACCACCGCAAACGAGGCCACGGGGCCCGCAACCTGCGAGATGGTGCCCGTCGCAAGCAGTCTCCTCACATGACGCACAGCAAGCACGAACAAAAAGACGACGAGGTACGCCGCACACACCCACAGCGACACCACCCTCAGCGATACGCCCACCCGCGGCGTGACCGACCCAAGGCGGGCGTGGATGTTGCCCGTCGTGTAGTAGACAAGGGCCTCGTTGGCATCGGCATCGAGCAACGTGATGGTATTACCCACAATGCGTATACGCGTGCAGGAGAGGCCATCAACGATCTTGGTCACCGTGCCGTCATCGGCCACCTCGCACAGGGCATGCGTCGCATCGTCGGTCGCAACGATTTGCCCCGCGTCCGATAGCGCCAGCGAGGTAAACAGGTTGTCGCCCTTGTCTGTGACCACAGCCGCACCATCGTCGTTTATCACACCACGCTGGCTCAAAGTCACGATCTTGTTGAGGGATGGTATATAGGAAGCCGATGCCAAGATGTTGTGGTTGACGGTAGTCGATGTCAACTCGCGTGGCTCTGCGCCATCGGCAAGGAACAGGAACCGAACGTCGGTGTGACCGTCGTCCTTCTTGTTCGGACTAGTAACTCACGCCCGCACCCCGCCATCCTGGTCGTCGAGCGAGAGGATGCCCGGCTTTGTACCTTGGCCTTTTTGCTCGTACACGATGCCCTGCTGTGCGCCGTTCATGCCATAGGCGACCACACGCTCGAGCGCAATCACGTTGCTGTCGGGCTTGTAGCGCATGCCGGCAACGTACACGCGACCATTGGACACGCACACGTCCGTAACGATCTCGAGCGGTGCCTCAAAGGTCTCGTAGTCTATGCAGGCGTACAATTCGTTGTTGCCGTCCACAATGAGTACCTTGCGCGCCTGGTCGGTGGCGACGGCCGTGTAGGTACCGTCGGACGAGGCTGCCGTGGGGTGGTCGAGGGCAACCTCGGCAAAGGGAATCCAAGGCAGCGGTGCGCCAAACGACGCGATGATGGCCACGAGCGAGACGATCGCAAGCAGGTAGAAGGGACCCGGCACGCGTATGCCCTTACTCACCTTGCACCTCCCCGCCGGCTCCACATGTGCCACCATGGTAGCACGTGGGACAAAGGTGACGGGGACGTTTGTCCCGCTTGACGGGATGCAGGACAAATGTCCCCGTCACCTTTGTCCCGAGACTGGTTCCGCCGCGTCACTCGCCCGACTGACGTTGCATACACTCGAGCAGATAATCATCCACAATGGTCGAGGGCCCGTCGCACCAGAGCTTCGTACTTTCGTCAAACAACCGAGCCGCAGTCTTCGAAGCGAGAAACTCCGCAGCCGCCACGCCAATCTCCACGTTCTCGATTAGCGCGATCTCGCGAATGACCATGGAGGCAACGCTGTTCATCGCGGCGCCTATCGTCCCCTCGTTCACATCCATACGGTCTCGCTTCCCGCAAATCTCAGGCACTTGAGCGCGCGCTCGGAGCGGAAGCAGTATTGGTCTCTCAGACGATTGGGAAGCAGCTGTGTCACGCATGCGCGTTCTGCCTCGGCAGACCCCACCGCTCCAAATACGCCATCCATATACAGGGCCAACGTAATGTTTGTCTGGTCATTCGCAATCTTTCCCACAATCACATCAAATGGCGCCAGCTGCTCGACCAGCTCTGGGAAAGACCTCCGGCGGCGATGGGCCACGACGCATCGAAGCCACGCAGTATCGGCGTCTTCAAACTCAAGAACGCGCAGCTGTTTAAAATCAGTGCCTTCAACAACAAAGCGGGACACGAATGCCTTATGTGAATCGGCGTCTGGGACCCTACGATCCACCGCCTTCCTTGCGGAGAGCTTGGAGAAGCTTCGGGCCTGTTCAAGCGATGTCGTTAGGTAGAACCCTCTCCCGAAGTCCTTGAAGCGGGCGCATTTGCCCAGGTCGGGATTCGGCACCTTCGTGTAGCTCCCGTGATAGAGTTCGAGCCCCTCACGCAGTTGCATGCGGACTCACCCCCCTTGCCGCAAGATACTCCTCCACGTCGTCGAGCACTGCGTCGTCACCCTCCATATGGAGGAGGGCGAAGTTACGCGCGACATACCCCAAGGCATCCGTCGGAGCAAACACCTGCATGACCTGCTCCAACGTAAGGCCCCAGCGCGCTGCGGCCAGACGAGAAATTCTCACCAGCATGTTGACGACTTGGGCTTCTTCCGACAACTTCACACCTCCCCCACGTTGGCTCAACTATACCTCTTCCCAAAGAGACAAGCACGACCGCCCTTGTAAACCGTCCCTGAGAAAAGGGGTCTGGCCCCTTTTCTCATCGGCCCTCGCGGTGCGCTTCGCGCCATTCTTCGAGCACCCAGCCACGCTGGCGCATCTCCCCTGCGACGTCGCGCCCAACATATCGCAGGTGCCACGGCTCGTACGGTATGCCGGTAACGCCCTGGCGGCCCTGCGGGTAGCGGATAACGAAGCCATGCTCCCAGCAGTTCTCGGCGAGCCAGGCCTTGCGCTCGTCGTCGAGGTTCATGCCCCGCCTAAACTGGGCGACGTCCATGGCAAGCCCCGTTTGGTGCTCGCTGCACCCGGGGTAGGCCACGTAGCCGTTGGGGCTGTCCTCAAACAGCTTCGCCTGATAGTCACCGTCGCGATAGGCGCTCGCTAGTATAAAGTCTTTGATTCCCTCGCGCTCGGCCTGCCCAAACAACGCATTGGCCGCCTTGGCGGCACAGGCGCAAAGCTGCAAACTACGCGAGCGCAAGAGGCAGTGATGCGGCCGGATGTCCCACAGGTTCACCAGGTCGTCGGGCTCCCAGCCAAGCGGCAGCGGGTGCGACGAGTTCACGAGCATGGTCGTTGCGGTCATGAGCGGCTCCCAAGGCGCATCGTTACGGTAAGGCCCCACAAAGACGCAAGACAAGGGGGCTTTCGCACGGGCAAGTATAGCACCGAGGGAAACCCGTCACGTGGCCGGGATGGACGCGAACGGGCCATCAAAACAAACCCAGTCGGATGCCTGTGCAATGAGCGGTATGAACAGGCTCGTCAAAAAGGAGACGCCATGGACCTCAAGAACCCAACGCCTGAGCAGTAGTCAAAAGTCGATGCCGCCAAGACGCCGGAGGAAATCCTTGCCATAGTCCAGGAGGAGGGGTACGAGCTCAGCCGCGAGGAACTCGACAGCATCTCAGGAGGCGACTCGTGGTACGAAGACACACAAGTCACCTGCATTAACTGCGGCTACACGTTTTTAAAGAACCTGCCAGATCACGGTACCATGACGGTGTCGTGCCCATATTGCGGCAGCACGATGGACATCATCGTAACCTAACCGACCGCCCAATGTGGGATGCGCGGCAAGGCAGGGATACGGACGCGCACGTAGGTGACAAGGGCAGGCCCCCTGTCACCTACTGGCCCTTGTCACTTGCCGGCAGCCTGATTCACCGCGTCGATAAAGGCATCCGGGTGCTCGGAGTGGATATCGTGGCCCGACTCGATCTCGATGGTCTGGCAGTGCGGAATGGTCTGCTGCACGCGCTGCGCATCCTCGTCGCTCGTGGCCGCATAGAGCACTCCGTCCTTCCCATAGGCTGTCTTGGCCTTTAAAAAGACGACGGGGCACTCTATCTGCTTGAGCATGCCTTCCTGGTCGATGCCAGCCATCCAACTGCCGTCATAGAACGACTCGCCAAAGCGCGGGTCCCAGTCGTCCATAAAATACATGCCGCGGGTCCAGGCTCGCGGAACCCAGGCATTGGTCACATGCTCGTTGGGATGTTCCGCACAGAACGTGGCCGTTTGCTCTGCCAACATCTTCTGCAGTCCGCCAAACAGGCTGAAGAGGTAGCTATGGGAGGCATACCATGCCGGATAGGCGGTGACCTCGTTTTGCTGCAGGAACGAGTGCGCGACGATGTAGCCGTCATGCCAGGCAAACGTGCCCGCATTCTCCTGCGCCTCTTCGGGCGTTACGCGGAACAGCGGCGGATCCTCCAGCATGCACGCGGATACGTGCTCACGGTCGTTGGAGGCCACGTAGGCGGCCAAAATACCGCCTGAGGAATGGCCCGAAACGACGTACTTGTCGCCGATGACCTTATCTGCAAACGCGATGAGCTCATCACCATTTTTTGCGCATGAGTACAGCGCAGGATCGTGTGCGGACTCACCGTGACCAAAGCAGTCGACTGCGAACACGTGGTAGCGTTTTGCCAGTTCGGGCAAGACGCTCGCGTAGTCCTCCCACTCCACGCCCTGTCCGTGGATGAGCAAAAGTGCCGGACCGTTGTTTGGCCCCTCCGCGTAGTTTATGGTTGCGCCATCTACCTGGGCCTGCTTCTCGACAAAGCCTGCCTCGTACGCCTTGGCAATCAGGCGCTCCTCGGTGTGCAGGTTGTTGTCGCGATAAACCAGAATCGCGCCAGCCGCAACAACGGCGACTGCAGCAAGGGCTATGCCTGCGATTTTGAGTACTTTGTGTCCACGAGCCATAGTCTCTTTCTCCTTTCCAAAACAGTTACTCGTGCGGATGGGCGTTGAGGAACTTCGTCAACCCCGGCACGAACTTGGTCTTTCTTCCCAGCCCGGTCCTAAAGACGAACGACGTGCCGTCATACTCGTCGCACTTGGGAAATGCCGCCTCAAAGACCTCCTTGGAGTGCTCGTTGGCCGGAATGATGCGGTCGATCTTCTGGCCGTTCTCGCGGATGCCCACGCTGGCGTACAAGAGGTCCACGTTCTTTGACTTAAGACCTGCGGGCATTGCCTCCTTCACTTGTTCTGCAAGCTTCTTTGCGGCGTCCTCGTCGATGGCGTTCACAAGACCAATGCCAAACGTCGTACCGCCGACCTCGTATTCCTTGTAGTCGGAGAACAGAATCTCCTCGTTGGTCATGCCCTCGTAGGAGAGCTTCTCCACGTGCAGGTCGTGATAGAAGCCATCCACGTCGTTCACGCCGGCGATGCTCGCGAGCTCGCGCACGGCTTGCTGGTCGGCATCCGTCACAGTCGTTGCGGTTAGGTTGTCGGTATCCGAAAGCACAGCTCCCAGCATGATACGCGCGGTCGGCTGATCGATTTCGAGTCCGTAGTTGAGGTAGTCGAGCCAAACGATGGTGGTCGTCGCTCCAATGGGCTTGGCTTCGTACAGCAGCGACTGCCCCGTGGTGACGTTGCCTACCCCATGGTGGTCAAGGACGCCCACGATGTGCGCGTCAATCATTCCCTCGGCAGACTGTGCGTACTCACTGTGGTCAACGAGGAAGATGTTCTTGCCCGACGCATCCTCCAGCACGGGAGGAGTCTCGACGCCCGCCTGGCGCAGGATAAAGGCGGTCTCGTGGTTAACCGGTTCGGTGATCGCCGCCTGCGCGTCGTAGCCCAGCATCGTGAGGAAGCGTGCGTAGGCGATGGCACTGCACACGGTGTCGGAGTCGGGACTGCGGTGGCCAATGACGTAGATGGGCCCGTCGTTCTCGACGTTGAGTTTCTCGATGCTGCTCCGGTTGAGGGCGTAGAGGTGCTCGCGCTCCTGCTGGGCGGCATTGTGCTCGATGGTCTTGCCAACGAAGAAGCCAGCAACGGCAAGGCACACAGCCAGAGCTACCAGAAGCAGCGTTTTTATCTTGGCGGTCTTTTCCTGCATGTTCGATCCTCTGTTAGTCGGAAGAGGCTATCCCCGTAATCATATCGTATGGGCGCGGACAAAGGTGACGGGGACGTTTGTCCGAGGGCACCCGCAGCCCTTCGAGTTCGATTCTCCGCTCACGCGAAGGATCGCTATAAAAGGTTCGACCCAAGACCCGTGGGAAAGCGGCTTAGCCTACCCACGGGTTTTGGGACTGAGTCTAAAAACATGCACCCCTTTCGGAGTGCATGGTCATGCGCGGTGGAGGTGCGGAGAATCGAACTCAATCAGCGCCTCGAGCACGCTCGCGTCACGCTCAGCCGCCCATGAACAGGGGACGGGTTTTTCGTTCACGCGAGTGTGCCGTGAACAGGGGACGGGTTTTTCGTTCATGCTCGCGTGAACGAAAAACCCGTCCCCTGTTCCACGTGCACCCCTCACGAGGCGCACGGTTATCTTTGGTGGAGGTGCGGAGAATCGAACTCCGGTCCAAAGCACATCCCTAACGGCTTTCTCCAAGCTCAGTTGCCAGTTGGCATTCGGTTGCGTTGCGCCTGGCAACCAGCGCGCGGCTTCCTAGCTGGTTCGATCTTTTCGTACGGCATACCAGCTACGTCCGTACGAGCATCTCCCTCAATGACGTCGCACCGCAAGCGGGAGCAACCCGCGGATTGACGGCTGCACAGTTAGTTAGGCAGCGAGGGCATAGCCCTCAAAAGAATCAGTCTTGTCAATTCATTTGACGATACCCCTGTTTAACGTGGCGAGGAGACCACGGCTTGCTTACCGTCTCAGACATACCCTGTCGAAACCAGTCACCCCCAAATTCGCGGGGCCTGGGCCACCATGCGATTGTCAACGCTTCCAGTTTACCCCAACCGCGCGGGTTGCATACACACAAAGGTACCTCTTCCCCAACGGACATGCGTTTGACCAATTGCCGAAGACATCCTAGAATGAATGGAGTGTTGACAAAATGTCAATCCATTGCCAACGGGGGAGCGCCATGGAGACAGACAAGCGTCGCGAGCAATTTATAATGGCCGCACTGGAGCTGTTTGCCCAAAAGGGCATCGCACGCACGTCCATTGGCGACATAAGCGCCAAGGTTGGCGTGGCCCGCAGCCTGTTTTACCACTACTTCCCCAACAAGGTCGCCATCGTTGAGGCCGTGGTGGACAATCGCGTGGACGACTTCGTGGACCAGTTTGAGGACTGGGACAAGGACTACGACCCCAATCACACCACCCAGTCCCTGGGCGACATTATTGCTCGCCTTCGCTCGTACATCGCCGATCCCGACTCGTTTTCTGGCATCGTGACCCGCGAGAACGACGTGATACTACGCAACCAGTTCTCCATACGAAGCGCCAAGCGGCTTTCGGAAAACTACGCGCAAAGGAAGGCCAACACGCCACTGGAGGAAGGCCACGCACGCATAAGCCACCCGCGCGAAAGCCTCTATATGCTGGTCGTGGGTCTTATCAGTCTTATGATACAGTTTCCCGAGGTGACCGACGAAACGCTGGTTGACGTCGTGGCCGAGACGATGCACATCCACCTGCACTAGCCTAGTCAACGCCCAAACCGAACGCGGGGGACCCTTTCCTGGGCACAGGAAAGGGTCCCCCGCGTTCATCCTTGCCACGACGGCAGGGAAAGCGCGTAATGGTCGCGTGAGCCGTTACTCCTCGACGGCCTCGAACATGTCGGCGCCAACGCCGCACACTTCGCACACGAAGTCCTCGGGCAGCTCGGGGGTGTCGACCTCAACCTCAAAGCCACATACGGTGCATACGAACTTATACGTCTTGTCTGCCATGCCTATCCCCTCTCGTCCTTGCGGAACACTTTTCCGCACCCTACAAGCAGCTTACCACCTTGCCTGCGCAAAAAGCTATGCCTCGCCGATGAACGAGGAGGCTTTGGGCGGTGTCTTGCCCTTGAGCACCGTGTGATAGTAGCTGTATGTCATGGACGGGTCGCCAGAGAGCACCTGAGCATCCTTTACCTCGCCCACAAAGATGGTGTGCGTGCCCACGTCGAGCGTCTTTACCACGTCGCAGGCAAGCACGCAGGCGGCGTTCTCCGGCGTGTAGGGATCGCCCAGAATCGTCTGGCACGTCTCGATGCCGTCGAACTTGTCGTAGTCCTTGGAGGTCCTAAACCCGAAGCGACCCACGTACATCATGTTGGCCGACTCGGTGACCACCGTAAGCGCAAAGTGACCCGCGCGCGCAATAACGCCCTCGGTGTAGTTTTGCTTGTTTACCACAACCTCAACCTGAATGGGGCTGCTGGTGAGCTGCAGGCCCGTGTTGATGATGCATGCGGCGCGCTCCTCGCCGTCGCTTGCCGAAACCACATAGAGTCCGGACTGGAAGCTGAACAGTGCGGTTGCGTCCAAAATGCCTACCTCCTCGTATCTTGTCAGCCGCTTGGGCGGCTGGTTCCCTACCCGCGACTCCGCTCCTTGAGCGCCCGCTGAATCTCGCGGTCCGAATCGCGCCGTGCCAAGTCGGCACGCTTGTCGTACAGCTTCTTGCCGCGTCCCAGGCCAATAGTGAGCTTTACCCGATTGTACTCGTCAAAGTAGAGCTCCAGGGGCACAAGCGCCAGGCCTTTGGTTCGCAGCTTGCCGTCCAAATAGTCAATCTGCCTGCGGTGCAGCAGCAGCTTGCGTCGGCGGTCGGGGTCGACGTTCCACACGCCACCGTGCGAGTAGGGGCGAATGTGCACGCCCATAAGCCACGCCTCGCCACCGCGAATGAGGCAGAATGCGTCGGTGATGTTGCAGTTGCGCTCACGCAGGCTACGCACCTCGGTACCCGTGAGCACCAGGCCCGCCTCCAGCGTCTCGTCAATAAAGTAGGCATGGCGCGCGGCTTTGTTGCGCGCGATCGTCTTGCGCGTCTTTGCGTTATGCGCCATCGCCATCATCTCCCTGTGACGACCCATCGTCCTGCTCGTGAATCAGGCGCATGAGGGCCATGGCGGCCGGCTCACCCACCAGGTCGCGCGCGCGAACCGTGAGGTTGGTTGCCAAGGCACGGTCTCCCGCTGCCGCCGCGTCGGTAGCGCACATGAGCAGGCAGATGGCCACCTCCGCGTTCGCTCCCGTGGGAAGCCCTTCGGCGGCCAGCGCCTCGTTGGCCTCCTCGTCGGTAAGAGTGGCCGGGTCACGGTCCGTCTGGGCCGCCTGGTCAAGCGCCACGTCGAGTCGGGAGTCGCGCACGTCCAGTCTGCACGCCGCACGCAGGGCCGCTGCCGACGCGCGGTCGTTGCCACCACGGGCAAACCAATCCGAAAAGATCACGTAGGCGCGCACCAGGTGCCTGGCCTCGCTCGCGCGCTCGAACACGCTGTAGGCAAGACCCAACGCCTCGCGCACGTTACCGTCCACCAGAAAGAGGTCGGCAAGGTCCAGCCTATACCCACACTCCATGGGATTCCACCGTACCGCGCCCTTGAGCGCCTCGGCCGCAAGGTCGTACTCACCCAGACGAACGTTTGCGAGAGCGAGGTCGGCATACAGACGGTCGAGCGGCTCGCCCACGTCGCGCAGCTCGCGCGGGTCCTTTTCCACCCTGCGGTAGCACAGGCGCTCGAACAGCGTGGGGAAGCTAAACCACTGCAGCTCGTCGGTGGTTGGGCAGTTCTTGTCCACGTATTCCTCGGCGTCCTCGGCCAACGCCGCCAAAAGATCGCGGGCGGCCTCGTCCTGCTCGTTCAGCATTAGACTCTCGGCCCGCAGCAGCTCCTCGGCAAGCATGGTATGGTCCAAAACGTTCTCCTTGGCTCGTTGTTCCTGCTATTTTACCGTACGCGCCCGCAAAATGTACTGGGGGGACTGTCCCCCCAGTACATCTTCGGCGGTTAGTGGCGGTTGAGAAGCGCCAGGTCTATGCGGCCCTTGGGCACATCCACGTCGCGCACCTCCACGGCCACGCGTTGGCCCAGACGCCAGGTGCGCCCGGTGGCCGAACCCGTGAGCGTCATGCGGTCGGCGTCGTAGGCAAACCATTCGTCGCCAAGCGAGCGTACCGAGACCAGCCCCTCCACGCCCATCTCATCGAGCATCACGAACAGGCCAAAGCGCTCGCAGCCCACCACAATGCCGCCATAGCGCTCCCCGATCCTCTTTGAGAACAGCTCCGCGACCTTGATGTTGACCGAGGCCCGCGAGGCGGCGTCGGCCACGCGCTCGCGCTCCGAGCAGGTGCGGCAGATTTGCGGCAGCAGCTTGGCCACCTCACGCTGCTCGGGCGTCTGCATCGTGCCTGCGGCCAGCCACTTGAGCGCACGATGCACCAACACGTCGGGGTATCGGCGGATGGGCGAGGTGAAGTGACAGTACGCTGGTGCCCCCAGCGCGTAATGGCCCTGATTGTGCGGCGCATAGACCGCCTTGCGCTGTGCCCGCAGCAGCAGTGCGTTTGCCAGATACGCCCCGTCCTTGCCCTCGCACGCCTCAAGCACCTGCCGTATGGCATGCGCATCGCCCGTGGCGATGCGTGCCGCGTCCTCACCTTCCGCAAGTCCCAGCTCGCGCAGAACGGGCAAGCAGGCCGCCAGGTCCTCGGGCAGGGGCGGCTCGTGCACGCGATACGCGCAGGGTACGTCCCGCTTCGCGAGCAGGTGTGCCACGAACTCATTGGCCATGAGCATGGCCTCTTCCACCAGACTCGTGGCACGCGTTCTCTTGCGCATCACCACGTCTACCGGCTCGCCCGCCTCATCGAGCACTACCTTGGATTCCACCGTGGCAAAGTCTATGGCCCCGCGCTCGGCACGACGCCTCAGGCGCAGCTGCGCCACCTCGTCCAGCACCTTCAGCATGGCCACGATGCGGTCACGCTCGTCTGCGGGACACGACAGGGCGTCGGCAAGGCCCGCGTCCAGTACCCGGTCCACCTCGTCGTAGCTCAACCGGGCATCCGAGCGTATGGCGCTGGTGCACACGACACCGTCCGTCACCTGTCCCCGTTCGTCGAGCGTCAGACGCACCGACATCGCCAGGCGATCCTCACCAGGACGCAGCGAACACACGTCGTTGCACAGGCGCTCGGGCAGCATGGGCACCACCCTGTCGGCAAGGTACACAGAGCAGGTGCGCGCCCGCGCCTCAAGGTCCAGCGAGCTGTCCCACCTCACGTAATGCGACACGTCGGCAATGTGGACGTCCACCTCATAGCCCCCGTCAACGCAACGCGCGCCAACTGCGTCGTCGAAGTCGCGCGCATCAGCTGGGTCGATGGTCACGCACGGCACTTCGCGCAGATCCTTGCGGCCGGCGTCATCACGCAGCGCCTCGGCCACGCGAGCGCTCACCTCCTGCGCCTCGCGCAGAGCCGCGTCCGGGAACTGCGTCGCGATGTCGTAGGACGCCAGCACGGCCTCCATGTTGAGGTCCAGCTCAGTGGTCGATCCCACCCTGCGCTCGATGGTTACCACACCGGCACTCGAGCGCGTTGGGTACTCCAGAATGCGTACGGCCACCACGTCATGCTCGCGCACACCAAGGCGCTCGGCGCTCGTGTCCTGGGGCAGCACGAAGAAGTCGTGTGCCATGCGTGCGTCGAGCGGTGCGACCACGCCCAGCGGGTCGGCCAGCGAATAGGTCCCCAAGAACGTTTGGTGGGCACGCTGGAGCACATGCTGCACGTAGGCCACGGGCTCGGCGCCCTTGCCGTGCATGGGCACGAGGCTCACCTGCACCTCGTCCCCGTTCATGCCCTCGCGCACGCCCCTGCGGGCCACCGCAAAGGTCCCCTCCGCGGTCTCCACCTGCGCCAGGCCAGGCCGCACCACGCGCAGGGTGCCCGTAAGCAACGTGCGCGCCCGCTTTGGCCGCGAGCCGGACCCGCGTCTTCTATTTCCATGGTGCGGTCGTTTGCGCGACATGGCATGCTCCTCTCACTTTGCACGTAACGAAATTTGGGGATACTCCCATCGTTTCAACTCGTGAAACCAGAGGGAGTATCCCCAAATTGTCGCTCTTTCTCTGCGAGCGCTGAGCGCTAGACCTTGAGGTAGCGCCTCATGGCGATGGCCGAACCCAAAAGGCCAATAATCACGCCGGCCACGACCAGCGACACGTACACGCTAACCACCACGGTGGGCGACAGCTCAAACGAGAGGAACTGCAGGCTGTTGGAGAGCTGCGGCTTGAGGAAGCCCCAGCCAACCTGCAACGCGATGATGGCCAAGATGGCGCCCAGCAGCGCCTCGATGGCACCCTCGGCCACGAACGGCCCACGAATAAAGCTGTTTGAGGCGCCTACCAAACGCATGATGGCGATCTCGCGACGCCTTGCCGAGATGGCCAGGCGGATGGTGTTGTTAATGAACACGAAGGCCACGAAGATGAGCAGCACAATGAGCACCGCAGCACCAATGCGGATGTAGTTGGTTACGCTAAACAAGCGGTCGACGGTCTCCTTGCCGTACTGGACCGAGGAACCGGGGTTCTCGGGACGGTCGGCGATGGGCGCGAACTCCGCGTCCTCAATAATCTTGTTGGCCGTGGCCTCAACCCGCTTGGGGTCGTCGAGCTTGATTACCAGCGACGCGGGCACGGGGTTCTCGCCGTCCAGCGCTGCGACGGCGTCCTCGGCGTTGCGACTGGACATCGTCTCGCGGTACTCCTTGAGCGCCTCGTCCTTGCTCTTGTACGACACGCTCTCCACGTTCTCCCAGCCAGAGATCTTTTGCTGGTAGGCGTCGACCGCTTCCTGGTCAGCCTCGTCGGCAAGGAACGCCTGGATGGTCACGCGGTCCTCCACGCTGCCCACCAGGTTGCCCACCAGGTTGGAGCCCAGCGCAAAGACGCCAATAACAAACAGCGAAAGGAATATGGTTACCACGGCACCCAGACACGTGGACCAGTTCCTGTGAATGTGCGCACCCGCCTCGCGGATGGAATAGCCAAGGTTAGAGGGCATCATAGAAACCGTAGCCTCCCCTCTCCTGATCGCGAACCACATGGCCGGCCTCGAGCGCCACCACGCGACGGCGCATGGAGTCCACCATCTCGCGGTCGTGCGTGGCCATAACCACCGTGGTTCCCTCGCGGTTAATGCGGTCGAGCAGCTTCATGATGCCCAGCGAGATTGCCGGGTCCAGGTTACCGGTGGGCTCGTCGCACACCAAAAGCGGCGGGCGGTTTACCATGGCGCGGGCAACCGAGACACGCTGCTGCTCGCCACCGGAGAGCTGGTCGGGATAGTGGTCCATCTTCTCGGCAAGGCCAACCAGACGCAGCACCTCGGGCACCTGCGCCTTTACCACCGAGCGCGGCTTGCCAATGCACTCCAGGGCAAAGGCCACGTTGCCGTACACGGTCTTGTCGGGCAGCAGCTTGAAGTCCTGATACACCGTGCCGATTTGGCGACGGAGGTAGGGCACCTTCCAGTTGCGCATCTTGGTGAGGTTTTGCCCCGCGATGATCACGTTGCCCTTGGTGGCACGCAGCTCGCGGGTGAGCAGTCGCAGGAACGTGGATTTGCCCGAGCCGGAGTGGCCCACGACAAACACGAACTCGCCAGGATAGATGTCCAGGCTCACGTCGTCGAGTGCGGGCTTGTTGGGCTGGGCCGGATAGATCATGGTTACGTTTTGGAGCGATATGGTGGGAGTTCCCGTGTGGGGAATCGCAACGCCACCCTCGCCCAGCGGCGCATAGAGGCTGGACGATTGCGAACCGGCGGCCGCATTGGCTGCCGGCACCTCGGTTGGTGCCAGATCGGTGCTCGCGGTTACCACGCGCACGGCATCCGGTGCCCCCTGGGCCTGCGGGTTGGGTACGCGCATGTTCTGCGTCGTGGCAGCAGGCTGCGGGTTCGTCGGTTGCGGACTCGTTGGCTCCTGTCGCTCGGTGCTACGAAAGTGGTTGGGCACAACAGCTCCTTTGCTTTCATGTGCAGTTCCAGACAGATAGGAGCATGGTAGCAGAGCAGGCTTTGTATGCCACCAACTGCACGTATTTCCTACACAGACGGCACAAGCGCGGTGAGACTGGGTGGATGAACGGAGGGGACAGTCCCCTCCGTTCATCCACCCAGTCTTACTGCGCTACGCGCCAGCGATGGTAGGCGACCACAAACGGGTCGAGGTCGCCGCCCTTGAGCACGGCGTCCACGTTGCCGGTCTCGTAGTTGGTGCGCAGGTCCTTTACCATCTGATACGGGTACAGCACGTAGTTGCGCACCTGGTTGCCCCAGGAGATGTCGTGCTTGGGGCCGCGCAGCTCGTCGAGCTCGGCCTCACGCCGCTCGCGCTCGAGCTCGTAGAGCTTGGAGCGCAGCACGCTCATGGCAAATGCCTTGTTCTGCAGCTGGCTTCTCTCGTTTTGGCACGTCACCACGATGCCCGTGGGCAGGTGGGTCAGGCGGACCGCGGAGTCGGTGGTATTCACGCCCTGGCCGCCATGGCCGGAGGAGTGGTACACGTCCACGCGCAGGTCCTCGGGGTTGATCTGCACCTCTATGCTGTCGGGCAGCACGGGCAGCACCTCCACGCCCCCAAAGGTCGTCTGGCGACGCTTCTTCGCGTCGGTGGGAGAGATGCGCACCAGGCGATGCACACCCTGCTCGGAGCGCAGCATGCCGTAGGCGTTCTTGCCCGACACCGTAAAGGTGGCGCGGTCGATGCCAATCGCCTCGGCGGCCGGCGCGTCGGCGACCTCAACCTTCCAGCCGCGACGGGCGCAGTAGGCCAGGTACATCTTAAACAGCATCTCGCACCAGTCCTGCGCTTCCAGGCCGCCCTGACCTGGGGTGACGGTTACGATGGCGTCACCATGGTCCAGGTCGTCGGCAAACCAGCTCGAGAGCTCAAGCTCCGTGAGGTCATGCTCAAGCGACTGGGCGAGCTCTGCGGCCTCGGCGAGCAGGTCCTCGTCTCCGGTCTCCTGTCCCAGCTCCACCGCGGTACGCGCGTCATCCAGCTTTTGCCTGGCCTCCTCCATGCCGGACACGTCGTCTCGTGCCCGGGCCAGCTCCTCCATCGTGGCACGCGCGGCGTCGGCGTCGTCCCAAAAGCCCGGCTGGGACGACAGCTCCTCAAGGCGCTCCACGTCGCGCTGGCGCTCGTCCACCTTGAGGTAGCCAAACACGTCCTCAAGGCGGGCGGCCAGCGCGTTCAGGTCTAGGGATTCGGCCTCTGCCATCCTAGCGTCTCCGCCCGTGGCAGTTCTTAAACTTCTTGCCGCTGCCGCAGGGGCACGGGTCGTTGCGGCCCACGTTGGCAAAGGGGTCCTCGCTCTCGGCCTTGCGGTACGGCTTGCGCTTTGCCTGGTCGGGCGCCTGCTCGACCTCCGAGAAGCTGCGCATGGGAGCCTGCGCGACGGGCGCGCTCTTGTAGTTCTTGGCCATGCTCTGGTCGCCGTCGACCTCGGCGGGACCGGAGTAGCGGGCGCCTTTGAGCTCCTCGGGCTCCTCGTCCACCTGCTGCTCCTTCTCGGAAGCCGCAGCAGCGGCACGACGCATGGGCGCGCCCTGTACCTCAATGCGCAGGATGGTGCGCAGGAAGTCCTCGTACATGGTGTTTACCAGCTCCGAGAAGGCCAGGTACGCCTCGCTCTTGTACTCCACCAGCGGGTCGCGCTGGCCAAAGCCGCGCAGGCCAATGCCGGTCTTGAGGTAGTCCATCTCCTGCAGGTAGGCCATCCAGCGCGTATCGATAACGCGCAGCATAACCTGGGTGGACAGCTCGTGCATGATGTTGTCGCCCAGGTTCTCGGTCTTCTCCTGGTAGCAGGCGTGCACGAAGTCCTCCACGGCCTGGGAGATGTCGGCGGGCTCGTCCTCCCAGCTAAACTCCGGCAGGCCCTCCTTCTTGCCCGTGAGCTCGATGAGCCACTTCTTGAGGCCCTCGAGGTCCCACTCCTCCGGCGCCACCGTGTCGGGGCAGAAGCCCGAGACCCTGTGCCACACCGTGTCGGCGGTTACCTCGTTTACGTGCTCGGTGAGGTCCTTGCCATCCAGAATCTTGTTGCGCTCCTCGTAGATTACGCGACGCTGCTTGTTCATAACGTCGTCGTACTCAAGGACGTTCTTACGCATGGCAAAGTTGATCTCCTCAACCTTGCGCTGCGCGCCCTCAACCGCCTTGGTAACCATCTTGGCCTGGATGGGCATGTCGTCGGGCATGTCGTAGCGCTGCATCATGGCCGAGATGCGGTCCATGCGGTCGCCGCCAAACAGACGCATGAGGTCGTCCTCAAGCGAGAGGTAGAACTGGGTCTCGCCGGGGTCGCCCTGACGGCCGGAACGGCCACGCAGCTGGTTGTCGATGCGTCGACTCTCGTGGCGCTCGGTGCCAATAACGCACAGGCCACCCGCCGCCAGCACGTGCTTGCGCTCCTCCTCGCAGATGGCGTCGGCCCTGGCGCGCGCCGCGGCACGCTGCTGCTCGGTTACCTCGTCGGCAGAGATGCCCTCGGCCGCCAGCAGGTCGGTGGCCATAACCTGGGCGTTGCCGCCCAGCAGGATGTCGGTACCACGACCGGCCATGTTGGTTGCGATGGTGACGGCACCCTCGCGTCCGGCCTGCGCCACGATTTGCGCCTCGCGCTCGTGGTACTTGGCGTTGAGCACGCTGTGGGGAATGCCGCGCCTGTTGAGAATACCCGAGAGCTTCTCGGAGTTCTCGATGGACACCGTGCCCACCAGGCAGGGCTGGCCCTTTGCGTGACGCTCGGCAATGCTGTCGGCGACGGCCTCGAACTTGGCGTCGATGGTGCGGTACACCAGGTCGTCGTTGTCCTTGCGGATGACCTCGCGGTTGGGGGGAATCACCTGCACGGGCAGGTTGTAGATCTCGCGGAACTCGGCGTCCTCGGTCATGGCGGTACCCGTCATGCCACTGAGCTTCTCGTACAGGCGGAAGTAGTTTTGCAGGGTGATGGTGGCAAGGGTCTGGTTCTCCTCGCGCACGTACACGCCTTCCTTGGCCTCGATGGCCTGGTGCAGGCCCTCGGAGTAGCGCCTGCCCTCCATAATACGGCCGGTAAACTCGTCGACGATCTTTACCTCGCCGTCGATCACGGCGTACTGCTGGTCGCGGTGGAACATGTACTCGGCCTTGAGCGCCTGTTGCAGGTGGTTTACCAGCTCGCCCGACATGTCGCCGTAGATGTCGTCGATGCCCAGCGCACGCTCGATCTTTTCCAGGCCCTTCTCGGTGGCGGCAATGGTGTGCTTGGCCTCGTCCATCTCGTAGTCCTCGTCGGCCACGAGTCCGCGCACCGCGGCGGCAAAGTCCTGATAGGTGCTAGCCGACTTGGTGCCCGCACCACTGATGATAAGGGGCGTACGTGCCTCGTCGATGAGGATGGAGTCCACCTCGTCCACGATGGCGTAGTGGTGGCCGCGCTGCACGCGCATGTTGGCGCGCGTAACCATGTTGTCGCGCAGGTAGTCGAAGCCAAACTCCGAGTTCGTGCCGTAGGTGACGTCTGCGGCGTAGGCGGGACGCTTGAGGCCCAGCTTCATGCCATTTTGCAGCAGACCCACCGACATGCCCATAAAGTTGTAGATGCGGCCCATCCACTCGCTGTCTCGCTTGGCCAGGTAGTCGTTAACGGTAACGATATGCACGCCCTCGCCCGAGATGGCGTTGAGGTAGCCGGACAGCGTGGAGACCAGCGTTTTGCCCTCACCGGTCTTCATCTCGGCGATGGTGCCCTTGTGCAGGGCGATGCCGCCCACCAGCTGCACGTCAAAGTGCCGCTGGCCAATGGTGCGCTGTGAGGCCTCGCGCACGGAGGCGAACGCCTCGGGCAGCAGGCTGTCCAGGCTCTCGCCGTTTTGGTGACGCTCCTTAAACAGGGCCGTCTGGTGCTTGAGCTCCGCGTCGCCCATCTTTTGGAACTGCGGCTCCAGCTCGTTTACGCGAGCCGCGATCTTCCTAAACTCCTTGAGCTGCTTGTCGGAACCCATGGAGAGGATTCTTGAGAATAGACCAGGCATTGTCGTCCCTTCGCTTGGCGGGTCCGTTCTGTGCAAAGTTATAGCGTTCCTACTTTATCAGGTTCTACACCGCAACGGCACCTCTCATGCATTTTCCACGCGTTGCCTATGCGGGGGCACAAGAGATGGTAGACAGAGGGGACAGTCCCCCGCGTCTACCCACCACGGCACAGCCGCAGACCTTCGCATAGCGGTAGACTCGGGGAACTGTCCCCTCTGTCTACCCTATACGTCGTCCAGGTCCAGGGAGAGCTGTCCGCCGGAGGTAACCGCACGCGAGCCCACGACCTCCACCGAGGCCTTCCTGCCGCTCAGTCGCATGCGCGCCCGGTCTCCCAGCTCGAGCTGGTCGGGGTGGCTCACCAGGTCCTCCACCGTCTTGCGTAGCCGCCGTGACGGTGGGCGCCTGGTGGTGTTTATCACCTTGCTCGCATAGCTCTCGTAACAGCGTTGGGCCTCCAGCTGCCTTCCCGCCGCGCAGAACGAAGTGACCAGGGCACGCACGGCATCCTCGCGCATCGCGTCCGCCACGTGGGCCCTGCGGGCAAAGCGGCATGCCAGCATCTTCATGCCCAGGTTCGTGGCCGCATCGGCACCCGCTATCATGGCGTCGGCGTACAGCTCCCGCAGCTCGCGGGCCCTTCTCTCCATAAGGCCCATGCCGTCGGTGGACGGGATGGTGAGGTCACCCTTGTACAGCTCCTCTATCTCGCGACACAGCGACACCACGTAGCGGTCGCCCTCATCGCTGTCCAAGACCTTTCTGGCACGCTCCTCGAACGCGTCCACGTCGCTCACCACGTATGCCGGGTTGAGTAGAATCGTTGCCTGGGCCTTGTTGGTCACCACGATGTTGGCGGACTGGGCGTCTGCGTCGCGCGGACGCAACTCCGCACGCAATACGCTGGTGGCCGAGTAGAGACACTTCTTTGCCGACTGGTAATCATATTCAGGCCATATACTTTCCATTAGTGTAAAGCGTTTAGCCACATGGCCTGGCATCGCCGCAAGAAGAATGAGCATAGCCTTGGCGCGGCGCTGCTCGATTCGCTTACCCACGATGGGCACACCCTCCACGCGAACCTCAAAGCCGCCCAAAAGCGTTATCTCCACCTCCTGGCCCGCGACCGCCAGCCCACCTCCCACTGCCAGTCGCGTTCCCACGGCCGTGTCTTGAATCTGCGCGATGGAGTGCTCCAGGGCCTCCCCCTGCTTTTGGGGCCCCAACAGGGTGCCGTCAAGCTCCAAGAGCGAGGCGTCCACGGCGTCCTTCCAGCTGTCGGGCATGCGCTCCCGCATCTTTTTTGAGAGGTCCGCGTAGTCTCGGCTCAGCACGTTGGCAATCCACAGCACGTCCTTGGGGCACCCGTGGGCGTGCCTGCGCCCCAAACCGCGCCGGTGGTCCCTGCCAACGGGTACGCATGCCGCGCACACGAGGTCTATTACGAGGTCCAGCGGCTCATAGACCCCCTTGCATGCCAGCAGCTCCCGACGCGCCGGACACGGTCCCATCAGCGCCTGTAAGGCGATATGCAGCACCTTTGCAACGGCACCAAGATAGTCGGCTCCCACGCCCACAAACGCGTCGCGCGCTCGCTCCAAGCGCACGTGACCCCGCACGAAGGCGCCCATGCGTATGTCGGTTATTGCGCAGGCAAGCAGGAAGGTGCCGCGAAGCACCACGCTGCCGCTGCGCATGGCGCGCTGCACCTGCGTCTCCAGCAGCGGTTCGTGCATGCGCCGGCCCGCCAACGCACCCGCAAGGGGAACAATCGCGTGATGCAGGTCGCACAGCGCCTTGAGGCCCACGCGCTCCAGGAACTGCCCGCTTCGCTCGAACGCCTCCATCTCGGGACGGCTCAGCCGTACGCCCGTGACGAGCGCGCACAGCACGTAGTCGCATTGCAGCAAGGCACCAGCGACCGTGTCCTCGCCACACCTGCCCACCACCTCCAAGGCACCCAGGTACGCCTCCTCCAGCTTGCCCTGCATGGCCAACTGCACGGTGTTGCCATGCGCCACCAGGGCATCGGCCAGCGGGTCGTCTCCGCCCACAGGCACCTCGAGCCTTCCCTGGTCGTAGCCAGCCAGCATGTCCCTGCACCAGCACGCAAGGCTTGCCACACGAGACATTGGCGCGTCGTCGTAGGCAAGCGGAGGCTGCGGACGCTTGCTCAGGTGCTCGCCAGAGAGGGCCCAGAGCATACAGCGGGCCGCCTCAAGCTCTGGGTTGGCAATGGCGTCCACATCTTCTGCCTGCTGCACTGCATCGTGCACGATACCAATCTCGCCCACGTTGAGAAACTCACTCGCGTGCGCAATCGCCATCTCCCTGCGCAGGCTCTTGTCGGAGCACAGGAACGCCACCGTAGCCGCACGCACCATCCGACTCTGGCCCACGAGCACGCAGACGGCGCGATGAACGAGGTGCGGCCACGGCCCCGTCTTGCTCGCGAGCGTGGAAAGCAGCACGTCCAGCGACTCGCGCATGCCCGAGCACACGCAGTCGAATCTCTGACCCACAACATCCACGCCAAAGAACGGCGCGTCTCGTGGCAAGGTACGCCACAGCGAGTCGTCCACCTTTCCCGCCACGTCCCTCAGCTGTTCAATCGTCCCGCTGCCAAGCAGCATCATGGCGCAGCGCAGCTGCAGCTCCTCGTGTATAAGCCCGTCTCTCAGAGCACCCTCGGCTATGGCGCAAAACGCCTCCTGGTAGTGGGGATCCAGCATGGGGGTATCGCGCGTTGCCGGAGACATGACTTTGCACGCATGCTCCAAAAGCGCTATGCCATGCGTAAGGCTCGCGTCCACATCACGTGTCGCGCCTTCTCCTGCGACACAAAAGTCGCACGACCAAAAGCAGGCCGCCTCGCCAAAGGCCTCTGCCAGAGGTTCGCAGTCAGGTAGGCCCGCCACCACCAACATGGCGCCCATCGAGACGATCTTGCGCAGCACGCGCACCTGAGCCTCCACGTCGGCTTCGTCCCCAGGCGACACGTGCGTGCACATTACCAGTAGCTTGTTGTCGGACGCGTTGTTACGGCACCATCGCAAAGACTCCCCCAGCGCATGCAGCTGCTCCTCAACCGAAAGGCTGGCATAATCGTCCACGCGTACCTTGGTGCCCAAAGAGGCCTCGTCTGCCGCAAGCGTGGCCAAAACGCCTTCACCGTCCATGCCAGGCTCCACGCATACCACGATCGGCCTGTTGTGCAGCTCCTCCCGCAATCGTTGTGTGATTGCGACGTGGGACAATGGCTGACTTGCGTCACCCTGGTTTCGCCCGCCATCCCACAGACTCACGACATCGTCGTCGTCCACAAACGTGTTACCCAAGGAAGAAAGATACGAGTCGCTTGCGTTGATCATGCTCATCACCTCGCGCGCTTGTATGCCAACAGTGCAGTGCGCCCCACCTTAGTAATGTGTCGCCAAAAGGTCGTTTCATTTCTATGCATATTTCCTTAAATGGCTGGGGAAAGTGTGAGCATTTGCACGCTCTACCTGACGCAGTGCGGTCTACCTGTGCTTTTATGGCTGAAGTCTATCCGATACGCGTGCAGTTACGCTCAACAATGGTATGACCATGCGTAATGCGCCCTCGAAATACCTAGCTTCCTGTATATTTTGGCCCTGCTTTTGCATGTGATTCGATGTTGAAAACTTCCTATACACATGTGCGGTTACGTCCGTGATGGCCGCCCCTCCAAAGAAGGTCCAAATGTGGGTAAACTCGGGAGACGGCCCCCTGTATCCACGCATTCACCCGCCGACACCCCACGTAGGCGGCGCTGGGAATACTCCCTCTTTGTTACGTCGGGCACATGTCCCATAATGGGTTTAGGCACGACACTCATTGGTCACCAACGAAAGGACGTCCCATGTTGCTCTCTTCCAAGCGTTTTGTTGTCGCCGCTGGACTCACCAGCATTCTGGCACTTGGCTGCTTTGGGTGCTCAACCAAGACGACGGTCACCACGGACGACGGCAAGACCGAGACTACCACGACCACCACGACCGACGACGGCAAGACCGAGTCCACCACAACGACCACCACGACCGACGATGGCAAGACCGAGACCACCACGACCGACGACACCACCGATCTGGCTTCCATGACCTACTACGAGATTGCGGCAGTCGGCTTCCGCTACGACCTTCCCGAGGGCTTTACGTTTAGCAAGGCGGAGACCGACCTAGCCAGCAACAAGGACGGCGTCACCGCCTTTATGGCAGTCAACGATAAGAAGGACAACTTTAACCTGATTGTCTCGCAATCCGAGGATACGCTCGACGTGTCGTCCAAGGAGTTTCTCGATGCTGCCATAGAGGCCGGCACCTCCGCCCTCGAAGGCAAGGGTGGCAAGGTCAACAAGGCCACCTCGGGCACCATTCAGGTAAAGGGCAAGACCCTTCCCGAAATTACCTACGAGGCCGAACTGGACGGGGGCACCTCCGTTGTGGTTAAGCAGGCCTTCTACGTGGGCAAGATAGATGACTCCACGTACGTAAACCTCACGTTTACGGCCACTGGCCATGACGCGGCCATTGACGACACGATGTTCGAGGGCGTATCGTTTACCAGCTAGAAAAGAATTCCGTGGGCCGCTCGCAATCGCGGCATCGGCGACGTGCAAACAGAGGGGCCTGTCCCCCGAGTTCAAACGCGGGGGACAGTCCCCTTCGTCTACCTGTCGCTGTCCACAGACACAGTCCACAGGCTTTGGGCTGAGCTCTTTCCGCCGGGATCCCGAGTCGTGCCACGATTTCTGCCGAGATTGCGAATGGTGCCTGGCACGACTCGAGATCCCGGCGGACAAACGCGGCGGATTAGCGAGGCGCTCGCAAAGCTTCCATGCGATTAGTGTACAGTCGTCGGACCGGTTCTCTCCGAATCCTGCGGTTATATGACATTGAACCATTCGATTGGTCACTAGTTATTTTAGCTAGTGACCAATCGAATGGTTCAATGTCATATAACCGCAGGATTCCGTCGCCTTAGCGCAATCGATTGTACACTAATTGCGTCCTCCCTCTCCAGATCCATGGGCCGCAATCCCCCGATGCGTGCCGCAGCACGGGAGCTGCGACGGACAACACGCCACAAAGCGGGACAGTCCGGGATTCTGTGGGCCGAAGGCTGACCTCTTGGCTTTGAGCCAGAGCAAATGTTTCCCTAGGCTTTACCAGCAGCACGAGTTCTTAGTGTGTTCGCCAACGCTTCGAGCTTTGTAAAGTCGCAGCATCGCTTTACAAGACCACGAGAACGCTCGGGATGCTCAGTGACAAGCTTGTAAAGCCGATTTGCCTTGCGGACTATGACTTCAACGTTTGCATTGCACCAGTCGAGCTGATCGTTGAGCAGCTCCTTGTACTTGCGCGTCTCCACGCTGTCATGTGCGCCGGGCGTCATGTTAACGGGTCTAATCACATCCCCATTTACCGGAATCATGTTGTTGAGGTTGAGAACCCCAATGAGCTTTCCCCGCCTGTCTGTTATGCGCAGGAAATCTACCGCGTTCTTCATCGTCGCGTGTTTTGGCTTGGGTGACGACAGCGGTATGCAGTAATCCTTGCTTTCGCAAACGACCACAATGCCCACGAAAGGGCGATTCTGCTTACCGAGTTGAGGGGAGATGGACATAACCCTGTCATCTGCTTTGGCGAGCTCGCGAACATACTTCATGTTGAGCGTATACAGCTTGAGCTTCTTCACCCATGCCTCCCAACTAGTGCGGGCCATGCATGCGCATGGCCCGCGAACAACTCCCACTTGACGGTAGGGTCCACCTCTTTTACCACTCCCACTTGACGGTAGGGTCCACCTCTTTTTGGCGATGTGTCGCCACGCGAATCGCTTCGCTTGGCTATATGATAGCACATTACGGATGGAGACGTTCGCCTGGCACGGAAGGCGTCGACTTGTGTGTGCGTGTCCGCGCGGCCTCCAGTCCCCCTACCTCCAACACCAAATGCGTCCCCAAACGCCCCCTTCCCAAGGGGTTGGTGGCGTTTGGGGACGCATCATGCAGCTATGTGGGCCTCAGGGCCCCTCGCCGCTATCGCGAACGCAGGGCGTTCTCGGTGGAGCCGGGGGCAGCGGCGTCCTTGGAGAGCACCACCACCTCTATGGACTCCACGCGTTTGCTGTAGCCGGCGGTACCCGCGTCCTGGCCATCGCGCGCCCAACCGCTCCAGCCAAAGGTCTGGCTGTGCACGCGGTACCATATGGAGAGGTTCTTCGCGGCCTCGCCGGTAAGGCGGATGCGCACGGCCTCCACCCTACGCCTCTTGCCCATGGTACCCGAGATGTCGCCGTTCGCGTGCCAGTCGGTTTCCCAACCCTGACGCTGGACGTGGGACTGATACTCCACGCCGCAGTCGGGCACGCCGTCGGGCTTGAGCCAGAAGGCCTCCATGCGCTTGGACTTGCCCGTGGTGCCAAACTTGCCAGCGCTCTTGTAGCCCAGCCAGCCGTAGGTTTGCACGTGAGCGTTCGCGCTTACGCGACCGTTGAACGACGTCTTGGACGCGTCGTAGCCTTCGGGCTTCGCGTCGCCCTTGAGCACCACCATCTCGATGGCCTCCAGGCGCTTGGACTGGCCGCTCGTACCGGCGGGCGCGCCGTCGCAGGCCCATCCCAGCCAGCCGTAGTTCTGCGCGTGCACGCGGTACCACACATGGTAACCGGCCTCGGTCTGACGATCGGAGAGCCTCACCTGGATGGCCTCCACGCGCTTGGACTGGCCCGTGGTGCCGCAAAGCTCGCCGTCGCGCTTCCAGTCCTCGTCCCAGCCCTGACGCTGGACGTGGGCACGGTACTCAACGCTTGCACCCGTAACCGTTGCCGTAAAGGACTCGATGCGCTTGGACTGGCCAACCGTGCCCAGCGTGGCGCCGTTTTGCACCGCGGGGATGTCGCCGTAGGTCTGCACGTGCCCGGCGTAGGTGATGGCAAGGCTGTCGCCACCGTCCACCATAAACTCGCGTGTGACGCTGTCCTTGAGGTTGCCCTTGCCGGTTATGATTACGCGCGCCTTGCCCACGGTTACGTTGTTCTCGTAGGTTAGGGTGTAGTCGCGACCCTCAACGGCCACGTAGTCGCCCAGCTTAATCACAGGCTTGGGCGTGACGGCGCTCCCCGTGTAGGGTGCGGACGCCGGCATTTCTATGGTGCAGTTGTTGATTGAGTTGGGAACGATCCTAAAGGTGATGGTTTGGTCATTGGTCGAGGCGGTGGGGTTATCCGCATCGTCGTCCCACCCAACGTACCAGGAGCGATTCTTGTCGACCTTGGCCACGACGGTATAGGTGCCCACGTTGGTGGCACAGGCGCTGCCGCCCTCGTCAATGCTTGCGCCGGAGCTGGGTTTGGTCAGCGTGTAGCCGTCCATGCCCCACACGCCAACCTGCTCGGTGCCGTCAAACAGGAGCTCGTCGCCCTCGGGTATGGCCACGGTGTTGTTGAGCTCGTACACGAAGGTTGCCACGTCACTTTGCTCCTTGTTGGGAGCGACGGTGTAGGCCTCTATGCACAGAATGCCGGTCTCGCTTACGGTCTCGTTCTCGAGGTAGATGGGATAGCCAGTGAACTCGGCAAACTCGGTGGTGGGATAATCAGTGCTCGTGATGTCGCTTACGATGCGATAGTAGACCACACCGTCGGGCTCGTCGGTAGCCAGGATGATGTCCTTCTCGAAGTCGAACACGTCGTCCTCGGGCAACGCATAGGGCATCTCTGCCTTGTTGTCGATTTCGTCGGGCAGGTCAACATATATGTCCATGGTTACGGCAAGGGATACGTTATTTGGATTCACCACGCTTTCGTCTGCTGGCAGCGTAACGGTACCAGTGGCGGTCCACTTGGCGCTGTAGCGGAAGTTACCCTCGGCGTCGACGCACTCCACCTTGGTCCAGGTGATGTCGCCCGTAGTGATTACGCCCTCCTCAAGGATGAGGTCGGTCTGCGTGGGCAGTTGGTCGCGCACCGTCGCCTCGTCGGCACCGGCCTGCAGGCCACAGATGTCGGCGGGTTGGTCCACGTGGACCAGGTTCAGGGTAGTAGCAGGAGCTACGTAGACGGTTACGTAGGCATAGAGATTCGCATACTCATCTGCAGGGTCGGACCCAGCTGCGGGGACGACCGACCCAATCTTGCCACGGGCGTGCCAGACGGCGCCCTCCAGCTTTCCACCGTCCACGTCACACACGGGCTTCTCCCACGTGATGCTGCGATTTTCTTCGCTGTTGTCTGTCTTCACGACAGTGGCTGTCATACGCTGCGCATCCAACAATTCCTTGATGTCAGTCGCGTTGTTTTTGTCGTAGGTCGTCCTAACGTTCTCCACAGGATTGACGGAGAGCACCTGGGTGGGTGAGCTCTCGTCGAAGTACAGGTAGGCCTTACTGACAGCCGCATCGAAGGTGATGTAGGCAGGCCACGCCGTCGAGGCGTTGACATCAGGCGAGTAGACATACTGCCAGTCTTCCCCACCGACATCCTTCGTGTACCCAAGACCGACGGTGGCCTCGTACTCCTTGGCTTCGTCGACTGAGGTATCAGGGGGATTCCAGAGAAGCACGTTTGACACCACGCTACCCGGCTTTTCAAACGCCGTATTCGCACACGTTGCGCTTGCCGTGTCCGTAGATGTTGCAAGAGACGCCTCGTGCGCGGGCGTCGCAACAACAACCCGCACGCTATTCACGACGGGTTTGTACAGGGCGTGAACAACAGCATCAACCTCACCGCTGGCAGGCGCGCTGCTCTTGAACGTAACAACGTTGTTTGCAACCGACTGTATCGCAGAGCTTTCGCCGTTGTCGGCCACAAAGTTGCTAAAGACGCCGCCGGACACCTGATATGGCACCAGCTTTGCCGAGCCGCCCGTCACCAGAACCTCGTAACTCCTGTTGTAGAGCAGCGCCTCAAGCGGATCGGTCGACACAGGTAACGGCTCGCCATCGTTAACATCGTACGCGATCATCTTTACGGTACGGAACTGGGCGTCATCGTCCGACGACTCCTTCGTGAAGGTGGTGGTAACCGTGAGGTTGCCCTCGGCGTCCCATGCCGTCGTCGCTGTCTGGCTCGCATTGCCGTTTACGGTGATTGCCAAGTCGTTGTGACACATCCCCTGAGCCTTGTTGGCATCCAACCGCATGGTCGCCGTATACACATAGGTGTCATCTTTGCTGTCACGCGTCCACATGACGTCCACAACCGGCGCGGAATAGGTGCTCGTGCCGTCGCTCCATTGCCAGTTGGACGTCGTGTTGGCTGCCGTATTCGTGGGAACGGCAAGCCCAGTGATGTTCAGCTTATTCGCCTTGTTCATGTAGTTTGCCGTGATGGTAAGCGAGTAGTCCGAAGTGAGGGATGCAGCTACCGATCCCTTTGGCAGTAGAAGCTCGATGACCTTGTCATCAACATGCTCGTTCTGGAGTAGCCGCCTGGTGACATCGGTTCCGTTTTGGTCCTTGATGGTCCAGTGCGAGAAGAGCTTGTCCTCGCTGGTCTTCGCCACTACGTGCTTAGTGGATGTCTCCTGCCAGAGGTATGTGGTGGGCAGACCATATGCGTTGTCGATGAGAGTTACCTTATGGTTGTTTCGCAGCTCGGTGGCATCGAACTCCACGTACACCAGATGCTGATCGTCTTCGCCGATTGCGAAGTCAGCCAGGTCTTGTCCATACGCTCCCACCAGGTCATCGGCAAGCGCGTATTGGGTTCCTTCGTTGGGGGTGCAAGTAACGGTGGCCCTATACTCCTCACCGAAGTCTGCTTCCGTGTGTTTGGGAGCCCACGCAAGAGCGGATACGGATGCCTCTATGGGTGCAAACGCCTCGTTGGCCAGCTCGTAGGCAACCGTCGCATCATCCTTGGTCGCGAGTTTCTCGCCCGCCTCAGGAGCCGCGAAGTCTACACACACCGCCTGCACAACCGGCTTGTAGAGCGCCCGTAGGGTGTAAGTCTCACCGACTGCGGCATCCTGCTTGAAGGTAAAGGTCACAGCCGTCTCGTCGCCCTCCGTAACGGGAGTCTTTTCGAGGGCGTTCTTGTCGAACTCCCAGCCTGTAAACATGCCACCATCAACGTCGGGTGCCCAAAGTGTGACGCCGTCCTCATCGTCCTCGTAGACGATGAACTCCTCGTCATCTACATCGTCCAGCTCGGTGTGACCCTCGACGTTCACGTCACATAGCTGCAGGACCACGGTTCGTGCCTCATACTCCTCTTCGGTGGACACAAAGGGCACAATAATCACGAGGCCGTCTGTGGCACGCTCGCACGAAACCTCGCCGTAGTCAATCTGGGGCCCGTCCTCGGTCGAGCCGTCCGCAAGCTTGGCCACAACGCTTGGGTCATCCGCAAACGTCGCAGATTCCTCCGGCGTCAATTCCAGATGCAGAGTAGCCTCGTATGCAGTACGCGTAATCTTGTTTCCGGTAGAGGTGTCCTCGGTATACGAGATGGACCAATCTATGGGAACGTTATTCCTCGTTGTGGTCGCGTCACCAAAGACCCACGACGCACTGCCAGGCTCACCAAACTCAATAGACTCACTCTTGGGCTGCGGAACGGTGATGGAGAGTTCGCTCACCTTGGGCTTGTAGTTGGCGACTACCGTAAGGGCATAGCCCTCGGGGAAGTCCTGGGCGTCCTCTGGGGGCACCCTAATGGCGATTGCAACGTCAGTGCTCTGGGCACCGGGAAGAAGCACGTTAGTTGTTACGTCCGTGGGTTGCGTGTTCTCCGCGACGCGCGTGATCGTCCAGCCAGTGAAGAGCATGTCATCGTACTGCTTGGCGACGAGGTACTTGGTCTCGCCCTCGTACCAGGTCTCCTGCTTGGGCTCGCCCTCCTCTTCGTCGCCCTCAGCGAAGTCGCGAATTGATGCCTGGTGGCGATCATCACGTGGCGTGCCCGGGAAGAACACATAGGCGGCAGCGCTACTCACGTCGAACCACGTCGAAGACGCACCGTCGCACGCCACCTCCACATCGTCGGCGTAGCCGCAAAGCCACGGAGCTTCGGTTACTTGTTCGACTCCTTGATCGTCAACGGTCTTTATCTTGTACGCAAGTGTAGTCGCCGCGGCGTACTCGGTGTCGTATGCTGCGCTCGTGCCGTCAGGCGTCCACACAAAGCTATCTACGGCAACGCTCGGGGTGACGTTAACGAACGCATCCGTATTTGCGATCTCGATAGCGGCCGTTGCCTCGTTAACAAGCGGCTGCTCCGCCACGGGTGCAGTAATACCCAGCGTCACCTTGCGGACGATGGGCTTGTAGAGGGCGCGGACCAAAATCGCATCCTGCGCGGTGGCGTTATCGGTAAACGCGAACTTGTTTCTGACCTGCGCCCCTACGCGCTGAATCTTGGCGCCAGCAGGAATCTCCCAACCCACGAACTCGGCGCCATCGATTACAGGTGCCGCAAGCGTAAATCCGTCCGTATCACCCGTCTCATTGACGACAACCTGCGACACGTCGGACATCTCCACGAGAGAATCGCCTTCGCCCTTGATCCTGAGCTTGCTGGTGGGGCTGTTTGCGTCATATGCGCCGATGGTCACCTGGTACGCGGGCAGCGGTATGCTCATGGGTCCATAGCTCACCACCACAGTAAGGCTGCCATCGGCATTCCACGTGGCGTTGCCTTGCCTGTAGAGGTCGTTGCTCTCCTGTGCCCAGACCTCCGGCAGCGTCTCCTCACGCATAAGCTGACGTGCATATTGCGCATCCAGACGCATGGTTGCCGTATAGGTGTGCGTACCGGTGGTCTCGGTGTATGCGGCCTCCGCCGTCCATGCAACGTCCACGGTAGCGGTTCCGGTTTGTTCCGCTTCGCCTTCCATCCAGTGCCACTTTAGGCTAGCAGTATCTGCAAGGTTGTCGGTAACGGCTGTCGGCTCGATGTTGAAAACATAGAGCTTGTCGGCCTTGCCGTGATAGGTAGCCGTAAAGCTCAGGGCATAGCCCTCAGGGAACAAGTCTCCCACGGCAGGCATGGTGAAGGCGAGCTTTGGCTGCTTGAGCTTGTCTTCGTCTTCGGTAAAGCCCATGGCCGCAAGCTGTTCAGGCGTCGCATCAGCGTCGCCGAACTTTACCGTCCAGCCGCTAAACACCTTGTCCGCATAGTCGTCCTTGGCCGTTACGGTCTTGACCTCACCCTCCTTCCACGTATGCGTGGCGGGGTCACCCTCATCCGCGTTGTCCTTTACCGTCACAGTGTGATCGGTGCTGCGCTCGGTGTGCTCAAAGGTGAGGTACAGCGTGCCCTTGCTGGCGTCGCTCGCGTCGCGCACGAACTTGGCGGATTTTGCGCCGTCAATGCTCGTGCTAGCAGACGTGTCGGCCGCAAAACAAATCTGGGCGTTGGCAAATGCGAGCCTGATGGCGCAGGTGTACTGCGTGTTACCTTCCGCCTTGCCATTCGCAGGAGCTGCCGGAATCCAGCGCATGCTCTCGCTCTCAATCTGTGGCGTGTACACATTGTTCTTGAACACGCTCTCCGCAGACGTGCTGTACGCCACTTGGATGTTATCGGTCGTCGTTGCAAGCTCCTCGCCCATCTTTGGCACGGGGAAGGCAGTGGCCTTAACATTGCTAACAACGGGCTTGATTCCCGCGAGAAGGGTAAGGGGAGCGGTAGAGCCATCCCTAAGCCTAAACGTTCCGCCTTCCTGTTTCACCAGACCCGAGTCGTCCGGAGCGCAGAATTCACCCGTCTCCCGTCCGCCGGGCACGCCAGGCGTCCAGGTGGGCTTGAACGGGAAATCTTCCTCTCCGCCTACACTCGTTCTCACAATCTCTTCCCCGTCAAGGTCCTTGAGGGGCTTCTTCTCGGTATCGTTGATGTCGTACGTCTTGAGGTAAACGGTATACTGAGGCTTTCCCGTAGTCTCGGTCTTTACCACCCGCAGATAAACACGCGCGGATCCGTCCGACATATGCTCGATTTTGGTTGCCTCAGCTGTCTTGTTGTTGGTCAGCGTGGCTGTAGCCGTAAGGCCCCCTGACGCCTCAGAAGCCACGAACTTGGATGTCGCGGGCTTTGGACATGCAATGCACGTGGTGTACGTCGTTGTCGTGGTTACGGTCATATCCCTATTCGTCTTTTTCTGTACCGACTCGTCCCACTTGACCGCCTGACTCGAAACGCCGTTACCCACCTCCAGCTGGCTGACATCTTTGTACTTGTATGAAACACCTTGCTGCTGCGCATGCTTTTCTGTTTCAGGATCATTGATGTTACCCAACTCGATGTTGCCTATCTGGCCAACAATCTCTGCTTTAAAGAAGAGTCTGTCGTTCTCACCGAAGGTCACCTGATGGCCAGGCTCATAAAGCACCTCGTCGCCCTTCTTCGGCATCACAAAACGCAGCTCTTGGCTGTTCTTGCCAGCCCACTTGTTGTTTGTGATGGGTTTGAGGATAGCAACGTCATATTCAGTATTGTCAGACTTAACGAGCTTTACTGTCCAAGAGACGAATGCTTTGTCATCAGGTATCGTGAGTGCATACCTCACCGTCGCGCCCTCGCGTGCCCTCAAGTTCTTGACGGTCTCAAAACCCCCCTGGCCGTTGCCCTTTTGTATCACGATGTCGTGCAGGTTGTCGTATCGGGTCTTCTCGAGGTACAGCGGCTTGATGGTAAGGCTGTAGTTCTGCGAGAGACTGTGAGTACCAGACGCGGGAAGTGTAAAGGTCGTATCGTTGGTGTTGGAGGCATCTGGCAACAGATTTAGATGCAAGCTATTATCGGCCACGATCTCCCAGCGAGAGAACACGTACGTGGTTGTGTCCGTCTGTACGCTTTGCGATGTCTTGAGCTGAATCTTGGTGCCTTCGCTGTAGGTGTTTATTGTGGGAGGATCCTTTCGCAGGGCATCGGGCTCACTGAAGATGGTCACCTTGTGAGTGCGTTCGGCCTTAACGATATACGTCACCTCGCCGCTCTTGGTGCCGTACGACATGGCATAGGCGGTGATGGTGTAGGTGTTGCCCGACTCGAGGTTGAGCTGGAACGGCCCGCGGTAGATCTCGTAACCATTCTTGCAGGTGTCCTGGCTCAGCCGGGTGCCGCCCTTGGACACCTTGTAGTACACGGCCTCGCCCTTGAGGCCCTTAACGTCCAGCGTCACGGATTGCTTGCCTGCCAGCACCGTGTTCTCCCCGGCAGCGAGCTCCTTGTCGCCAACCTTCGCCGCGGGAGTCGAAACATTGCCGGCGTTGCCAATAACGTAGGCGGTCTTGTCGTTGTTGTAGTAGGAGTCTGCGGCGCGCAACCATGCGAGATTGACCTCGAGATAGTGGTTGGACATAATGCGTGGCGCGTTAAGCGCAAAGGTGGGAAGCATCATGCACGTGGCGGTATCGCCAAAGCTCTTGTTGTTGTAATCACCGTCCACGATCATCAAGGCGAAGTCAATGAACGTGGGCAGGCTTGAGCGAACCTTGGTCTTTTGCTGGGGGATAAGGTAGTCGTAGGCGCCCGTGGCGTCGATTGCAGTCGTAATGGTGTTTACATACGCCTTCTTATCCGTGCCATTAAGATCGTGCCATGAGCCTATGGCAGAGGCATAGATGTTTCGCTTGGACTTGCCACTCCAGCTTAAAGCAGGGATACGGTCCATGCACGTGGAGGCACGGTTGGCAAATCCCGCCATGGACTCATTGTCCATGCTGAACACCGTTCCAATGACGTCTTGGAACGACCGCTGCAGCTTGTTGTTGTACGTTGTGCGATTGCCGATGCCCCAGTGCTGGACATCGTTGATAAACATGCGGATAAAGTCCTCCTCGGTCACGGTAGTGTTGGACTTCTTCCAACGCATTACCGGAGAGGGAAGAAGTCCATGTCGGCCGTCTCGAAGAAGTCGTTAAAGCTGATGTTGGGGTCGATTGCCTCCAACTGGGGTTCTCTACCTTGGCTTGCTTCTGCTCTGGTCGGCACGGCTCTACCAGAGCGAGCGCAGGCGCACGGCGATCATCCTGCTCTTTATGGCGGCAATCGCGATCCTTACGGGCGTGCTTGAGGCAACCAACCTCGTTACGGGCTTTATTGACGAGGCGTTTGCCCTTGGCGCCCTCCTGTACTACATCCACCTCATCACTGTCCACGAGTCCCAGATGCAGACCGAGCTTGCAGAGAAGGACCTGGAGCTTACGCGCAACAAGGTGCAGCTGCTCCGCGAGCAAATACGACCGCACTTCGTCTTTAACTCGCTGCAGGTTATCAAGTCGCTCATCCGCACCGATCAGGACCGCGCGGTTCTGTGCCTGGAGGACTTCTCGGACTACCTGCAGGCCAACCTCGACGCAATGGCCTCCGACAAGCTCGTTCCCTTCGACACCGAGCTGCAGCACGTGGAGGCCTACGTGTCGCTTGCACTGGCCGACCAAACCAAGCCCATACGCGTGGAGTACGACATCCAAGAGCGATACTTTAGCGTTCCGCCCCTCACCATCGAGCCGCTCGTCGAGAATGCCATACGACACGGCGTAAGCGAGGGGGGCACCGTTACCCTGAGCACATACGCAACTGAGGACGGGGTGGCCGTCGTGGTGTCCGACGACGGGAAGGGAATTGACGGCTCACGCGCAACCGGTGAGCACATGGGAGTGGGTCTTACCAACGTGCACACAAGGCTCGCCACCCTGTGCGATGCGACACTGGAATTTGAGAGTGGCGATACGGGCACCACGGTAACCGTGCGTATCCAACAAGACGGTTCGGGCAAAGGAGGACGAACGTGAACGTGCTGATTGTCGACGACGAGCGGCTCATCGTGGAGGACTTGGCTCGTGACGTGAAGACGCTCTACCCCAACGCCGTAGTGGACGGCGTGACGAGTGTGCACGACGCCCTCACACTCGTGCAGGAAACCAGCTACGACGTCGCCCTGCTCGACATCGACATGCCAGGCATGGACGGGTTCGCGCTTGCCAAAAAGCTTGCCCAGGACTGCCCCACCATCAACATCGTCTTTGTGACGGGACATCCCGACTACGCGCTGGACGCCCACGAGCTGTACTGCAGCGCGTTTTTGGTAAAGCCGATTGGCGTACGCAAGCTCAGGCGCGCGTTCCAAAACCTTCGCCGACCCTTCGTTGACCTGCCACAGGACTTCTCCAAGGAGCACTACTCCGGTGGCGACGTGCTGGGCAAGCGGCTGGAGGCATGCAGAGAACAGCGTGGCATGTCCAGAAAAGAGCTTGCCGAGCTCATGGACGTCACGCGCCAAACGGTCTTTCGCTGGGAGCAGGGCGAGCGAGTCCCCGATGTCCTTACCTTTGTAAGGCTGGCGCGGGTACTGGGCGTGCGTGTGGAGGACCTTATGGGCTCGTTGGAGCAATGGCAGTAACTCCCGCAAACGCAATAAGCGCGTGGCGCGCCGGCCGGTCCCCCGGTCGGCGCGCCGCGCGCCACTAAAAAATGCCCGTCGTTGGTCAGCGACGTCCTGCTCTCCCACGGGCTACCCCGCAGTACCATCGGCGCTCGGGGGCTTAACTTCCGGGTTCGGGATGGGACCGGGTGTGCCTCCCCTGCCATGGTCGCTGACCAACGACGGGCATTCTCCTGTCAGGGCCGTGCCCTGAGGGCCGCACAGCGCTCGAAGACGATCCTTGACATTTTCGGTGCAGCACGGGACATGCTGGGAAAGAGCTCGGCCGATTAGTACGGCTCGGCTGAGGCGCTCGCACGCCTTGCACCTGCCGCCTATCAACCTGGTGGTCTACCAGGGGCCTTACCGAAAGGAGAACTCATCTTGGGA
>JAUMWN010000178.1 GCA_030529625.1 Coriobacteriales bacterium
ACGACCGGCGAGGCCCGTGCTCGCCATCTCGTTCGGCGACGCCTTCCTGCTAGACTCATTCCTGCGCTCGAGCGGGCTGATGGCCTGCCTGACGCGTGCGGGCACGCCGAGCCCGACACCGTGCGGGCGCTGCTGGCCTTCTACGTGCTAACGTCGCTGGCCAACAGCCACGCGGGCGACTGGTGGTCGCTCACCTACGCCGGTTCCTCTACCCGTCGGCGAGGATGGCCTCCCAGAGGGTCAGCGAGTGCCTCGCTGACATCGGCTGCGAGGGGACGAAGAGGGGCTTCATGGGAGTCTACCTGCGGCTCGTCGGAGGCAGCGGCGATGACGGCGGCATCCTGATAGACTCGACGGGCCTGCCGAACCCGTGCCGCCTGCCAGTTACCGCCGTCTCCAACCACAACGGGGAGGCCAGCGAGGAGGTCAGGCTCATATACGTGGTGCAGCGCGGCACCGGGCTGCCGCTCTTCTTCCGCTACGTGGCGGGCAACGTGGTCGACGTCTCCACCGTCACCAGATGGCCGAGCTCAGGGCGATGGGCGTGGACACGAAGTTCGCCATACTGGGCGCGGGATACTACACCAATGCGAACGCCGACGCGCTTATGGCGGGCGGCGTGTCGTTCCTCATGCGCATGAAGCCGAACCCCAGGGCGTACAAGGAGGTCGTCCGCGACCACCTCGCCACGCTCGAGCGCAGGGAGAACACCGTCATGCACAACGGAAGGTTCGTGTACGTCAAGCGCGTGCCGTGCGATATCGGAACCGGCGGGCGGCGCGGCTGGGCCTACCCGTGCCTGGACACAGCGATGAGGCGCGAGCTCGAGCGCGACGCCGCGAGGAGGGCCGCCGAGGCCGGGCTCGGCGGCACCGAGGCGTTCGACTCGATGGCCGCCAAGGGCGTGTTCGTGCTGGTCAGCACGCGCAAGATCTCCAAGGAGAAGCTCCTGCCCCTCTACTACACCCGCGACCGGGTGAAGAAGGTCTTCGAGTTAGCCAAGCAGGGCGGTAAGGCCCTGCCCGTCTCCGTCCAGACCGAGGAGACCTTCCGCAGCCACCTGCTCCTATGTTTCATGGCCACCGCCGCGACAAAGATGATGTCGGACGTGCTGGCCTCGGCCAAGACCTCGCTCACGCTGGAGTCCATGCTTGAGATCCTGCACGAGCAGTACGGGATCATCTACGGCGACGAGATGGTCACCACCGAGCCGGTGAGGAAGATGAACGAGGCGTATAGGGCCTTCGGGATAAAGTGTCCGGAGACAATCAGCCTACCGGTTGTGGGCTAAGGTAGTCTCGGGAACTCAGGATAAATGAAGCGCCATTCTTGATTGCTGCAACCGTGGCACGATGCCATCAACAGCCGTTAGAAAGGAGAATCGCTCATGACCACCGCACGCAAACGAATCCTGCTCCTCTTAATGACCCTCTACATGGCGCTGGGAGTTACGGCGGCCGCACGCGCCACCACCTCAAGCACTGCCTTGAGTAGCGTTACGTACACCGATCCCACCAAGCACACGTGGACCCTCACTCACCCTGAGCTCTCCCTCACAAACGGGAGCACGTGGCAAGGCGGAAAGGTGAACTACCTCTACTTCGTCGCTCCCGTAACGAAATATCCAACGCCTAGGTGAAGGCAAAGAACACCAAGTATGCGTACGACACCGATTATGCCCGCATCACCCTGCTCTACAAGGTCGCCCGCTCCAAGGCCTCCGCAAAGATGCGCGCCAAGACGGAGTGCACGTACAAATTAACGGGCGTTGCCGCCACGTATCGCATGTACCTCAAGTATAAAAACGGCAAGATCGTGGCCGCGCGTTGGCAGCTCGAGAATGCAAAGAAGGTCACGAAAGGCAACGAGAATCGCCGTACCTACACCCTCTATAGCAAAAAAAAGTTCAGCAAAGATAAGATGCACACGATGTTTCCCTACTGGCGTATGAACACGCGCGACGAAAGCATCGCCAACGGCCACGAGACCAAGGCGGACAAATCCTTCCAGCAAAAGAACTACAACTACAAGACGTACTCCACATACAAGAACTATCTGTACAGCAAAGACGATGTTCTTGAGGAAACGTGCGCGTCCACCTATCACCTCGCATAGTTGGGGCTTATCGCTTGGCGAAAAGGGGCCAAGCCCCAATCCGCCAATTCTCTGTTGGCCGCCTATACGTCCCATTCCTCCAGCAACGCGAGCGACTCGGCATCCGGATCGGGCTTAGCTAGGTACGTGCGCAAGTACGGGATGGTGAATCGCACGCGTCCACGG
>JAUMWN010000179.1 GCA_030529625.1 Coriobacteriales bacterium
TGAACACAGGGGACTGTCCCTTTTGTCCAGGGGACTGTCCCCCGCGTACCACTATGCGGCAGGGTTATCCCTGGAAGGGGACCACGTGCGCGACGGCGTCGTCCAGGCTCACCTCTGCCTCGCCGTTGTCCAGGTCGCGCAGGGTGTAGCGCCAGTTGCCCATGCCCAGCTCGTGCATGTACGAGAGCTGGCGGAAGCCGTGGCGCGAGGTCATGCGCTCCACCAGGTCGTGGTTGTGCACCAGGCCGGCGTTGGTCATGGCAACCACCAGGTCCACGCTGGCGCTGTCGATGGCGCAGATGTCGGTGGACGCCAGGATGCCCACGTTGGGCGTCACCACCGGCTGGGCGGCAGTACCCTCGCAGTCGCAGCTCACGCTCATGTTGCGCAGGATGTTGACGTACACGATCTTGCTGCCAAAGTGATCGATGGTCGCCTTCGTGGACTCGGTGATCTTTTCCATCAGCTCCTCGTTGGCCACCGACCACTGGGCGCCCCACGACTGGCCGTTGTCGGAGGTCTGGGCATGAATCCACTTCTTGCCCTCCTTGCCCGAGGCACAGCCAATGCCTAGGTTCTTGTTCGAGCCGCCAAAGCCGCCCATCATGTGGCCCTTGAAGTGCGTGAGGGTGAGCATGGAGTCGTAGTGCTCGAGATTCGCCCCCACGGCCATGGTGTCGAACCACCTGCCACCGGCAACCGGCCACTCCACGTAGCCGTCCTCGTCGGTGATGTCCACCGGACAGAACGTCCAGCCGTTGTGCGCGATGGTCTCGCGGTGCTTGCTCGTGGTGTCGCGATCGCCGGCGTAGTAGGTGTTCGTCTCCACGATCTTCGCGTCGGGAAGCTCCTTGTCCACCAGCTCGGCAACCCATGCGCGCGGAATGATGTTGGGACCGTCCTTCTCGCCCGTGTGCAGCTTGATGGCAACCTGGCCATCCAGGGCGCCCGCCACCTTGGCAAAGGCCTTGCGCAGACCCGCCGCGCTCAGGTCACGCGTAAAGAACACGGTGGATTGCGCCCCGTCTCGCCGCTCTGGTGCCAGATACTGGTCGCCGTCCGTGGCAGGCGTTGCGTTGTGAATTGCCATACGAATCCCTCCTTGGTCGTGCCCAATTACCCTACTGCTCCTTGTAGGCCTTGTACGCGATGCGCCCAAACGCGACGGCCGTGATGAGCAGCACGACGGTGCGGACTATGGTCATGGCGTAATAGCCTGGCGCGCCCATGATGGCAACCATCTGCTCGACGCGCTCGGGCGTGAGCAGCTCCCGCACGCCGTCAATCGCATAGAACAGGCAAAAGAACACGCAGATGCCGTACAGCACCACCTGCGTCCTCTTCTCCTGCATAAACGAGTTCCAGTTGGAGCCGTTGTCGTTGTTTGCCATGGCATAGCCCTTTCCGTGTGCTCACGCGTTATTCCCACAAGCGATGGCTCTCATGTTAGCATTACTCTTGGGATGCCATCGAGAGGAGACGACATGGGCAAAATCGTGTTTTTGGACGTTGACGGCACGCTCATCGACTACGAGGCCAAGTGTCCCGACTCGGCCAGGCAGGCCGTGGAGCAGGCACGCGCCAACGAACACAAGGTATATATCTGCACGGGCTGCTCCAAGGCCGAGATCGAGCAGCGCGACCTGCCCGAGCTCGACGGCATGATTGGCGCGAACGGCGGCTACGTGGAGGATGCCGGCGAGGTCGTGCTGCACCAGGGCCTTACCACAGACGAGGTGCGCCACATCGTGGACTGGTGCAACGAGCGCCATCTGGGCTTCTACCTGGAGGCGAACAGCGGCATGTACATAAACGACTGGTTCGTGCAACAGGCCCCCCAAGCCATGAGGCGCTACGCTCAAGGAAAGGGCGCCGACGACGAGGCGGCCCAGGCGGCGGCAGACAGCTTTATTGGCAGCATGATCCGCACCGACGACCTGTATCGCGACGACGTGAACAAGGTGAGCTTTATCCTGTCCAGCTACCAGGACCACCTGGACTCCAAGGTGGAGTTCGCCGGGCTCGAGGCCAACACCTGGGGCGGCAAGGGCGAGCTCGCGCTCTTTGGCGATCTGGGCCCCGCCGGCATTACCAAGAAGCACGCCATCCAGGTGCTTCTGGACCATCTGGGCGCAGATCAGGCAGACACCATCAGCTTTGGCGACGCCAAGATCGACCTCTCCATGTTCGAGCTGTGCGCCTACAACGTGGCCATGGGCAACGG
>JAUMWN010000039.1 GCA_030529625.1 Coriobacteriales bacterium
GAGGCAGAGGCACAGGCAAAGGCGGAAGCTGAGGCCCGCGCAAAGGCCGAGGCCGAGGCTCAGGCCCGAGTCGAGCAGATCAAGGCAGAGAACAAGGACCGTGTAGCCGCACTCCCCAACCTCACCAACGAGCAGCGCACCGAACTCGCAAAGCTGTACATCCAGCGCGACGTCCTCGCAATCCAAGGCAAGACCCTCCCAGACGAGTCCCTCCAGCGCATCAGCGAACTCGAGGCTCTCACCCAACAGCAGGCAGCGTAAACCTGCACTCAGGGGACAGTCCCCCGTGTTGAGAAAAGGGGCCAAACCCCTTTTCTCATCCTTGCAATGGGAAAAGGGGTTTGGCCCCTTTTCCCATTGCCCCCGGGGTGTCAGCGCCCACGTATGCGAATAAGGCGCATAATGGTCTGAGAATCGCAAACGAAAGACTTGGCTTGGCAGATGAAACGACGGACCAAATCGCATGGGAGCTCACGTTGCGCCTGGTTGTTCGCGCTACTGGTGACGGCGACCGTGCTGGTAGGCATCCCCTGGCGCACGGCGCTGGCACAAACGCACACATACAACATCGCGTCGAACAGCCCAACCGTGGAATGCCGAACGGCTGGTGACGAGTACATCATTAGTGGCACGGGCAGCGGAGGCGCCGTTGCCATTAGCGGTGGCAGCGAGGACAATCCTGTATACGTAACGCTTGATGGCCTTACGGTGGAGAATAGCTCAGGCGATCACGAGAACGCCCCGGTGCAGGTGGAGAACGGCTACTGCATCCTCAAGCTGCAAAACAGCAACCGCCTTGTGGGCGGCTGGCACGACATCACCGCCAGAAAGGACGTTGGCATCGCGGGCCTGCGCGTGTGCAAGGGCGCCACCTGCGTGATAACCTCCGCAGACGGCAACGGGAGCACGAACGGCAGCCTGTACGCCGCCTGCTCACACGACGACCGGGGCGGGGCGGGCATTGGCTCGAACTACAACGAGGACACCGGCACCATCATCATTCGCGGCGGCACCATCGAGGCCCACGGCGGCCATTGCGGTGCCGGCATTGGAAGCGGTCGCGACGGCGTGTGCACGAACGTCACCATCGAGGGAGGAACCATTAAGGCCTATGGCGGCGAGTACGCCGCAGGCATTGGCGGCGGAGACCACGCGGGCAGCGGCAGTGGTGGAAACGTGGACGCCATTACCATAACGGGTGGCACCATCGAGGCCTATGGTGGTGCGAATGGCGGCGCCGGGATTGGTGGCTCAGAGGGCGGCGACACCGGCACCATCACCATACGGGGTGGCTCCATCACGGCACGCGGCTGTGGCAGGTCGGGCGAGAAGGGCGACGGCTGCGCGGCGGGCATTGGCGGCGGCGACGGCGGTGCGGCCACCATCGTCATCGACCAAGACGAAGGCAAGACACTGTCGATTGACGCCCTTGGGGCGTGGTGCGACAGGACTGGCGGCGCGGGCATAGGCAGCGCCAACTGCACGGCACGAAGCATTAGCATCGACTTATGCGGAGGCACCATCGTTGCCCAGGGTGGCGAGAAGGCCGCGGGCATTGGCGGTGGCAACAAGCAAAGCGGCTCCATTAGCATCTCCGGCCACGGCACCGTCCGTGCGACGGCCGGGCGTGATGCCTGCGCCATCGGCGCCGGTCAGCAGTGCCACGCCGGACCCATCACCATTGTCGGTTCGGGCGACGCAACCGGAACGTACGGCTACCCGCTCGCCGTCTTCGCCCATCACGGCTCCACCAGCGAAGGCGGACAAAACGCCGCCCTTATTGGCTCGGGTGACGGCACGTCGGGAAACATTGCCATAAGCGGCGCATATGTCTCCCTCAAGGTGCCCGGCAACTCCAACCTCATGGGCGCAGGCATTGGCACCGGGCACAGCAACGACCTCTCGCTCAAGGACGGCGGCATAGACACCATCTCCGCAAGCAACTCCCGCATCGTCTTTGAGGGCGGCACCTCCATGCTCTATGGCGCGGGCATTGGCGCGGGGCATGGCTCAAACGTCTCCCACATTGCGCTCACCAACGTCCGCTACGACGGTCCTACCATTGGCTCGTCGAGCAGCACGCGCATAACCACCAGCGAAAACGACATCACGTCCATCTCAATCCAAGGCTCAACCATAACCGCCACGGCAAACGAGCGGCCCGAGCAGCCATGGGCTGGCATCGGCACCGGTCCGACCGGCTCTGTGGAGAGCATCTCCATCGAGAACTCCAACGTCACGGCCACAGGAGCGCATGGCGGAGCGGGCATTGGCACAGCGGGTCTCAACTTTAACCAGAACTTCCCGCTCACGGACCTGCTCACGTCGTCGGGAAAGTGCGGGAGCGTGAGCATCGCGAGCACGGACGGCACCACGCACTCCGTGGTCGCGACCGGCAGCGACGGAGGCGCAGGCATTGGCGGCGGGGTCTTTACCTCGGTGGACGACACCATCACCATCCGCAACATGGACGTGACGGCCCGCGGCGGCCACCAGTCCTCGGGCGGAGGCGCAGGCATTGGCGGCGGTTCCATGTGCGGATGCGCCGACATCACCATCGAGGGCTCGACCGTCGTGGCCACAGGCGGCGAGGGCAGCGCGGGCATTGGCTCGGGCGGCACCGCCGACTCGTCGGTGCTCACCGACCTCGTTGGCACGGCATGGAACACGATTTGCGGCAACGTGACCATCGAAGACGGCAGCGACGTAACTGCCACGGGTGGCTCCGGTGCGGCTGGCATTGGCCTTGGCGAGGGTGCCCAGCAGGAGGCAGGCACCTGTCTCACCATTGATGGCAGCACGGTCGAGACAACGGGCGGCGACGGCGGCGCGGGCATTGGCGCCGGACGCGAAGGTGGCCTTGGCCGTGGTGCCGAGGCCCGCCGCATACGCGTGAAGGGCAAATCCAAGGTGGATGCTCATGGCGGTGTTGGCGCGGCGGGCATTGGCGGCGGCTACGAAGGCGGCCTTGAGGACTGCCTTGTCGAACTCGCGGAGTCCTACTATTCGTCGGCTACCGGCGAGCAGACTCCCGGCTCCTACGTCAAGGCCCGTGGCGGCGTTGGCGCGGCCGGCATTGGCGCGGGCGCCTCATCGCGCGCGTCCACGAGCAAGGGCACGCTCGACGGCGCGCACGACGCCAGCAACATCCGCATTCGCGGCGGCTTTGTCGCGGCATACGGCGGTGACGCGTCCGACTCCGTGCCCGAGGGCAGGACCGGCCCCGGTGCCGGCATTGGCGGCGGCTCGTATGTGGGCGACTTGGAGGACTGTGTGATTACGGGTGGCGTAGTTGTCGCCCACGCAGGCGCCAAGCACTCGGGTCTCTCGACTGCCGTTGATGCCCAGGATATAGGGCATGGCGGGAGTCGTGATGGCGGCGGGGACGGCAGCGATTCGATTGCCATACAGGGCGGCACCGTCCTTGGGACGATCAACCAAAACAAGACGGTTCGCATCTCGGGCGGCAGCGTGCCATACACGTTTGACAAGGGAAGCGCACGCAACTACAGCAACCAGGGCGACCAGCCAGTCTACCAAACCACCTTCCTTGTGGACACCGACTCGGTAACGCCCATCACGTTTGCGGGCGAGACTCTCTACAAGCTCAAGGACCTTAGCGTCTCCGCGCCCTACTATGGCTGCGATCAGGTCTTCGCGCGCGAGGTGTCCGACGACCGTGCCCAAGTGTGGCTGTATCTGCCCACCAGCGCGCAGAACGCAGCGACGGCCAACTTCTGCATGGAATCGCACGCCCAAAGCGTCACCGGCGTGCGCAGCTACTACGGTACGACGACGGAGGCCACCACACCCGACTTCAACGAAAACGTCAACGTGCTCAAGATGGCCTCTCCGCTCACGCTCACGCCGCATGTTGCAGGCATCACGCCATTGAACGACGTGGAGTTTGTGCTCGACGTCGTGGACATGAGCAAGGCGCTTGCGGGCACGCTCACCTTTAACGCCACGAACGGCACGATTGTCACCGAGAAGACCCAGGCGCGACTGGACGCCACCCAGCCCCACGTAACCGTCGTGCCCACGCAGGCAGACGAGCAACTCGTCGTTACCGCCACGGTCGAAGACGCCAGTCCCACCAGCGACCTCTACTGGGGCATCGAGGCACGCTACGAGGCCATGGTGGGCATTGCCCCCATCACGGTGAAGATTCTCTCCGATCCATCGCGTACCTACAACGGGCAGGAGATCGAAGACCCGCAGGTAAAGGTGACGGGCGCTCCTGCAGACTCTGTGACCTTCTCATATTCCGGGGCCACGCTCACCCAGCCCAGGCCCATCGACCCAGGCACGTACACCGTTACGGCCACGGCAACCGACGGCACGCGCTCCGCGCAGGACACGCGCACGTTTACCATCAGTCCCTATCACGCGTCCCTGCTCCTCACGCCACAGGACTGCTACTACACGGGCGAGCCGGCACCAGAGCCCGCCTACACCATTTCCGCCCGAGAGACGGACACGCCCGACAAATCCTTTGGCGAGGGCGGAGGCACGGTTGCCTTTACGTACGACATGCGCAGCTCCAACGGTGGGTGGATCCATGTGGACAAGCCCATCGACGTGGGCTTCTATCGCGCAAAGGGCAAGGCAAGCGGCGACCTGTACTACACCAACGCGAGCGCGACCACCTACTTCTCCATCCTTGAGAAGCCCGCACGACGCGACCCGTTCCTGTTCGTGGACATGCCGGAGACGTTTGTGTACGACGGGCACGTGGTGGACGACCCACTCGTGTGGTCAAGTTCGGATGGCGACGTGAGCTTTGCTTACTACCAGGGCACAGAGGCCGCGCAGGACAAGCGGCTCGCGGGAACGCCGGCAGACGCGGGCACCTACACCGTCGTCGTGAGCGTGAGCCAAACCAACTCGTTCAATGCGGCTTCGGTTACCAAGACGTTCGTGATACAGCCGCGGCCCGCACTGTTGCGCATCGACGCGAAGCAGGACGAGCGGCGCGAGGGAGCCATGGTGCAGGTCGAGCTCGTGGGCGGTCTTGCCGACGTCGTAGGCGAGGAGGTGGCGCTCACGATTGTCAAGCAAGGCGACGTACCAGCAGCGGCACCCGTTTCCAGCCCGCTCGAGCAACGCGACTCCCTCGTAGCGACCTATGCCTTTGCACAGGTCTTTCCGGATACGTACGAGCTCACAGCCACCTTTACAGACCCGAACTACCAAGTAGAGCCCGCAACGCAGACCTACGTTAAGGACGTAAAGCCAAGCTACGACGTCAACGCCCAAGACGCCGACAAGACCTTTGGCGACGAGCCGTTCTCCCTAGAGGTAACGGTACGCGACGCCGAGGGCGAGCCGGCCACGCCGATTCTGAGCTACGAGCTGTTGGGAGCAACAGACAATGCCATGCTCGACAATGACGTGGTCTTGGTGGATGAGCAGGGAACCGTGCAGGTGCTGCAGGCAGGCATCGCGGCCGTGCGCGTTATGGCGAATGAGGACGCAACGTATCACGGCGATGCCGACTGTGCGCTCGTTACAGTCACGCGTGCGACGCTTCCCCTTGAGCTCTCCGCACACGACAAGGTCTACGATGGCAATCCGGCAACGGCCACCTGTACCATAGACGACAGTTCTTTCCCCGTGGCTTACTCACAAAAAGACGCGGTGGGTCTCACGTACTTTAGGGTGCTTCCCCAGGAGCAGGGCCTCGTAACGCAGTCCATTGACCCAGACCAGGACGACGAGAAGTCGCTGCCGCTGTTGCGCCTTGATGGCGCGCCTACCGACCCAGGAACCTACGTAGTCGTGGCAACGGCGGCAGGCGACCACAACTACGACGCTGCCGTCAAGACCGCTCGCTTCTCCATTTCGGTGCCGGAGGAACCAGAAGAGCCCGAAAAACCCGAGGAGCCCGATCAACCGGACACCCCGCAGGAGCCCGACACCCCAGAGTCGCCCGACGCCCCCAAGACGCCGGAGACGCCCGTCGAACCCACTACGACCAGCGAGCCCGCGGCTCCGGCCAACACAGCGACCACCGAGCCGCCAGCCAGCCCCACCGCGCAAGGCGATCCCACGAGTACGAGCGCATCCACCTCGCCAGAGGCTACGTCTGCCTCAAGCACGCGCGTGACGCCCACCCCAAACACCGGCGACACATCGGTGCCAGGTGTACTGACAGCAACCTGCATCGGCATCATCGCCCTTCTCGCCGGAGCGCACCAAAGGCTTCGCAGCTGAAACTTGTACTCGGGGGACAGCCCCCCGTGTTCAGGGGACAGTCCCCCGAGTACGGTTACCCGCGCTTCTCGGATTGCGCGCGCTTTGCCTTGGGACCCCGTAGCCGGCGACCCGCGCCCTCCACCGTCTTGGACGCCGCGTTGCGCACGACATCCATGCCCGAGCTCGCGACTCGCTGCACCAGCTCCTTGGTTATGCGGCGCGTGCGATCGTCGGTGGCCCCAAGCGCGCGCAGCACCTGCTGGACCTTCTCGGGTGATTCGACGATCTGCTCAATGGTCGTTGCGCCTCCCGCCTGAAGCGCATCAAAGAGCTCGTGCGTCACGCGCTCGCGCTCGTCCAGAGGGATTTTGCTGGCCCACGAGGCAATGGCCTCGTTGAGCCCAAGGCAATCGGGATTGAGTTCGGGCTCCTCCTCCACGCCGTTGGGCAGCACCTGCCACGTGGTGATGTCGTGCTGCTCGATGCCCATCGCGGTGCTGGCCACATAGGTTCGCCTCTCGTTCTTGCGGGCAAAGAGCATGCCAACCACGCTAAACGTGGGCACGATCAGCCGCAACCGATCTCCCAGAATCATGCGCGGGCTGTGCAGCATAACTTCCGGCGCCATGCCGGGGCCGTCGTTAGAATACACCTGCGCGATGCGACCGCGAAGGTGCTTGGGACAGCACGCCGCGGCATACTCGGCAAGGTTGCCACCCTTTGAGTGCCCGCCAACGCGAATGGGCTCGCCGGACTCGCCGGTACGCTCTATGTTGTGCGCCAAGTACTTTACGGCCTCCTGCTGGGCGGCGGTAACTCTAAAGCTGATCATAAAGTTCTCGCGCCAGCCAACCAGCGACGTGTCGGTTCCACGAAACGCCACGTAGGTGCCGGCGTGCGGGAGGTCAACCCACATGGCGGCAAACTGCAGGTCGCGCCTCTTGTCCACGACGTCGGCATAGGCACCAACCTGTGCATCGCCAAAGCGCCGCGAGTCGCCAACAAGCTCCACAAACGGCGTGTCAATCTTGGCAAGCGAGCGCACCCAAGGCGTCACATCACCACCGGTCTTTGCCAGCAGTGCATGGCACGCCTCGCGAAGCGTTATGGAACCCCCCTGGCTCTGCGTGGGAATGATGCCCGTAAAGTCAAGATAGACAAATGCCGAGAGGATGAGGTTGTCCACGTCGTTAAACGGCCGCTCCTCAAACGTAAGGTCGCCGCGCCACCGCAGGTAGTCATGGATGTTTGCCATGCGCTCGCCCCCAAAGAATCATGTGCCACCACTTCGAGAGTATCACGAAAGATGCTTGTGGCGAGCTGGCTATCAGCGGCCAGGCGCGGCACCACGCGCACTGAGTCTACAAGCCAGCCCAGAGCTGCAGCTTGGGCCTGAGGGAGAAGACGCACCGCTCTTTGATGTCCTCAAAGTCCTCTATAAACAGCGGTCCTTCTCCGTATCCCGCCATCACGCCATCGTCCTCGTCCACATACAGTACCGGATACCACTTGTACTCACCGTTACGGTACCCACGCACGGCAGACGGCTCCCCATTGCAAAACGACTCGTACAGCCTCTCAAACGTGTAGGGTTGTTTGCCCACATACCTAAACAGCGGATAGTGAGAGCCAATGTGTTCGACTTGTTCCACCCGATTTGCCAGGACGGTGGGGTTGAACTCGTATGACTGGACTACCCCGTAGTGGATCATGAGTATTGCCGCCGACACCACAAGGCTGTCGTTTATCCGTATGGACTCGATGGGCCAGTTCCTGGCATAGTCCCCGGACTGGAGGTTGTGATACCGCTTCCCAATCAACCCAAAGACGAAGACCATCAGCGACATGACAACGAGCAGGACCATCGCACCCAAATACGAATTGGCAGCCAAGACCACCGTTATAAGGGTCGAAACAACTGCGCTAACCAGCTCGCGCAGCAGGCCCCGTATGTAGATTGCCGTTATGGACTGGCCTGCGTTGAGGTGCTCAATCGAGAGGAACGACTGCACGTCGGACATGGGGTCAAACACATAGTAGATGCCGAGCAAACCTGCGGCAGTCACCACGATGGCGGGCATGCCGGACAACAGTACGCCCGCCAGTCCGCAGGAAGCGGCAAAGACACCGCCTAGCGCCAGGAGCAGGCTCAAAAACGAGTACTTGGCACCGTGCATCCCCGACGTTCCGGTAATGGCGTTACCCAGTATCTTTACCACGCGGGTCGCAATGATGCAGTACGAGTAGATCGCAATCACCGAAGACGCGTCAAACACGACGGCCAGATTGTCCTGCAGCAGGAGCTTGAGGTAGGAGATGGACAGCATGCAGAATGCCCCAAAGAACGCTGCCATAAGGAGTTAGCTCATCGTGGCCTTGTCAAAGTACCTTCCCTTGAGGATGACCCTTCGACCCTGATCAAGCCCCTCGATCTTCCGTGTCCCAACGTGGATGGCTATGGCAAGGGGCAGCGAGAAGAACCTCACGACAACGCACAAGGTCATGGGCAAATACGGGTTCACGCTCATCAACGGATCAATCAACAGCGCGGCAATCAAGGTGATAACGCTGTACAGCGTGGAGGCAAACGAGCTGCTCTGCACATAGTCTCTGCCCTTTCTGTCGCGCTCGCAGAGCCCCTTGAGCAGGATGTCGAGCGCGCCAAAGAAGTCCGGAGCAATCTCGTACAGGCATTGGCCCGCAATGATCAGCGGCAGGGTTGGGCCAAACGTAATGAGAAGCGCCGACGCCAGGAACAGCGCGGCACTGCAAATGACGGCCTTGCCAACCTGCATCCTCTTGATGCACGCGTATGCAAGCGGCTTGAACAGGAGCACCACCCAAAACAACACGGTAAAGGCAAGCGACACCTCGGTGATTGTGAGTCCCTTTACCGCGGTGAGGAACAGCGTATCGATGAGCGTCCAAAAAGCAGGTCGTCCGAGGTCCCCTTAAAGAGCAAGGTGGCCACTTTTAGCCTGTGAACGCGCTCCTGATTCATGCTCGGCAACCCCTTCGCCTCGAATGCATACATAATGACGCATCAAGGGTTTGGCTGCGCACTCCCCTACCAATGCGCGAGCCAGGTCTTGCCGGAGCACGCCCCAACGATGGCGCTTCGTGCATTGAACGCGTCGTCCATGGTCACGAGCGGCACACGAATGTCGAGGCGGAATCCAAAGGGCCCATATCCCTGCTGGATGAGGTCGATGGGAAGTCTGGGGTCACGCCACGTCTTGGTAGCCACCTCAACCAACGATCGCACTTCTCGCTCCACCTCAACCATATTCGCTTGGGGATACACGTCAAGCGATATGGTAACGGCACGTGCGGAGAGCGGCGCGAGCTTGCGCAGCGTCGTGGTGTTGAGGACCGAGTTGGGAATCACGATCACGTCCCCAATGAGGGCCTTTATGGTGGTGGCCCGCCAGGTTATGTCGGTCACGACACCTTGGTAGCCGCCCACCTCGATCCAGTCTCCCACCTTGATAACGTGCCCAAGCATGAGGCCCAGGCCCGAGATCACATTGGAGATGGTGGTCTGCAGGCCAAACGAGACGATTACGGAGGACACGCCCAAGGCAGCCACGAAGGCCGTGGGTTGGATGCCAAACACCGGTTCGAGCACCATGAGCAGGGCAAATGACCAAATTAACACGCGTACCAGATTCACGAAGATCGATCCCTTGGGAACGTTTCCGGTCTTGAGAACGCGACGCACGGCCTTTGCGGCAAACCGCTGGATGATGTAGGTGATCACGACCACAGCGATGAGGAACAGTAACTTGTACAAGTGTCGTCTCTCGAACATGGATGTCCCCTTGTCGCTGCGAACCAACTGGGCCAGGGAACATATTGTATACCCCAAACACACGTCTCACCACCACGCAAAGCCGCGTAGCAAAAAGAGGTTTGGCGGTTCTTGCCGCGTGAGGGCGAAGGCACCACCCGCATAACGCTATGCCAATCTAGCAAGCTCCTCTCGGACGACCACCCGGTCGTCAAAGGGCGTCGTAACACCGCCAACGGTCTGCGTTTGCTCGTGGCCCTTTCCGGCAACGAGCACGGTGTCTCCCGGACGGACCCAGGCAAGCGCCTCCCGTATGGCCTCGCGTCTATCTGTGCGTACCACGGCATGCGACGCCCGATCGCCCATGCCAGCGACGGTTTGGCGCGCGATCGTTGCGGGGTCCTCGGAGAGGGGGTTGTCGCTCGTGACCACCGCGAGCTCGGCCTCGGCCGCAATTCTTCCCATGAGCGGACGGTTTTGTGGGTCGCGCTCGCCCCCACAGCCAAACACGACGGCAAGTCGACCGTCCGTGCTGGTGCGTACGACCCGCATTGCATTCGAGAGCTCGGCAGGCGTGTGGGCATAGTCCACGATTACGCAGAACCCGTGTGCGTCTGCCTCCCCAATGCGCTCCATCCTGCCCGGTGCACCAGTAAAGCTTTCCAGCGCCCGGGCGCTCGAGGGGAGGTCCAAACCCAGCGAGTTCGCTATGCCTAAGGCAATCAGCGCATTTCGCGCGTTAAAGTCGCCGGGTACCTTGAGCTCCACGTCAACGCGCGTGCCGCAGACCTCGGCCTCCAGCAGTCCCCCGTCCAGTCCGCGCGGCACGTAGGACAACAGGCGAACGTGTGCGTTTGGCTCGGCCGAGACCTCGTAAAACGCAAGACACCGCTCGCGAAGATGCCGTGCCACACGCCTGCCACCTTCGTCCATCGCACACACCACACGCGACTGGATGTCGCCATCGGTGAGGAGCCGCAGCTTTGTTTGGAAGTAATGCTCCATGGTGCCATGTAGCTCCATATGCTCGCGGGAGAGGTTCGTAAACGCGGCCACCGCAAAGCGCGTGTGCGCACACCGACGCGTGGAAATCGCGTGGCTCGAGACCTCCAGTGCCGCAACGTTACAGCCGGCATCGGCCATATGGCCGAGCAGCTCCTGGAGGTCGCGTGCCACAGGCGTCGTGAGCGTCGCGGGTAGCTCGTGGCCTGCAAAGCGGTAGCCAGTCGTGCCGATGAGCCCTGGGTTTCCCCCTGTTTGGCGCACCATGTGCTCCACCATGTAGGTTACCGTCGTCTTCCCCGCGGTGCCCGTTACGCCCACGACGTCCATGCGCGCAGACCCGTTGCCAAAGAATGCCGCTGACACAGCGGCCAAGGCGTCGCGAGCGTCTTCCACAACAACCTGAGGCACATCCAGCAAAAGCTCGCGGGTAACCAGCAGGGCGGCGGCGCCTTGACGCACGGCATCCGCCGCGAAGTCATGCCCGTCGGTAACGACCCCGGGGATACACACGAACAGGGAGCCCAAACGCACACACCGTGAATCGTAGGCGACGTCGCACACGTCAATGCCATCCCAGGCTCCCCGCACGTAGCGGTGGTCGATCTCTTTGAGCAGCGCGCCCAGCCTCACGGGTCCTCCTCGCCTCCGGATATGAGTCACTATAGTCGTCCTTTGCCCGCAAGGCCATAAACATTGATGCAAAGGTGCCAAACCCCTCTTCTCGCGTTACTATCCGCAAGGGAAGAGCTCCCTTTTGGCCACTGTTGGGGAGCCTCGCGCCACGCCAAACTCTGCTCAGTGGCCAAAAGAGGCCTCTTCCCTTGCGGTACACGGATTTTCGCCTCGCGAAATGGCTTACCGCAAAGACCTCTGTGCAATTAGTGTAAAGTCGTCGTACCGATTCTTTCCGTATCCTGCGGATATATGACATCGAACCATTCGCCTGTACACTAGCTCTTCCAGCTAGTGTACAGGCGAATGGTTCGATGTCATATATCCGCAGGATTCCTTCACGCTGGCGCGATTGACTTTACACTAATTACGGTTCCCATTTCGTTTTTGCGCGCACTGCGGTATTATTCTGTTAATCGCTTTGGGCATAGCAAAGGAACGGCCATGAAACACACGAGACTCAACAGATTGATGGCAGTGTTCGTCACGCTCGCGCTCGCGTTGCAGGGCATCATGCCTGCGGTCGCCTACGCTGAGCAGCGCAAGGTGGAGGTGGAGAATCACACCTTGTCGGCTGGCCAGACCAAACTGCTCACAAACATCTTTATCGACGATGTGGACGCACCGACTCCCGGCACCACGCTCGATAACAGAGCGTCCGTCACCGCGTCGGAGGGTGCCTCCTGGGAGATTCCCGTTCTGTGGGTCCGTGACGACCTGCACATAGACAAAGACATCGCCGACAAGGGGCACACCTATCTCCCGGTACTCGCGTTCTTCGTTCCGCAGGACTATGCGCTGGCAGATGACGCCGTAACCGTCACCCTTTCCGACTCGCTCACCTCACTGTTTGGCACGCAGGAGACGATTTCGGTCTACGATGCCTCAACGGGCATCACCTACATCATGCCGGCATCCCTCAAAGACCTCTTTGCGCAAGCGGCATCCACGAGTGCGACGTCCACCCCCAATGAGGGGCAGGGCAACGAGCAAGAGGACGAGCAGCGTAGCGAGCAGAGGAACACCCAAAAGCCGACAGAGCAGGACAACGACGTTGAGGGCCTTGGCGGCTACGGAACGATCGTAGAGGTCTACTGTGCGCAGACGGCACGCGACGTCCTCTCCGACGAAGACCTCCAGTGGCTCATCGAGCTCATCATCGACTATCTGGAGCCGCAGGCGGTTGAGCTCCTGCTCGACAGCTTTCCCGCCTTCCGCGAGGCGGCCAACAACGGGGAGATTGGCAAGCAGATTGGCCTGTACATCTACTACGTAAAAGGTGACAAAGACGGCATACCAGAGCACGAGAGCGAAAATTCCGCACTTGCCTACGTCTACGGAGACGGCAAGAGAGTCAATGGGAAGCTCACGTACGGCTACTTGCTTGCCGTGGATGTTGACGACCTCATAAAGAGGGATGCAAGCGGCAAACCCATTCGCGACGCAAAGACGGGTCTTTACACGCTCGTGCGCGAAGGGCCGGCGATGGTGACCTTGCGCAACACCATCGTCCACGAGATGTTCCACGCGTTCATGGACGACTACAATCGCACGGGCATGGCTGGCGCCACCAATCTGCAGGACGTAGAGCTCGACGCCAACAACAGGTTTGCTTCGGAAGCGCTTTACAATCGGTGGATGAGTCTGCGCTATCCCACTTGGTTCAGGGAGGGAACCGCCTCGGCCGTGGAGAACGTCTATGCATTCCGATACGGCGCCTTCCAGGTTTTCCGCAGGCAGCAAGATGCCAACGGCAACTATGGCGCGGGTGACTTGGATCGCACCTTTACCCCTCAGCGCATTTTCGACAACTACCTGAACGCACAGAACAAAAACGGCACATACCTGTACTATGAGCTCGAGTGGAGTAGAGGGGGAACGCAGCCGAACGGCGAGCCCATCAACCCCGCCTTGAGCCGCTATGTGACCGGCTACCTCGCGACGCTCTATCTGAGCGAACTCGCGGCGCGTTACAACGGCAACTACGCCCCCGCCGCCTCGTCGGTGCAAATCGTTAACGGCGTGACCACGGTCGACTCAAACAAGCTGCGCAACGGACTCAACTCCATGCTCAAGTGGATGCATGATGGCTCGACACTGGATCAGGTAATCAGCATGATCTCGCCCAAGGGCGCAGATGGAAAACCCATCTACACGGATACCAAGTCCTTCGAGGATCAGTTCATCCGTGGCGTAAAGCGTGCGAACAGCACGAGATACGATGCCGACATGGAGTCGTTGAACTTCGTGAACACCTTCCTCAACTACATGCTCTACCTCGATGAGCCGCTACCAAACGACGAGGCCCCCAACGGCTCCATCCTGTTTGACTTTAACAAGCGCTTTGATGCCCCAATCGACCCAAACAAGAAGTCTTCCTCTGAATACTTCAAGATTGTCGAATCCAACACCGTGGTGCCCTCAACCGTCAAGAACGATACGGCCAACATTGGCGGCGGCAAGTCGAACCCCGACCAGGCGACCGCCAACTCGCAGACACCGCAAACGGCCCAGGCAGCCAAGGACGATGCCCCACCCATGGCCGCAAAGACAGACGATGGGAACGGGTCCGCTGCCGCTGGCAAAGACGCCACAGAGGGTGCTGCTACGGATAATGCAGCCACCGAAGACCCTGCCAGCACAAGCGGCACGACCGAGAACGGCGCAACCACAGAAGAGGCTCCGGGGACAGACGCCACCAACTCGGAGCCCGCCGCGATAGGAGACGACGACACCGACGCAACCGCAGCAGAGGACGCTGCACCTGCAGACGCTCCTGTACCTGAGAACCCGGATCCCGCGGGCGATGACGGCGCCGACACGGGCGCAGCGGAGGATGCCGCGCCTGCAGACGCTCCTGTACCTGAGGACCCGGAGCCCGAAACATCGGCTGAAGGGCAAGCAGCCTTGCTGTAGACAAAGAGGCCCGTCTCCTTTGTCCACCATCCCTTGTGCTGCCCACAGCCACAGGTTTTGGGACCGAGCCGTTCTTATGGAAGCTCTACACGATGCGGTCAGTTTTTCGCGCCGTCCACGCAAAACCGTTCGAGTACCTCGCGCATGGCATCCTGTCCAGTCAAGCAGGTGTCGCGCAGCCACCCACGTTCTTCGTCCCAGCGCGCCAGACCTCGATAGTAAAAGAGCTTGAGCTCGTCGGTAATAAGGAAGGGCACGATGTCCCACCGTAGGCATTCCTTGAGCAGGATGAGTCTTCCCACACGCCCGTTTCCGTCTTGGAAGGGATGGATGCGCTCGAAGCGAACGTGAAAGTCAAGGAGGTCGTCAAAGCCATGTGGACCGCTTGCCTCATAGGAAGAGATGAGCTTGCGCACCTCAGCATCGACTCGCTCGGGAGGGGTCGTCATGCGCCCTCCAACCTCGTTGGGGAAACGCTTCCAGTTACCTACTGCAAACCAGTCCTGAGCCGCATCGGAGGTCCCCTCTTTAAGAACGCGATGCAACTCACACACGAGCCTCGTTCCGAGCTTCGTCATCGCTCTCTCAAGCACGAGGTCAAAGGCTCTAAAGTGATTGGACGCCTCGATGATATCGTCCACGCGAATAACATCCCCCTCGCCCAGCCCGACGGTTCTCGTCTCAAAGATGTAACGCGTCTGGTCGCGCGTGAGCGTCGACCCTTCGATGTGATTGGAGTTGTAGGCCATGTCGACCTGCAGACGATGATATATCCCCCCGCGAACTCCTGCGTCCTTTTCCGCGCGCAGGACATCGAGCAGAGGGCGGCTGGCACGGGCATTTGCGCGCGGCGGCTTGGTGGCATCTGCGGGAATGCGCCACGTCTTACCGGCAAGATATGCTCCAGGTACGCGACCTTGGTTGCAGTAGTTGCGCACACTACGCTCCGATATACCCCATCTAGCTGCGGTTTCTGCGACTCCCGCCCATTCCATGTACTCTCCTATCGGCAATATATAGATACAAGCACAATTATATACCATTAATATTGCCGATAATGCGGGACGGCACAACCCCGCTCGCAGGCACCCAGCAACGCTTCCATGCACGCCTCTGGTGTAGTCCATTTAGGTAGGTAACGAGCAAGATGCTACGGCAAAACGTGGGGCGAAAGGGGAAGGGAAATGAGGAAACTACCGATTATTCTATGCGTGGCGGTGGCATGTGCCTGTGCGGCGGCACTTCAAATGCAATCCGCAATGCCGTCATAGGCAAGAACGGCCGACTCCACCTCAACGGGCGCCACCTTCAAGCCGCCAACGTTGATCACGTCGCCTTTGCGCCCGATGACGTAGACGAATCCCTCGTCATCCATGTATCCAAGGTCGTTCGTGTATACGATGCCGTCTTGTAGAACCTCGCTCGTGAGCGCCGGGTCGTTGACGTAACCGTCCATGTTGCCGTCGCCCATGCATGCGATAAGACCAACGTTATCCTTTGACGAGCGAATCTCGTTGTGCTCGTCATCCACGAGGATGACCCTCGAATTCGCCACTGCCTTTCCCACGCAGTTGTCCATGCCCCTCAAGCGGTTGTAGTCGAGCATGCATACCGAGGATGCCTCGGAAGACCCGTAGCAAACGTAGAGCCTAGTCTTTGGCAGCAGCTCGCACAGGCGATCCTTGTCGGCTCTCGGAAGGGGCGCCGATGCCGACTCGATAAAATCGATCCCGTCGTGGTACTCCCCAATCCTGTCTTTTGACAACTGAAAGATTTTGCGAATCGCGGCAGGGGGAAGGCAGCATGCTATTGAACCCTCAGCGCTACCCAGCGCAAAGAAGAAAGCCTCAGTGTTGCCCACTCCCTTGAGCAGGTACACCGCACTGCCGTTGACGAAGGTCGTGTAGAGCTTCCGGATGGCGTTTGCGTGGTTCAGTGGTCCGGGCACAACCATCGTCGTGTTGTCTTTGTACCCGCAGCCAAAGATCATGTTCTCCGCAGTCGCGACAAGAGCCCTGTGCGACAGCTCGACTCCCTTTGTGGCCCCCGTCGTTCCCGTGTAAAGAGGATATCGGCGGGATCGGCCAAGCCGGGAAACCGCAGCTCCAGGTTATCGCAGACATGCTCGGAGGCAATTTGGCGCACGTCGCCGAGAGGAACTGGCGTGGCCGAGCACGTCTCATCTGCAAGGGTGATGTCTGCGATAATCGCGGCAGCCCCGACGCTCTGTGCCACATCAACCAGCTCAACATCCGAGACGGTCCACCCCAGAGAGGTCACCACCCCGCCGGCCAGATGAATGCCAAGGTATTGAATCGCGTACTCGATTGTTTGGGTCGCCCTCAGGACAACAATGTCGCCACGCCGGAGGCCGCACGAGGCGAGGTACTTCGCATAACCCCTGGCATGTTCGTAGAGCGCCCCATACGACAGGCTATCTTCGGGCGTCATCATGGCAAGCTTCTTGGGATTGTGCGCAGCGCAGAAGGCAACATGCTCGATTATTGTCTTGCGCATTTCTCGCCCTTCTTCTTTTCGCCCGCATAGATTATGGCTTTATGTAAGCGATTCTGAGGGACGAAGGAGACGAGGGTGCGTTCCCTAGGAGTGAAACAAACTTCGTGTAGGATAGTTGGTAAAGAAGAATCCGACCAAGAAGACAAACGTGGAATTCGAGGATCTGACCCCCGAGCAGCAGGAACAACTTAAGGCATGCACGACTCAAGAGGAGCTTATGGACCTCGCCGACGAGCTTGACCTCGACCTCGCGCCAGAGCATCTCGAGGCCATCTCAGGCGGCCTTAACAAAAATATGCTCTTCACCTGGCAAGCCTGTCGTCAGTACCTTTAGGCGCGGACAAACGTCCCTGTCACCTTTGTCCGTCCCCCCGACCAAAAAAGACGCCAGCAGGCGATGTGCCTGCCAGCGTCTTGTAAAGCCACCGACTGCGTCAGCGCTCTTTACTTGCGGATGTGCTCGGTAATGGCGATGGAGTAACCGGAGGGCGAGACCATCATGGTAGACTTGGAGGAGCCGGTCTCCGTGATCTTGTCCCCCTGGGAGTTCTTGAAGCCCTTGGACTCGAGAGGCTGGTAGGCCTCGTCGAAGTCACGCACGTTCATTTGGATGGTCGTCAGGTCCTGCGGAAGCTGGTCGACCTGCGTGACGATTACGCTAAAGCCATCGGCGTTCTTCATGGAGACGGACGTGATGTCCTTGTCGTTGATGCCCTCCTTCTTGTGGCGGCGCTCAAAGCCGAGAGCCTCGAGGACCTCAATAACGTCGGCTGCCTTGGGGCTAATGATGCTGGGGCAAAACGCGTAATCTGCATGGCGATTCCCTCTCTTTGGGACAAGCGTATGGATGGCTTGCGAGCCGACGGTCCCGTCGTCGGCGTGCCGTCTCATTGTACAGGGAGTACAATATGTTTATGCCTCCTATCGCATAGCTATACCATAAGAACATGAGTTGCAAGCTCGCTCACAAGATGCGCTATTAACGATTCTCCATCTCTGCGAGGGTGCAACGCGCACCCTCTGTTTTATAATCCTACTCACCGTCAAATGCGTCTTGGCATTGGCAGGGCGCACCGCAAAAGGAGGATACATGAAGTTCAACAAGTTTGTAGCTCCCGTTATGGCCGGCGCCCTCGCGCTCACACTGGGCCTTGTTGGCTGCGGTGGTTCCAGCAGCGAGACGACCACGACGACCTCCGAGGATACTTCCACGACAACCACCGAGACGACTACCGAGACAACGTCCACGACCACCGATACCGCCACCACCAAAGAAGACAAGATTGTGTTCTGGGAGGGCGAGACCGAGAAGGGCGACTCTCTGCTGTACGGTGAGGACGAAGAGAACGACACCGCAAGCATCATCCTGTTTGGCAACCACGACGACAAGACTGAGCTTCTTGCCTATAGCGGTCCCGCAAAGGCTGAGGACAACAAGGTAACCATTACCGACTCCGAGACGGGCGACACGTTCACGTTCGCGATCACGGGTGCAACGGATGATGCCCTCACCATCGATTTGGGCGAGCACGGATCGGGCACGCTCAAGCCGGTAACCGAGAAGGAGTTTAATGAGACGGTTGACGGCATCATCGCTCTGGCCACCCAGGTTGGCGAGCAGCTGGAGTCCATGAGCGACCAGGAGATTGAGCAGCTCCTCACCATCCTTGAGGTTGTGGCGAACAGCTCGGAAAGCACGACCTCCACGCAGAGCGCCAAGTAACACATTCCGGATGATGTGACTCGTCGCATCAGAATTGTGCATCATAACCCCGCTGGTAATCCTTACGATTGGCAGCGGGGTTTTCTTGGGACAAAGGGGGGCGCACGAAGGCAAGACAGTACTTTGCGTATAATGCAACATGGTTGTCGACTATCTCAACGAGAGGACCCCCCCTCATGATGAACATGCTGGAAGAGGCTATCGTATACGCGACCATCATGCATCAGGGCAAGGTGCGCAAGTTTGGGGGTCGGCCGTTTATTCTGCATCCCATGGAAGTGGCCCAGATCCTCTCCACCATGACCGACGACATGGAGGTCATTGCGGCGGGCATTCTGCACGACGTCGTTGAGGACACAGACGGCACCCTGGACGAGATCGAGAAGCGCTTTGGCGAGCGCGTGGCGCAGCTGGTCCACTCCGAGTCGGAGGACGAGTACCCTGGCGAGGACAGGAGCGCCACGTGGCAACGGCGCAAGGAGGGCTCGCTGCTCAACCTCAGGAAGAGTCGCGACGTTGGCGTTAAGATGCTGTGGCTTGCGGACAAGCTCGCAAACCTGCGCTCGCTCTCGCAAATCTACTCGGAGCAGGGAGACGCCATGTGGCGCGAGCTGCACGGCAACCCCGAGCGGCAGCTGTGGTACTACAAGAGCGTCGCCGAGGCGCTCGAGCTCTCGCTCAACAGGACCGGCGCCTTTAAGGAGCTTGTTAAGCACATCAACTTTATTTGGCCTGACACGTTCGACACGGCAAAGGGCGGCTACCGCAAGTACCGGGAGGTCTCGGTCGACGGCTGCGAGCTCATTGGGCACGGCGCCAAGGGCGACGTGTACCGCTACGACGACGAGCTGGTAATAAAGGTGTTCAACCAGAACAACCTCTACCAAGACGTCGAGCGCGAGATTGCGCTCTCTCGCAGGTCGCTTGTCCTGGGGGTTCCCACGGCAATCTCGTTTGGCATCGTCCTCGTTGGCGAGCGCTACGGCGCGATGTACGAGCTGGTGGACTCCGAGACGCTCTCCACGTACATCGCACGGGATTCCGAGCACGTGGACAAGTACGCAAAACTCATGGCGCAAGTCGCGCTCGAGATTCACGGCACAACGGTTGCGGAGAACGACGTATTCCCAGAGGCCTACGATCGGGTCCAGGAATACGTCCGCGGCGGCGTCGCCTACGAGGACGAGCGCCTGGCAAAGCGCTGCATGAAGCTTCTTGCCAACCTTCCCTCAACCAACACCCTCGTCCATGGCGACTTCCACACCAACAACGTGTTTATGATGAAGAACGAGCCGTTGCTCATCGACATGGACCGCATCTCGCGCGGGCACCCCATCATCGAGCTCAGCGACCTGTACTACTTCTACGTGGTGCTTGGCGAGGACGACCCATCCGTCATCGAGAAGTTCATGGGCTTCTCGTATGAGACCTCCAAGCAGTTCTTCGATCACTTCCTCAAGTGCTACCTCGGGACGGAGGACGAGGAAAGGCTTCAGGAGGTAAAGGACAAGGCATCGCTGCTGTGCCAGACGCGCCTGATCCGCAAGGTCCGCAAGGGTGCCGCGCCGTCGCCAGAGACCGAGGCGATAGTCGACCGCTGCCTCAACAAGATTGACAAGCTCACGAGGAAGCTGGACACCCTCGAGTTCTAGGATATGAGTACTGGGAGGTACAAGGGAGCCGGGAACGTTTCTCGGAAGCCGTCCGTTTGAGAAGAGGGACAAGGGGGACATACCTCGAAGAGGTGTGTCCCCCTTGTACCGCTTTGCCGTCATCGAACATGCGGGACAAACGTCCCCGTCACCATTGTCTCTTGTGCTGCGTCCCCGTCAAGTGGGACATATTTCCCCGTCACCTTTGTCCTGCAGGATTGGCGGGCTCGAGCGCGACTTCGTCGTGCGCGGACCGAGCATACAGCACACCTATGCCCAGGTGGCCCACGCCATCGCCGACCGAAAGACGGAGGAGCGTGAGTACGCACCGCTCGAGAGGATTGCGGATGACTACCCGAAGTACCTCCTCACCTTCGACAGGCTGACCTAGAGAAGGTCGGTCATCTACCACGAGAACCTCGCGAGGCTCGCCGCGGGGACAGGCCCTTCCCCATCAGGCTTAGCGAGCCGTTAACGGGGCATTCGTTGAGCCACGGTGATGAGCGTGAACGAAAAACCCGCCCCCTGTTCATTCTCCTTGGTGCCATTCGTGCTCATGGGGGATACCAATCGTGCAAAAAAAGCCCAAACGCGCTAGACACTTTTGTAAGGTATACAGAGGTGAACGCGCACGATTGAGCAGATGGAAGAGGAGTGGTTGCCGTGGCAAAGACGAAGAGAATCGTACCGGAGGGGTGGTTCAAATGGGAGCGCCCGGAGATTGACTTCCCCTTCTACAACGACGACTCCGCGCCCACCTGGCATGGCTGGCTGCTCCTTGGGGTGTCGCTATTCGTGGCGGTGTCCCTAAACGTATCGGTCTTCCTTCCGGTTGACAGGACAATCTTCAAGGTCATCGTCGTGTTCCTGATTCCGCTCATAGCGCTCCTGTACGTGGCGCACGGCAATCTCGGCACCATCATCAAGAGGCCGCACCTCGGGGACATCCCGCTGATAATCATCGTGGTGGTGCTCTACATGATCTATTCGCTTTCGATGGGCGCGTTCCTGCAGCTTGTCGCCGGCATACAGACGCATAGCAACGCGGCGTTCGGAGGGACGATGGACGCTGGGTTCTTCGCCTTGGTCTTCGTGCAGCTGTTCGGCGAGGAGCTGTTCAAGACGGATATGCTGCTTGGAGTCCTCTTGCTGCTGTTCCGCAGGTCGGGCAACCGCAAGAGCAGCGTCGTGATTGCCACGTTCGTGACCTTGCTCGTCTTCGGGCTCGCACACTATGCCGCCTACGGTTCCCTCTTGCAGATCCTGCTCATCCAGGGGCTGGGGAGCATCATCTGCCTGTTCGCGTACCTCAAGACGAAGAACATGCTCGTGTCGTATGCCGCCCATCTTATAATCGACCTCATTCCCTTCGGGTTGGCGGCGCTCGGAGCAATATCGGCCGGTGCGACGGCAGCTGTGCTTGCCTTGTTCTGACGAACACCCCTCTTAACGAACCTCCTCACCATCCGTGCTTGCAGTGGATACCGTTCGTACCCAAAAACGCCCACGAGGACGAGGCGTTTCGTACGATTGAATTAGTAGCGTGAAAACGTGCTCTGAGCGAAAGGAGACCGGCCAGCATGGGAGTTCAGTCCAAGCGCCTGCGCTATCGCGAAGAAGGCGAGCAGGCGAACGTGTACAACGTAGAGAGCTTCGGGGTGCCTGCCCGTTCGTTGTTCCTCTCCACCGACGTGATCAAGATCGGCATGAAAACCGACATCACCGATGGCGACGGCAACGTCGTGTACCACAGCGAAAGAAAGGCCGTCTCGATTCATGACAAAACCGACATCGTGGACGCCGCCGGCAAACCCGTTGCGCACATCGAGAAGGTCATTCCCTCGGTGCGCGACCGCTACCTCGTAACGCTGGCTGACGGGACGAGCTTCGAGATCGCGAGCGAGCTCATGCATGTCGTGAACGAGGTTTACAACATCAGCGAACTGGGCTGGCAGATGCGCGGAAGGCTCGCCACCTGGAACTTCCAAATCTACGACAAGGAAAACCGGGTCATCGCCGTAATCAGCGAAAAGGCCGTCTCGATTCGCGACAAATACTGCATCGACATATACCGCACCGAGCATGAGGGCGCCGTCATCGCCGTGCTCGTCACCCTCCAGCACGCGATTCGCAGTCGAAAGAAGCGCGCAGGCTTGGCTGCAAGCAGGATATAGGGATTCGCACGACCGGTATGCGCAGTGGGGGCGTGATGCGGTTTCAACAGACCCAGACAGTGCCGTGGTGCTCGTTCGCGAGGTTCACTCGTGCCATGATTGCACCTCCTCGATGTCGTTGGCACACGCCTCGAAGAACTCTGGCGTGAACGCGTAGAGCGGGAGCAGAAGCCCGAGCTGCGGGTCATGTCGGTGTAGGTCGCGAGTCCGTTCTCGAAATGCCGTGGGGGATTTGTGCCGGCTTTCGTGGACGCCCTTGACGCGCGCGTGCGGATCGCGCCGGTGCGCGGGTGCCGGGGACATGTGAATTTGAATTTTCACGGGAGGCATCGAGTACCGGGGCCACGTACAGCGCTCAGGCTGGGAAAAGGACTGGAAGGCCGACGGCGCGCAGAGCGGCACCACGGGCAAGTCCCGCCGCGTTGAGGCAGTCCAGATCCGGCTCACCGGTGCGGCGGCAGACGCCTACGACGTCTACTACCGCGTCCACGTCCAGCGCATCGGCTGGATGGCCTGGGCCAAGAACGGCGAGCAGGCCGGCACGCAGGGCATGTCCCGCCGAGCCGAGGCGATCCAGGTCGTGCTCGTGAAGAAGGACGCGCCGGCGCCCGACGCCACGTGGAACAGGGGACGGGTTTTTCGTTCATGCCGTCCCCTGTTCCACACACGTTCGTTTGAACGAAAAACCCGTCCCCTGTTCCACTACCAGACCGCAATCCGTTCTTCGGGGGCGAGGTACATGCCGTCGCCTTCCTTTATGCCGAAGGTTTGATAGAACTCGTCATAGTTTTGCGCCGGGATGTTAAAGCGGTAGCATTCCACCGGATGCACGTTTGTCTGGGCATAGCTCACCTCGGCGGGCTCGTACCGTGCGCTCTTCTGTATGAGCGCGAGGTGCTTGAAGTACTTCTCGTAATCAAACGAGTCCTGCTTCTTGGCGATGGCAAGTTGGCACTTCATGGATCCGAGGTCTGCGATCGCCTCCGCGTTCACGCGCAGCGCTCCCTCTTCCCCGTATGGCTCGTCCGAGACCTGTGGCACCGGCACCAAGGAGCTGTAATACGCGTTCAGCTTTTCCACCCGCTGTTGGAAGGCTGCGTAGTCCTCGTCCGTCCACCAGTTATTCAAGTTGCCATCTTTGTCGTATTGAGCGCCTGCGGTGTCGAAGGCGTGGGTGATCTCGTGGCCGATGATGTTGCATACGCCACCGAGCTTCTCCTCAAGGGACCAGTCCGCATCATAGTAGTCACCGCCACAGGCACCCGCATTGATGTATATGGCATTCTCGTTGCCAGTATAGGCTGCGTCGAACGAGCTGTAGTGCATCTCGTCGTTCCACTGTGTGCCGTCATTCCTGAGGTGAAGCTTCGCGGCATTCTTTGCCCTGTTGAAGTCGCTTGTCGTCTTCCAAGCCTCGAATACGGTTTCTCCCTCCTCGGGCGACTTAATCTTTATGACCGAGAAGTCGGGCAACTCGTCGGGATAGCAGATATGGAGCTTCATGGTGTCGAGCTTCTCGATGGCGGCAGCTCGTGTTTCACCCGATAGCCATTCCTCCCCGTTGAGCATCTCCCGGTAGGCGTCTAACATCATACGGGTAATGTCGGTTATTTGGTCCTTGACCTTGGGATTGAAGCAGTATTCGACGAAGAGCTTGTCAATCATGCCGGGAATCATGTCGTATGCCGTGCTCAATGCATACTGATCATTTGCTGGCACGCTGTTGGTTCCGGTTACGGGTTCGTAGAACTCGGCCTTCTTCTCGTACGTTTCCCTGTCGAGGTAGTCGGTAAAATTCTGAATGGTGCGAACGAGCACGCATGCCTTTATGTCCTCGACGTTCGCGTCTGTGTAAAGCTCGTCATAGAGCTCAAGGGCGTCCGGAACGGTGATTTGCACTTTACCTGACATGTCATAGCCCAGGCCCTCATATATGCTGCGGATGGGAATATTCTTAAACAGCGAATCGAGCTCGTCACCCGAATACTCGTTGACGAGCGTCTTGGTGTCCTCGGTCATTCTTTGCTTCATAAACTCAATGGTGGCAGGTGCGAATCGTTGTTCAAAATCGATGTACTTGTCAAAGATGCCCTTCGCCTCGCTCTGGGAGTATCCTGCCCTCGTGAGCATGTATTCCGTCATCTGCCTGTCGGCATGGAGTTGTACGCCCTCCTCACCATTTTCTGACTTTTCGAAATACGTGGACGGATCACCTGGTTGCGTCGGTGACAGGTCCATTACGTTTATGGATGAGTCGAGCTGGCTTTGGTGGATTGTCGTCGATATCATGGGATTGCCGAGCAGATTCCTCTGGGGGTCCGAGAAGTAGCGATTTAAGTCGTCGATGGACTTGATGCCAGCGATGTCGTCGAGGTGGGGTTTTAGGTCGTCGTAGCCCCTTGCGTTTCTGGCATCCCAGTCGCCGAGGACACGATAGAGGTTTTGCATTGAGGTCAGCTCGGCATCGTCCTTACCTTCCCCACTGAGGAGCGAAATCTTCTTTTGGTCGTTATCGCGTTGCAACTCCACCCTCGAGGAAGTGACCGTTTCGCCATCGGGAATCTGGGCGGTCTTGGCCCAATCGCGATTCACATACGCCACAAAATCGTCCTCAAGGCGAATGTCCCCTGCATCCTTGAAGGTGCCGTACAGGCCGGAATCAATCCACTTTGCACCAGTGCGCGCTGTAGTCGCAGACGAGGCGTTGTCACTTTGCTGCGTCTTCTCCAAAGATGATTCGGACGTGGTTTGGGAACCACTCGTGTTTTGTGCACTGCAGCCAAAGAGAGCTGAGTTCGCCAATAAGAGCGCCACCAATATGCCCAAAATGGATCTTCTCATGATTCCTTCCCTCCTATTGGATATTGTTGAGCAACAGTATACCTATCAAAAGCCCAACAGAACGAGGGTGGAAGCCGTCGGGGACAAAAGGGACGGGGACGTTTGCCCGAGCTA
>JAUMWN010000180.1 GCA_030529625.1 Coriobacteriales bacterium
TGCTCGCCGACTGGGAGGAGCGATAGGGAATCCGCCCGAGGGAGCATTCCCTGCGGGGCACGCGTCCTGGAAGCCGTCCCGTCAAAATCGTGCAACGGCCCACGTCCGAGGCTCCTCCTCGTCTCGATAGTCTGCTGGACGTTTGTTTGCGCGATCGGAGCCGAGCGAACCATATCGTCAGGTATTATGACGGCAGCCAAAAAATCTGAAAAACCTTGTCCGCTATCTTGACAGGGCTCAATGGCGACCACGTGCTGCCGAAGGTCGGCCGCGGGTAACGCGGGCTCGTGTCGGTAGGTGAGACGGGTCGTCTTGGAGCCTGAGCCATGGCGGGTGCGGTAGACCGCGTTAGGGCTCACGCATCGGCCAGCCAGACAGAGATGCGATCTTGCCACGTCACCGTCCGGGAACGAAGGGGCCTAGCGTGCTTCGGGCACGCGTAACACGTCGCGGTTCACCGGCACGGGGTGCCTGAGAGCCTCCTCCGAGTCTATGTCGGTGTTTGTGGTGAGGCTGCTGTGCCTACGCACCTCGCGATCCGTGCGGACGGCGCTCTGTTGCGCACGGACCTTCCGGTCATAGACCCTGAAGTAGAGCCCGAACGCCACGGCGACCATCGCCAGCAGCACCACGAAGGCCATTTGGTATTATTGCCAGGAGGATGGCGTATGTGTAGCACGCCGCTACCTTGTGCCTGTCCAGCAGCCCCTCCGGATCCTCCATGTACGTCTCTGACGCATGGCGATTAAGCGCCACGTAGGCTTGCCAAACGTCATCCTTTGCGGAGCCGCGCAGGCGAACGTCCTCGCAAACGTATCCCCGCAGAGCGGGCTCAATGACGCTAGACCACAGCGAATCGTATGCGGCATGACTACGCTTGCCACTCGTCTTCCCCCAAACTCCTTAATCACAGAATCGATGCCGCCGTGCACGCCTTCTCCGTTCTGGGTCGGCGAGGCCAGCCCGCCGATATCCAACGCGAGCATGAATCCATACAAGGCCATCCTGGGAATGCACAGCAACATGATCGCGAAGGCCGTCGGCAACCACACCTGCGTCACAACGTCGTATACGTTGACCACATAGAGCATGGCCACCGACCCAAGGAACATCGCGAATCCAAACATGAGGGAGAAGACCGCCGTCAACCTCATGGCGCGTGGCCAGCCGATCCATCTAACGAAAATGTCGTCGTCGAAAAGCGCGGTTATGGAAGAGAAGGACGTGGATAGTACCGAAAGCAGAACCACGGAAGCGAACTTGTTGGTCAGCGCGTCGTCGGGGGCGAGAGACAAAAACAGCAAGGTGATCTCGAGCAGAAGCCCGAGCAGCTTCATCCCGCTGAAGGTCGCTGGCGTGCGTCTCTGCACAGGTTGTTCCTCGGAAGAGTGGGCGCCATCTAATGCCCGCCCCTCGTCGAGAGGTACAGGCTCGAGTCGCTCGTGGAGCGTGCGGCCTATGGGTGGTGGCATATGCGTAGTCTATTAGTATAATATGATATAAACGCACCCGGGCCCCGACCCTGCCCCGGGCGCCGGCCCTCACGAGATCCACTTGCCGCCGTACGTGGGGAGGTGGCCGCCGCAGTGCGACACGACGATCCTGCCGGTCACGCGGTCGTAGCAGAAGTACACGCGCACCGACGTGGGGTCGGCGTCGTTGCCGCCCCTGCCGATGTGGGCCTCGCAGGTCACCTCGCGCCCCTGGTAGGTGTCGCGGTATTCCTCCATGAGCGCCGCGTCGCGCCGGGTCATGGAGCCGACCCCGCGCGCGTACTCGAAGGTGGACCGCTCGTTGAACGCCCGCTGGATGTCGGCCACCGCGCCGCCCGCGTGCAGCTCCCACGCCACGTTGCACAGGTCGCTCAGCGCGTTCCACAGCACGATGGGGTCCGTCCCGCAGCGGGAGAGCGTCCGCCAGCCGCGCTCGGTGAGGTCCATGCGCGAGGGGCACGCCGTGACGAAGACCTGGCCGACCTGGGCCGCGGAGAGGGGCCACCTGCCGGGCGCCAGATCCGGCCTCGCCGCCGACATCCTGGCGTCCGCCGCCCTGCGCAGCGACGCGTTCGTGGCCCTCAGCGAGTGGTTGGCGGCCCTGAGCTCGCCGTTCTCGGTCCTCATGACCTCATTTTGATCGCGGCCCGATATGTGGTGTAAGAGGGAATGGGTCACCGGAACGAACATC
>JAUMWN010000005.1:0-61447 GCA_030529625.1 Coriobacteriales bacterium
ACGCCCGTGAGCTTGAACGCCTTGAGCGCCTTGGTGTACATGAGGTGCGGTCCCACGCACATGTCCACGTACTCGCCCTGCTTGTAGAAGGTGATGCGGGCGTCGGGGTCCAGGTCGCCAATGTGCTCGACCTTGTACTTCTCTCCCCGCTCCTGCATGTGGGCGATGGCCTCCTCGCGCGGAAGCTCGTAGGTTTGGAACTTGAGGTTCTCCTTGCAGATCTTGCGCATCTCGGCCTCGATGGCGGGGAAGTCGTCCTCGCTCACCTTGGTGCCCTCGGGCAGGTCCACGTCGTAATAAAAGCCGTTGTCGGTGGCGGGACCGTAGGCGAAGTCTGCCTCGGGATACAGGCGCTTTATGGCCTGCGCAAGAATGTGCGCGGCGCTATGACGGATAACGTGCAGCTCCTCAGCCTCATCGATGGCATCCACGTGCCCGTCGTTGAACAGTACCTTCATGTTTTTCTCCTCTACGTGCGGAAACTGTTACAGTCTACCGCAAATCGCTCACCTCATGGCAGGCAAACATCAGACTTGTGAAGGATGGCGCAAATGCGCCTGTGCGACTCTCGTGGCAATCAAACGAAATCACGAGTCGCACCACGGGACGAACGGTTTTAGCTGGGATGGCGAGTGGTGCCATGGCGGACGGGCGCTTTCTGCTGGGATAGCGAGTGGTGCGACAAAATCTGTCAAGAATGCGAGTGGTGACAGGCACGACTCGCATTCTCGGCAGATTTGGTGGCACGACTCGCGATCACAGCAGATGCCCGTGTTCCAGCCGCTGAGACTGCGCTTCATGAAGCGGAGTTAGGGTTTGAGAGAACAAGTTGTACCAGAGGTTTTTGCCTGGGCACACGCTTGGGCGCATACGGCAGGCGATGCCTTACGCTCAGGTCGCAAGCCTTGGCGTATACTCAAAGTAAATACGAGCAATCGTCCACAAGGAGGGCGCCATGAGCACCAATCACCTCATCACCGGAAGCGGATCCCTGTTGGACGAGGAGGGCCGGCTGAGGGAGGCCGGATATGCGCTCCAGCCTCCGTTTGAGTACTCCCATGAGCGCATCGCCGCACATCCCATGCGCATAAAGGATTGGGACTATTATCTGGTTCAGGACGCAGAGTACGCCGTGGCCCTCACCTTTTCGGACTTGGGCTACATTGGGCTTGTCTCGGCCAGCGTGATGCACTTCCCCACTCGCACGTTTAAGACCACGAGCGAGCTTGTGCTCATGCCCCTTGGTAGCATGGGCCTGCCCACGAGCTCGAACGAGGGAGACGTGGTATGGTCCAACAAACGCTGCCGCGTGTCGTTTGCGCACGTGCCTGGCGGGCGTCGGCTCTCGTTCTTTATGGCACGCTTTGACAAGGACCAGGATCTGGACGTGGAGCTGTATCTTGACCAGGTGCCACAGGACTCAATGGTTATTTGCACCCCATGGCCCAATAATCCCAAAGCGTTCTACTACAACCAAAAGATCCTGGGCATGCGTGCACGAGGCGGCTTTAGGCGTGGTGCCGAGTTCCATGAGTTCTGTGCGGACGAGGCGCTGGGGCTGCTTGACTGGGGTCGTGGCGTGTGGACCTACGACAACGTGTGGTACTGGGCAGCGGCCCAGGGGCATGTGGACGGGCACGTGGTGGCGCTCAACCTGGGATATGGCTTTGGCGACACGACCGCCGCAAGCGAGAACATGGCCTTTGTGGATGGCGTCGCTCATAAGCTGGGACGTGTTGACTTTGGCATTCCATGCTCAGACGGCGAGGGCTACGCATACCTGGACCCCTGGCACGTCACCGACGACGAGGGCCGCCTGGACCTGCGGTTTGACCCCACCATCGATCGTGTGGACACCATAAACGTGGTGGGTGTCGTGCAGAGCGACCAGCATCAGGTGTTTGGCGCGCTCACGGGTACTATCGTGCTGGATGACGGTACCGCGTTGCACGTGGAAGGCCTGCCAGCCTCGGCCGAGCACATACACAACCGCTACTAGTGAACATGAGCGCTAAAGCAAAGGAAGCAATCGGGGCACCTTGACCTTGGAAAGGACTATGAGTATGGATCGACAACGGGCGCAAGCGACGTTTAACGAGTACGTGAGCGCCTATGATCCTCACAACCCGCGCATTGCACTCAAGGTTGCCCACACGCTGCGCGTGGCACAACTGTGCGACATCATAGCGAAGGCATGCGGGCCGGATGAGGCAAACCTCGCAAACAAGGATGTGGACCTTGCCTGGCTGTGCGGAATCCTTCATGACATTGGCCGCTTCGAGCAGGTGCGACGCTACGACACATTTAACGACGCGATGTCGGTGAGCCATGCGACTCTGGGCATAGAGGTCCTGTTTGCCAGCGATGCGGACTTGTTGCGACGCTTCGTGCGCGATGACTCACATGACGAGCTCATCCGCGACGTGGTGGCAACGCACAGCGACTATCGCCTGCCAAATACGTTCGACGAGCGCACGACAACCTTTTGCAACGTACTTCGCGATGCAGACAAGATTGACATCCTCAAGGTCAACTGCATCTGCCCCATTCAGGACATATATGGCGTGAGCGAATGGGACATGGAGCACAGCGAGCTCTCCCCTGCCGTAATTGATGCGTTCTACGAGCGACGCACGGTTCCCAGGGACATTCGACAGTATCCGGCCGACATCCTAGTAGGGCACATCTGCTTTGCGTGGGAGCTGGTGTTTGAGCAGAGCCGTCGGGTGATGCGCGAACAGGGCTACCTCGCGCAAATGCTTTCGCGCCGGTTCGCCAACGAGCGAACACGGCGCGAGTTTGCCAGCATGGCGCAGTTTATGCGCGCAGAGCTCAATATGTAGGACGTACAGAGCCTACTGTATGCGCGTGCGGCAGTAGGGGCACACCTTCCAGTCGGCGTTGAGCGGACGATGACAGGTGGGGCACACGTTGCGCACCTGGGTGTTGCAGATGGGGCACACCACAAAGTCACGGTCAATCGACGCGCCACACTTAGGGCACAGACCATAGTGCGAGAGCTGATGCTCTCGCAGGGCAATGTCCAAGTCCTGTTCCTCACGGTCAATGAGATAGGAGCTTGGGCGCAGAATGACATACGCCAATATGCCCACGATGGGTACCACGGCAATGATGGCCCACAGCCATCTGGGCTCAGCACCCCTGCGAGCCGCGTCGCGAATAACATAAATAATAGACAAGAGATAGACTGATACCACGCACACCACCATGAGAATAAGTACCATGGTGACCTCTGGCGTAATGAGCTGCTTAAACAGTTCGCTCATGGGTTGTGGCTCCTTTGTCCTGCGTTTTAACTACATGATTATGGGGTCGATTGTACTACACCCCACAGGACTTGTGGATGAGAACCTCACACTTTGCATCATGGGGCACGGTCCCGGGGTGTCCCTTAGGGAAGAGGCGCCTTTGTGACACTTGGCAAGACATGCCGTGGCTCGAGGGTTACCTGACGTGTCCCAAAGGTTCTTCCCTAAGGGACACACGAAGCGAACGTCCTATCTGTGTTTGTTATACTTTCCCCATAGGTAGACGCTGCCGTTGTGAGGAAATGCCATGCGCGAGGGACTCATTTACACGAACGACAATTGCATTGGGTGCAATAAGTGCGTGCGCATTTGCAGCTCGTTTGGCGCAAGCGTGTCCAAGCAAGGGCCGGATAAGACAGCCATACGAATAAACAGCGATCGATGCATCGTATGTGGGGCGTGTGTGGACGTATGTGGCCATGAGGCGCGGCAGTATTTGGATGACACGGAGCGGTTCTTCTGTGACCTTGCCAACGGCGAGCCCATATCCGTTCTCGTCGCGCCGGCATTTGCCGCGAAGTACCCCAACAGCTATCGCAATATGCTGGGGACCCTGCGGCGCATGGGAGTAAAACAGGTGATTCCCGTCTCGCTTGGAGCCGACATCTGTACCTGGGCATACATCAAGTGCATGCAGGACAACGCGGAATCGTCACTCATCTCGACCTCGTGTCCTGTGGTCGTCTCGTACATCGAGCATTGGATGCCTAGCCTTATTTCCCGTCTTATGCCCGTAAAGAGCCCGCTCATGTGCATCGCCACATATTGCAGGGAAGAGCTGGGCATTACCGACAGGCTTGCATTTGTGGGTCCCTGCATCGCAAAGTCGCTGGAAACGCAGCGCTATCCTGACCTCGTACAGTACAACGTCACGTTTCCCAAGCTCATCGAACGTTTGGAGAACGAGGAGCGCGGCGACGTCAGCGACTTCGACGACATCCCGTACGGCTTGGGATCGTACTATCCCGCCCCAGGTGGCCTTGCCGACAACGTGCGCTGGCTGTTGGGGGACGACGTCTCGGTGCGTGTGGTGTCGGGAAAGACCTACCTGTACGAGCGTTTTGAGCGCGGCAGACACGGAATTTTCTCGCAGGGGCTTCCCTACGCGCTGGTCGACGCACTCAACTGCACTGAAGGCTGCATTGAGGGAACGGCACGGCTCCGGTACGAGAGTGACGAGGTAGGCCTTGCGCACATCCAACGCATTCGCTCCGGGAGCAAGAGCACAGACCCTGACTCGCCATGGAATCCCAACCTCACTCCGCAAGAGCGCCTAGAACGCCTCAATGCCCAGTTTGCCAATCTGAGCTTGGACTCCTACAGGGCTCACTTCGTGGATCAAGGCGATCTGTGTGCAGTTCAGGTGCCCAGCGAGGAGGAACTGCAGGAGGTCTTTCGCACGTTGCACAAGACCGACGAGCCCTCACAACAAATCAACTGCTCGGCCTGCGGGTACGAGACGTGCATGGAAATGGCGGTGGCCATACACAATGGGTTCAACAGCCGCTACAACTGCGTGTACTTCGAGAAGGAGGAGTCAATACGCCTCACGCGCATGTCCTACACAGACCAGCTCACCGGCGTGCTCAACCGCAACGCGCTCGAGTCCATTGGCACCGAACTCTATGGTAAGGGCCACTCCCTCGCCCTTGTCGTAACCGACGTGAACGGGCTCAAGCGGGAGAACGACACGAAAGGCCATGGGGCAGGTGACCGTATGATCGTGTCTACGGCGCGTGCGTTGGCAAACTGCTTTGGGTGTGATCGCGTGTTTAGGACGGGCGGCGACGAGTTCCTGGCAATCCTGCAGGACCACGCCAAGAACGAGGTCGAGGAAGGCATCGACGAGGTTAAGGCGCACCTCGCCACATTGGACATAAGCGCATCGATGGGCATGGCGTATGAGGAAGCGTTCTCGGGAGCGTTCGACCCCCTGCTCAAGCTGGCTGACTCCCGCATGTACGAGGACAAGGCGCGTTACTACAAGGAGCACGGCAGCGCCCGTGGATAGCGCTCAACTGAGAAAAGGGGCCAAAACCCCTTTTCTCAGTATTGGCACAGAATGGGAAAAGGGGTTTGGCCCCTTTTCTCATCGCGCCGCAGGTTTGTAGATTGCGCAGTTGTTGGGGGTCTCGTACAGGTCCACCTGCGACACGGGCAGGCCATCGCTGGTGAGCCGATCGCACACGTAGCGGGCGAGGTTCTCGGCTGTGGTGCGAAACGGCAGGACGGTGAGCGAGAAGCCCTCTTGCTTCAGGCAGTCCATGGTCTGTTGGGACAGCGAGCCCTCCTCCACGAGGAAGGTGTGGTCAAGCTCCTTGGCAATGGCACGAACCGTGCGCTTGAACACGCCAAAGTCAATCACCATGTCGCGCATGGTTCCTTCTGCCTGCAACTGCTCCTGCTCAACGTACACCACCATGCGCCAGCGGTGGCCATGGAGGTTCTCGCATTTGCCGTAGTAGTCGGTGAGGAAGTGCGCGCTGTCAAAGCTCGCCTCCGTCTTGAGCCCGAACATATCTCCTCCAAATCGTTGGGTGGAAAGACGCACTTGGCATCATCTATACAGGGCGGCAACCTCACCGGCCGTGGTGATGGAGCCGCAGGCCACGAAGGGTTCGTGCTCGAGCAGCCCAACCGCCTCCTCCAGGCGCTCGCACACCGCCTTGGGCTCCACGCCATGGGCCCTAAACGCCTGGGCGAGCGAATGTGCCGAGCATGCGCGTGCCGACGACGTTCGGGTAACGACGACATGGGGAAACGCAGGTGCGAGCAGGGACACGATGCCATCCACGTCCTTGTCGGCGAGCACGGCACAGAGCAGGGTGGGACGCCGCTCCACGTTAGGCTCCATGGCATCTATTGCCTCAAGGAACACTCCCACCGACTGCGGATTGTGGCAGGCGTCCACAAGACCTAATGGGTTGTCTCGCACGACGTCGAACCTGCCGGGCGTGGGACACGAGCGAATCGACTCGACGAGCTGTACCGCGTCAAGCGCATGGCCTACATACGATTCGGCCAATGCGACCGCACAGGCAATGTTTGCCGCTTGGTAGGCGGGCTTGATGGCACGAAGGCTTACGTAGGTGGCGTGCGGTGTGCGCACGGTAAGCTCCAGGGGCGTACCTAGGCTCGCGGGCCGAGCGGTGATGGCAAACGTCGCACACGCAAGGTCGTCATGAGTTCGCGGTGCGCCAGGATGCACGATCGAGCGTACGTCCTGCTCGTGGGTCGCGCGCACGAGCAACGGCCGCACGTCCTGCTCACGCGCCTGGTCCAAGAACACGTCCTCCACCGATGGCGGCGTGCAGGTACCCACACCGAGCACGCAGGTCCTGCCGTTGCGAATCACGGCGGCCTTCTCGTGAGCGATCTGCTCGAGCGTGTCTCCCAGAATGCGGGTATGGTCAAGGCCGATGCCCGTGACCGCGACGGAGCGTATGGACTTTGCGGCGCTCGTGGCGTCCCACCTGCCGCCCATACCCACCTCAAGTACCGCGACGTCTATGCCGCGCAACGCATACACCACACATGCGGCTACCGTGAGCGTGTCGAACTCGGTTACGTCGTAGGGCGTAAGGCCCTGCTGCGCTCGTCGACGGTTGATGCGCTCCCCCGCCTCGCATGCCGCGGCGACCCCCAGTGCAAAGTCCTCGCGGCTGACGGGCGATCCGCCAATTTCCATGCGCTCGGTGTAGTCGATGAGCTGAGGGCTGGTGTAGAGACCCACGCGCCTGCCCTCGCCGGTAAGTATGCGAGCCGTGTAGCGTGCCGTGGAGGTCTTGCCATTGGTGCCAGCTATCTGCACGCAGTCATAGCAGAGGTCGGGGTCGCCAAGCTCGGCAAGCATCTCCTCCACCGTCTCCAGCAACGGACAGATGCCCAATACGACAAGACCATTTACGTACGCAAGAGCTTCGTCGTAGGTGAGCCGGGGTATCTCAAAGGGTATGGTGTAGGCCATACTGGGTCCTTTCAAAGCATGAGAAGCACGCAGGTTATTTCCTGGCGCTTCCTTAGAGCCCAATGAGTCGCAGCGCCTCCTCGCGCGCCTTGAGGTCGGTCTCGAACCAGCCACGCACTGCCGAGGTGACGGTCTTTGAGCCTGCGGCGCGCACGCCTCGCATGTTCATGCATGAGTGCTCGGCCTCAAGTACCACCAGCACGCCGTGCGGCTTGAGTCGGTCTTGCATCGCGTCGGCAATCTGCTGGGTAAGGCGCTCCTGAAGTTGCGGTCGCTGTGCGTAGCCGCGCACGCACCGGGCTATCTTGGAAAGCCCGGTGATCCTCCCGTTCTGCGGTAGGTAGCACACGTGGGCGAGGCCGGTAAACGGCAACAGGTGGTGCTCGCACATGGAGGCGAAGGGGATGTCCTTCACAATTACCATGTCCTCGTTTCCTGGCTCGTTAAACTTCTTGAGCAGATGTTGCGACGGGTCCTCCTGCATGCCGCCAAAGATCTCCTGGCAGGCGCGCGCCACTCGGTCGGGCGTGTCCAGCAGGCCCTCGCGGTTTGGGTCGTCCCCAATGGCACTCAACAATTCACGAACCGCACGAACGACGCGGTCGTAGTCCAGATTTCCGTAGTCGAGTTGCTCGCTCATGCGTCGTCTGCCTCCTCGTCGCCGGCACACAGTCGCTCGGCCGCCTCAATAACATGCTTTGCCAGGATGGCGGTTGTCACTGAGCCCACTCCGCCCGGTACGGGAGTGATGGCGTCCACGATGGGCTCTACCTTCTCGAATACCACGTCGCCGCACAGCCGCTGCGCTCGCTCGTCCCAGTTAATGCCCACGTCCAAGACCACCTGACCGGGACGTACCGCATCATCACCCAAGACTCCTGCATGCCCGGCAGCCACCACCAACACGTCTGCCTCACGGGCGCGGCGCGAGAGGTCACGGGTGTGCGTGTGACACACCGTCACCGTTGCATTGCGCGCCATAAGCATTGCCGCGACAGGTCTGCCGATGACCAGGGAACGTCCCACGACCACGACGTCAGCACCGTCTAGCGCAATGCCGTAGTGATCGAGTAGCGCGATGCATGCCTCGGCCGTGCAGGGAGGAAAACCCACCGGTTGGTTGGCGAAGACGCCATAGAGCGAAGCCGCCGTTGAGCAGTCCACATCCTTAGCGGTATCCAATGCGGCACAGGCGGCCTCCTCATCCAGGTGTTTGGGTAACGGTCGGAACATGAGGCAACCGTGAATTGACGGGTTGGCATTCACCTGGGTTATCACATCCAACAGCTCACCCTGGATGCAGTCTGCTTCCAAGACGAATGACTTGGTGCGTATGCCCACCGCCGCACAGCGCTTGAGAGCGGCACGCTCGTATGTCAGGTCGTCCTCCCGCTCACCCACGCGCACGATGGCAAGCGTTGGGGTTATGCCACGCTCCTCAAGCGATCGTGCGCGTCCGCACAGTTCTTGCGTGAGGGCCTTCGCTACGGGAAGTCCTTTGAGCAATACGGCCATAGGTCACGACACCCCCCTCACGCGCTTACTCACCTGTGCCGCGCACCGCTCGGCACGCTCGACGTAGGTGGCAAGCATCTGGTCCACCTCAGCCTCTAGTGTCTGGGCAAACTCGCGGTCTGCAAGCGTCTTGGTGTTTACGTATACGTTGAGGCTGGCGGCTTCCAGTGCCGCACGGCACAGGTAAAGGCCACACCCTACGTCCGAGAGGAGCATGCGCGAGCCCTTCTGGCCCATCTCTTCGAGCAGGTCTATGGCCTCGCACACCTGCCGCATCATCTCGAGAGGAGCTGCGCAGGCACGCTTGGTGGCCTCCTCGAGCAGGGCGGCACGCCTTGGGTCATCCCTGGGGATGGCATATGCCTGAGAGAGGGGCAAAAACGCCTCGGCATCCTCGCGTATGAGCTGGAGCAGGCGGCTGCGCACATCCTTGGCCTGCTCAAGCATGCGCTGGATGTCGGGCTCCACACTTGCATAGGCCTTCTTGCCCGTGGTGTAGTTGCCCACCATGGAGCACAGCGCCACGCCCAGCGCACCAGCCAGAGCCGCAGCTCCCCCACCTCCAGGCACAGGTTCCTTGGCAGCGAGCACGTTCACGAAGTCGGGAAACGTGCCGCGCATCATAGTGTCAATCATTCGCATCCTCTCTTGCATAGGGCGAACACGTGACTGCATACTGCCGTGCTGCTAGAACAGCCCCACGATGCGCCCGTCCTCGGCAACATCGATCTTCTCGGCAGCAGGCACCTTGGGAAGACCGGGCATGGTCATGATGTCGCCTGTGAGGGCAACCACGAAGCCCGCACCGGCGGCTACGCGCAGGTTGCGAACCGTAATGCGGAATCCGTCTGGAGCACCCAGCTTGGTCTGGTCGTCGCTAAACGAGTACTGCGTCTTTGCCACGCAGATGGGCAGCCCGCCAAAGCCCAGCTCCTCCAACTGTGCCAACTGCGTCCTGGCCGGACCCACCAGGTCCACGCCGTCCGCGTGATAGACGCGCGTGGCGATGGCGTTGAGCTTGTCCTCGATGCTCGCATCGAGCTCGTAGGAAAAGCGCAACGTGGACGCCTGGTCGCACAGGCGCACGACCTCGTTGGCAAGGTCTATGCCACCGGCAGATCCCTTTGCCCACACCTGGGAGATTGCCACGTTCACGCCGAGTGCGTGGCAGGCCTCCTCCACCAGCGAGAGCTCTTCGGCGGTATCGGTGGGAAACGCGTTGACTGCCACGACGCAGGGGAGGCCGTACACCTGGGTGAGGTTGCGCACGTGACGCTCTAGGTTGGGCATGCCCGCCCTGAGCGCCTCAAGGTTTGGCTTGCCGAGGTCAGCCTTGGCAACGCCTCCGTTGTATTTGAGCGCGCGTACGGTGGCAACCAGCACCACGGCCGAGGGGGCCAGGCCGGTGGCTCGACACTTGATGTCCAGGAACTTCTCGGCACCCAGGTCGGCACCGAATCCAGCCTCGGTGACCACGTAGTCTGCCATCTTCATGGCCGTGGTGGTGGCCATAACGGAGTTGCATCCATGCGCGATGTTCGCAAACGGCCCGCCGTGCACAAACGCGGGATTGTTCTCCAGCGTCTGCACCAGGTTTGGCTTGATGGCATCCTTGAGCAGCGCCGTCATGGCACCCTCGGCATGGATGTGCGCCACGGTGACGGGCTTGCGATCGTAGGTATAGGCGATTACCATGCGTGCTAGGCGTGCCTTGAGGTCCATGAGGTCGCTGGCAAGGCAGAATGCCGCCATCACCTCCGATGCCACGGTGATGTCGAACCCGTCCTGGCGCGGCATGCCGTCTGCCACGCCGCCCAAACCGTCCACCACGTTGCGTAGCTGACGGTCGTTCATGTCTACGCAGCGCTTCCATACGACGCGCCTGGGGTCTATGCCCAGATCGTTGCCCTGCTTTATGTGGTTGTCCAGCATGGCGGCGCACAGGTTGTTGGCCGCGCCAATGGCATGGAAGTCGCCGGTAAAGTGCAGGTTGATGTCCTCCATGGGGACAACCTGTGCGTAGCCGCCTCCAGCGGCGCCGCCCTTTATGCCAAACACGGGTCCCAGGCTTGGCTCGCGCAGACAAAGCATGGTTTGCCTGCCCGTGCGGTTGAGTGCGTCGGCAAGACCCACCGAGGTGGTGGTCTTGCCCTCGCCCGCCGGAGTGGGGTTGATGGCGGTTACCAATACGAGCTTTGCCTTGCTGGGTGCCTCTCGCAGGGAGTTGATGTCGACCTTAGCCTTTGTTCGGCCATAGTACTCCAGCTGGTCCTCCGAAAGACCCGCCTTTGCGGCGACCTGAGCTATGGGGAGGAGGTTTGCCTCCTGCGCTATCTGGATGTCTGACTTACACACGACAGGTTCCTTCCGCTCGCGTGCTGCACTTCTGTTACATGCGTATGGTATGCCAACTCTCTAGGTAAAACGCCCGCATGCCGCACACAACGTCAAATTACCAACTGGCACGCAGGGCCGACCATCTTAGCGTACGCCCAACGTGTTAAGGAAAACGTTCTCGAGGGGCTCCCATGAGTGGCTCTGGGCCTCGAGGTCGTTTGCCACCTGCCGGTACGTCTTGAGGGCGCTTGCGATAAATGCGTCTATGTCGGGGATTCTTGGCCCCTCGTCCTTCTCGCTCATGGTTACCTTGGCAGCGAGCAGCTCGTCAATGGCGGGTAGCAGCAACTCGTCTGCGGCCGAGGCAACCAGCTCGCCAAAGTCCACTGGGGGAATGGTGCCCTGTTGGGCGATGTGCTTGCATGCCAACAACGGACGCAGTGCGTACAGGTACTTCTTGTATCGCACACGATCGCCTTGGAGGAACTCCTCGTTGGTGTTGTGCGCTATGCCCAGGTAGCTGTGCATAGCCGCCTTTGGCGAGAAGTACGGGCGGACCACCTCCCAAATGCCCCGCCACTCCTTGGTGGTAAGGTACAGCACCGGAGAGTTCGCCCACTCAAAGAGGAACAGGTTACCCTTATGTGCCAGCTGCAGCGTCTTGGAGAGGTCCCAGCCACATACGTCCAGCGTCTCGTCCACCACCCACTCTATGGTGTCCTTGCGACGAGGCTTGAGCGTGAGGTAGTCCCGTTCGTTGCGTACATAGATAAAGCGCACGTCGTAGTCGCTGTCCGGTGAGGCAAAGCCCCAGGCACGGCTGCCGCTCTCCACCGCATACAGCACCCGTACGTCCTGCGCCCGCTCGACCTCTTCGAGCGTGGACAGGATCAGGTCTGTGGCGTCGCCTTCAAAGTCCTTGTATTGCATGTTTCACCTGCCAAGGTACGGGGTTTGCTCCCCAACAATGTTGAGCCATCGCCACGATTTGCGCAAGGGCTTTGGTAGCGCGTGTGTAGCTGATGAGTCGTGTCCATTTGGGAAGAGGTACCTTTGGGACACGTCCGGCAACCCTTGTGCCACGGCATGCCCTACCGAGTGTCCCAAAGGTACCTCTTCCCAAATGGACACAGGCTGCATACACCGTTGTGTGGATGTGTGTCATTGCACGCGTGCAAACTCGGTGACCACGAGGGAAACCGGCACGTCGTGCGGCTCCACCACGCCAAGGGCGCGCAGGTCGTCCATCACCAGTTCCTCCCGGCACAGGCCCACCGAGCAGCCGTCAAAGCCCTGCAGGAACCGGTCGTAGAATCCCCCACCGTAGCCAATGCGCATGCCCAGTCTGTCGAAGGCAAGTCCCGGCACGAGCGCCAGGGGGCTTAGTGCGTCGCGCGGGTTCACGAGGGTGGTTGGGTTGTCTGGCGGCTCAGGCACGCCAAACGAGCTTCTCAGCAGATGTTTGAGCGAGTCCACGCGGTGCCACGCCATGGTGTGGTCTGTCATGTGACAGCGTGGCAGCGCCACCACCTTGCCGCTTTCCCATGCCGTCGCAATGAGGTCGTATGTGCTCACCTCCGAGCCTATGCTCGCATACGAGAGCACTAGGTCTGCCTGGGCGAATTGTGCAAGACCGCTTACGCATGCCGTGATGCGCGCATCGATTGCCGCCCGCTGTGTGCGGCCCATGTTGTCGCGCCGCTCACGGCAGTGCTTCCTCAGTGCGGCCTTTGCCTGCGGCAAGCCTGTGTCGCCTATCGCCATTGCAGCTTGCCCCGTATATAGGCGAGCAGGATGCTCAGAATTTGGAGCACGCCAACTTCGGCAAAGGCAAATACCGCGCAGAGCACCCAGGCACGCATGGACATGTTGTTGATGTCGAACAGGCGCCAAAAGAACCCGCAACCACCAATAAAGCCCAGGGAACAGATGCACAGCACCATAATCCTGTACATGTTGGGCGGTTGGATGAGCCGTATCAGTATGAGAAATCCAACCACCGAGAGCAGATAGGTACTCGCCGTTGCCACGTCTGCTTGCGATATCTCGAACAGCCTGGCAAACACCATCATAAAGGCGATGGCCACAAACGACGTGAGGGCCGCTGGCAGAGAGCGAAGCAGCACCTCCGCCACGAATCGACCCTTCTGCTTCGCGTCGTTGGGCTCGAAGGCCAGCAGGAACGCCGGGAGCCCAATGTTGAAGAACGAGATGAGGGCGACCTGGTTGGGTGTGAGCGGATAGGTGAACGCACCAAAGATGGCGAACAGTGCCATCGAGAGCGAGAAGATGTTCTTGTACAAAAACAGGGTCGCCGACCTCGTGATGTTGTTGATGTCGCGCCTGCCCTCAAAAACGATGTCGTTCATGCTGGCAAAGTCGTTGTCGAGCAACACCACCTGTGCGGCCTGGCGAGCCGCGTCGCTGCCGCTGCCCATGGCGATGGAGCAGTCGGCCTCCTTCATGGCAAGGATGTCGTTGACGCCGTCTCCGGTCATCGCCACCAACAGGCCCTCATCTTTGAGCGCGAGCACGAGCTCCTTCTTTTGCTCGGGCGTCACGCGTCCAAACACCGTGTAGGTGCGCACGGCGTCGCGCATCTTCTGGGGCGAGTCAAGCTCGGTGGCACTCACGTAGCTCGACGCGTTCTTTATACCCGCCTGCTGCGCCACCTTGGACACCGTTACGGGATTGTCTCCGCTTATCACCTTTATACCCACGTCCTGGCGTGCGAACTCGGCAAACGTAGCCGCTGCGTCGGGTCGTATCTCGTTGCGTAGACACACGTGCAGCAGCGCATGGCATGCCTCCTCTGTGCCTTGCGCAAACGTGATCACGCGCATGCCGGCCTCGGCTCGCTCGTCCAGCATTGGACGGCATGTCTCGAGTTCCTGCGGCCCCAGCACCATCTCGGGCGCGCCGAGTCGATAGACTACGTCCCCGCTCACCACCTGGGAGTACTTGAGCTTGGACGAGAACGGCGTTACCTCCGCGTCTGGGAGCTCGTGAGCCGATCCCACATAGGATCGAAGCGCGTTGATGGTGGCGTTGGCGTCGGAGACGGTCGCGACGTAGGAGGAAAGCAGGCCGAGCGCGTCATCTCGCACCTGTTCGCCATCACGCGCGTCGAGCAACTCCTCAACCACCATGTCGCCACTGGTTATGGTGCCGGTCTTGTCCACGCACAGCACGTCGACTCGCGCCAGCGTCTCGATGCTGCGCATGTCGTGGAGCAGCACCGACTTCTTGGCGAGCCGCATGGCCGAAAGAGCGAGTGCTATGGTTACCAGCAGATACAGTCCCTCGGGTATCATGCCAACCACGGCGCTCACCATGGAGGTGATGGCGTCGGAAAACGGAACGCCCTGGGAAATCGCACGCCAATACAGTAGGCCTCCCACCGGTATGATTATGATGCCTGCCGCAAGGATTATGCGATCGATGTCGGCCACCATCTGAGACTTCTTGTCCTTGACTTCCTTGGCCTGTGCGGTAAGCCGGGCGGCATACGAATCGGCCCCCACGTGCGTGAGGCGCGCCACAATTCGGCCTGCCACCACGAAGCTGCCCGACATGAGCTCGGAGCCCACGCTCTTTTGCACCTCGTCCTGCTCGCCGGTGAGCAATGATTCGTTGACGCCGGCCTCACCCTCCAACACGACGGCGTCGGCAGGGATCTGCTGTCCGGCCTCGAGCACCACGACGTCGCCCAGCACCAGGTCGGGCATGGGTACCAAGACGTCCTGGCCGTCTCTCACGGCAGTGTAGGACGACACGTCGAGCAGTGCCAGCTTGTCGAGGACCTGCTTTGCGCGCAGCTGCTGCACGATGCCGATTATCATGTTGGCCACGATCACGGGCAATATGGTGAGGTTCTTGTACGAGCCCGCCACCACCAGAAGCACTGCCAGCAGGACAAAGATGCCGTTAAAATAGGTGAACACGTTGGATGCCACGATGGCAGCTACGCTCGTGCCCGACTTGGTGGGCATGGCATTGGACTTGCCGTTCCGCGCCAGCTGCGCTGCCTCCTCGCCTGTGAGGCCCTTCCATGTGGCCATCCGTTTTCCCCCTCACGTATCAATGCCTCTATTGTGACAGATTGGTCGACGTCTGTGGTTCAGCGATGCGCTCGTCCCCGAGTTTGGCCAAAACTCAAAAACGCCTTGCATGCGATTCGACATGCGAAAACCAAGGAGCCGTTCTGCGATAATGGCATTGAGTCAACTGGACGAAAGGTGTTGGTATGTCCATCGCAAGACGCATTGGCGGACTGTTTGAGTGGAAGGGCCTACTCGGTGCCATGGAGCGCCGCAAGCGCATCATGGCCGTAGTCACCTTGGTCGTCATGCAAGTCTGTCTTACCTTTACGCAGATGGGCTTTGTGTACAACGGGCTGGATGTGCCGTTTTCTGCCTACGTTGTAGTGCTGCTCATGCCCGTTGCTGCCTCCGCCCTTCTGCTCGGCACGATGTGGGGGGCCTTGCTTGGCCTGAGTGCGGGCACGTTGCTCTTTGTACATGCCAGATTCCTGCCTCTCGACTTCCACGAGCTCGTTTTCGTGACGCCAGGCACCTCAATCATCATGCTGTGCGTAAGTGGGCTACTGTTGGGCCTCTTTTTTGGTATTGGCCTACCTTTGGCGCGCGGGCCCATGCAAGGCCTCGTGCGCATTGCCATTCCCTGCGTTGTGGTCTCCTTTCTCTACACCATCACGGCAAACGCAATAGCCTTCAATGCCATAGTCAGTGACTTTGCCTCCGAGGCCTCAGCAAATCTTACACAAGAGCAGTTCATGATCCGCTTCTCAACAGAGATTGCGCTCATGACGTCGCGCCTGGGAAGTCTGCTTGGTCAAGCGCTTACCGATGCACTGCTCATGATCGTAGTGTGCTGTGCCTTGAATTGTTTTGTGCGCATCGTGCACACCCATGGCAACAACATGGGTGTGCGTACCCTCTTTTGCATCTGGCTCGTCGACATCGTCTCCATCGTGTTTATGCTTGGCGCGACCGTCTGTTTTTTGGGGTCGACGGTCTACGAGTTCCAAAAGGGATCTGCTTCCACGAACACCGAGGTGGACTACATATTTGGCCAAATTGATGCAGCGCGCGAGCGCAACGCAACGATTGAACAACTGGTGGGTTCGCTGGACGCAAACAATGGAGACCTCAGTCAGGAGCAGAAAGACGATTTTTACGTAGCGACCCATCCACTTGGCAGCATCCTCAACGGCTACACTCTAAACGAGACGGGCTATGTGGCAATCTTGGAGAACGACCACATAGTTATGAGCAACGACAAGTCCCTGCCTGAGGGCCGCAACATAGACGAGGTCCTCGAAATTGGTGGCATGCGTGCGCTTAACAAGAGCCTGCAAAGCGGCGCCATGGAGCGATTCCTCCTGGACGAGATCTACACGGACGCGTATGGCAAGACCACGGCCAGCTCCACACAAATCGCCTACCTGCTCGCCAGGCAGCAGGGCGCCTACACCGTACTCATAATGCAGACGTCCGACAGCATCTTCAAGGACAGGGTAACCACCATGCTGGGCGTGTACTTTGTCACCCTCATGATGTTCCTCTCGGTAATAGGACTTGTGACGTATCTGTTGTCAACCGTGGTGGGTCGGCGCATTGACTACATCGACCACACGCTTGGGCGCATCACCCAGGGCGACTTGGAGGCCCGTGCCAACGTTTCTGGCACAAGGGAGTTCAAGTCGCTGTCGTCAGGCATCAACTACACCGTGGACGTACTCAAGGGATGGATCGCCGAGGCCGAGTCGCGCATAGACGCCGAGCTGGCCGCAGCCCGTGCCATCCAGGAGTCTGCCCTGCCCACCACGTTTCCCGCCTTTCCTCACATACGCAAGTTTGCGCTGTATGCCTCCATGGACCCTGCCAAGCAGGTTGGCGGTGACTTCTATGACTTCTTCCTCCTAGACGGTTCGGGCGAGGACGATGGACGCGTGTGCTTCGTGATTGCTGACGTTTCGGGCAAGGGCATACCCGCTGCCCTCTTTATGATGAAGGCCAAGGCACTCCTTCGCGAGAGCATGGAGCAGGGTGCCGGGCTCGTGGACGCCGTGGCAAACACAAACCGCCAACTGTGCGACGGAAACTCAAAGATGATGTTTGTAACCGCGTGGATTGGCGTGCTCGACTACGGTACGGGTCGCGTGGAGTATGTGAATGCGGGGCACAACCTCCCACTCTTCCGTGCGTGCGACGGCTCGCTCAACTGGGTGGAGTGCGTCGCGGAGCCACCCCTGGGGATACTGGACGGCTACCGGCATACGTTGCATGAGCTTGCTTGGCAGCCGCAAGACAAGCTCCTGTTGTACACGGACGGCGTGACCGAGGCCATGAACGTACGCGACGAACTGTACGGCGAGGACCGGCTTGAAGACGTGATTCGCGCCAACGGCACGCTGGAACCCCAACCGCTCATCGAGGCGATACGTGCCAGCGTGGCAGACTACGCCACCGGCGCCGAGCAGTCCGACGACATCACCATGCTCTCAATCGAGATGTGCGACTGACGCGTCTCGTATGCACTGGGGGGGACTGTCCCCTAAACACAGGGGACTGTCCCCCCAGTGCATATGCGATTACTTCTTGCCCTTTTGTGCGAAGGCGCGCCACACGTTTTGGTTCACGCCCATAAACGAGGTGCCAGGACCGCTCTGGCCTTTGGGCACGAGCACGATCTGGATGCCCTCCAGTCGTCGCGAGTAGCCAGCTGAGCCAGAGCGCTCGCCGTTCTTGGCCCAGCCCATCCAGCCAAAGCGTTGGCAATGCACGCGGTAGTACACGTCGTAGCGGCTTGCCATGTCGCCGTAGAGTTTAATTTGGATGGCCTCCAGGCGAAGACTCTTGCCCGAGGTTCCGCTCATCTTGCCGTCCTTGCGCCAACCCTGCCAACCCATGCGCTGCACGTGCGTGCGATACTGGATGCCCCCCGAGCAGGGCAGGCCCCCAAGCGCAACCTTTATGCCCTCAAGGCGCTTTGACTTGCCCGTCGTGCCGCTCATGGTACCGTTGCGCACGTACTTCTGCCATCCGTACTTCTGCACATGGGTGCGATACGACACCCATGGGTCTCCTGTCGTCGTGGCTGCAGGAGACGATCCCCCGGCAGCGCTTACCTGAAACCCTATGCCCGAGACGGTGCCGCCCGCAGCGATGCTTCCGTTGTAGCTCATGCTGCAGGCCACAAGATTGCACCCTTGCACCGCATACGTGGCGTTCCAGCCGTTCACAAACGAAATGTCACGCGTAAAGGGGATGCTCACGCTCCACGACGAGCATGCCGGTCCTGTGTTGTGGATGGACAGGTCGTACTGGTAGCAGGTTCTTCCGCCTCCTGCGTCCCACGAGTTGGTGAGCGCGAGGGTGCATGAGAAGTTTCCCGACTGGAACGTGGTAGCGCCACCGGTTGGGTCGGCGCCGCCGCCTGAGTCATCGTTGGTGCCTGGCGGCAGGGTGCCATTGAGTGCCTTGAGCAGCCATTGTCCCGACGTGCTGAGGTCGCCGTACCTAAAACCACTGGTCGCGTTGCAGGAGCTCTTGAGGATGGAGGCCGACTCGGCCTTGTTGCACAGGCTCCACATGCACCAGCTCACACCAAGGTCGTTTATGGTGGACATCCATGAGTTTGCGGAGGCCTGGTCTATGGAACCATTGCCGCTTGCGTCGCAGATACCAAACTCGCTCACGAACACGGGCAGGCCACCGCGCACGACACTGCTCAGGCGACTTCTCAAATCAGCCTTGTGCGTTGCGGCATAAAAGTGCAGTGCGTACATCACATTGCCCTGCGACAGGGGGCTGGCTGCAGCCTTGTCTATCTCCTGCGACCATGTGGGCGTCCCTACGATTATTACGGCATCGGGATCGTTCTTGCGGATTACCGGAATCACCTGATTGGCATACTGTTTTATGTCGTTCCATGAGGTACCGCCGTTGGGCTCGTTGCATATCTCGTACAGTACGTTGGTGTTGTTCCTAAACGTACTGGAGATGTCGGCAAAGAACGCCTTGGCCTCTGCCACATGCATGTTGGGGTTGTTGTCCGATAGGATGTGCCAGTCCACGATGGCGTATAGGTCGTTATTGGCCGCTAGGCGCACGCCCTTCTTTACGAGCTCGGTGAGCTCGCCCTTGTTGCCTCCCGAGCAATAGCCTCCATACTCTGCCGTATACATGGTAAGCCGCACCACGTTGGCATTCCATTCCGAGCGAAGCTGCCTAAAGCAGGCGTCGTTCACATAGTCGGGATACCACGCAAGGCCATGCGTGCTCACCCCACGCAGTTGTATGGGCGTGCCGTTCTTGTCAACGAGCCTGTTGCCGCTTACCCGCAACGCCCCGGCAGAGTTGGGACCGCGTGATGAGGCGCCTTGCACCTCCAGCGCCACATCGTCTTGCGCCCCGTCCGTCGACTGTATGGATGCGGCTGGGGCGTCTGTGGTCTGTGTGGGCGCCTCCTCCATTTGCAAGCCTTGGCCATTGGGCTCCGGCTCCACGACTACCTCAGGCTCCTCCCCTAACACCTCTTCGGAAGCAATCACTTCTGCCGATTCGCCTGCAGATGCCTCCTCGCCCTGTGTTGGCACCACCTGCACAGAGTTCTCAACCACCACGTCGCCCTCTTGCGCCGCAGCTGGTACCCCACCCAGCAGCACGGCACAGGCGAGCATGATGAGAATTGCGATTCCGCACCTGCCCAATACGGTGACCTTTGATGCGTCTGTGCGTCCCATGCCTCGTAGCTCCTCTGCGACCATGGCATAGATAGTTGCATTCATTGTAGCGCCTCGGAGTCCCACGACACAAACGGTTAAAGTCCTACGCTACCCACATGTTATTCGGCATCGGCACATGGAACAGCACCCTCCCATACGCGCGGCATTCGAATGTCAAGACTTGTCCAGAGACAAGAAGCAGCGACACGCTCCTATGTATGGAGGTCGCGCAAATACTCGTCGAGGAGGGGCATCTCAAACTCGACCTGTCCCATGCGGACCTCACGGATCACACCGTGCTCAATAAGACGGCGACGGAGATTCGACGCGTTAGTCATGCTTATGCCCATGCGTCGCGCAATCTCGCTGGTGGAGCTTGGGCCTTCGTCTTGCAGCATGGCATACAGGTACTCGATCTCGCGGGGCCTGAGCTCACGCAGCGTTGGGATGAACACGGACCTCTCCATCTCGGCCCGTGCGCCCTTTATCGCTCGTCTTGCTTGCGTGATGTCGAAGCGCTGGGAATACGAACCTTCCCTCCACAGGTAGTAGCCAATGAGCTGTATGGCAAACGCGAATCCGCCCGTGGCTTCTGCGACCGTCGCGAGCGCGTCCTACTCGATGGTCTTGCCGTTCTGCTCAATGGTATCTGCTATTGCCTGCTCTACTTCCACTATGGGAATCATGTCGAGCGGACGTTGGAACGCCCGGCGGATGAACGATATGCCATCGTCGGAAATAAGAATAGAGACGTGGCTGGGCAAGCCGGCAATGATCAGGGCGACGTCAAGGTCGTTGCGCATAAAGAACTGGTACAGGTCAACGAAGTCGCAGAAATCGGTGCATCTGGCGTCAACCTCGTCCACGGTAAAGAGAACGCTCGAGCCGTTGTTGCAGAGAAACTCGACCTCATCCTCGATTCGCTGCAGTGCACTCGGAACAGGGCCATCTTGCAACTCACGCGTGACGCCCACTGGTTCAAACTGTACGCCCACGACATGTGACGTTGGCTTCGCTTCCAGAAGGTGGGCAGCGTTCTTTTCCAGGCGCCTCGCAATCGTATTGAGCATTCCCGCACGTGCCGACGAATCCACGCATATCCAACCGACGGAGGAGGCCTCACGCGCAATAGTGGTAAGGAGCACCGTCTTGCCAGAGCCTCGTGGTCCCACGAAGACGGTGGTCCTGTTTGGGTCTCCTGGTCCGTTTGCCAATCCGCCCACGACATCATCGATGTAGTCCTCTCGGCCCGCGAGGGCAAAGGGCACATGGCCGAATGTGGGAGTAAAGGGATTGCCTTTACGCATAGTCTGACGCTCCTTTCGCTAGCCACATCGTAACAGATTCACAAAGATTCACATTCACTCACATCCCGCGCATTCACTCCTCAAACGGCAAAAGACTTGAGGACTGTGTGCGCACCGTTGGCCCCGTTATCCCGGGCGTGACCTCGACGTCGCCTACGTCCTTGGTGCACAGGAAGAGTGACCCGACATCTTCGAGGGCCTCTACGCACGCTCGCGTGGGATGGCCATACCTGTTGTGCTCACCAGCGCTGGCAACGCTCACTTCGGGATCTAGCTGCCTGGCCTGCTCAGGGAGGATGGAGACAGACGACCCATGGTGGCCCACTTTAAGGAAATCTATGTCGCCTACGTCATTGTGATTAATGAGCTCGGCCAGTTGCTCCTGCTCGGCGTCACCCGTGAGCAGCCCACAGAGCGAACCGTCGCCACCTTGGTAGTCGATGTAGAGCTGTATGGAGTCGGCGTTGGTGGTGCCGTCTGTCTTGCGCGTTGGCCATACCATGCGTAGTGAGAACGCTCCCACATGTAGCGTGTCCCCGTACGCCATCTCTTCAACGGGAATGTCTCCCAGTGCGTTGATGGTCTGCATTAGCTCGGCGGGCAAGTGCCCCTTCACACCGGCACCCACATACACCGCGTCGCAGTCCACCAACCCAACAAGGCCCTGCATGCCTCCATAGTGATCGTCGTGCATGTGCGTGATCACCACGGCATCCAGATGCAACACGCCGTTTCTGGCAAGCGCGTTCGACGTCGCATCATCTGCCCCTGCGTCGACCAGCAGAGTTGACGACCCATCCTGAACAAGAATCGCATCTCCCTGACCAACGTTGAGCACGCATATGCGCGCGTGCGACCCCATTTCTTGACGCAGGGTTACCACAACGAACAAAACGGCCAGTGCCCCCAGGCAAGCACCCGCCCTTCGCGTGGTTACGCGGGGCCAGAACACGAATAGGGCCAGGGCCAGCAGGCACACAAGGATGGTCACTCGTTCGCCCCATCCTTGGGTTGGCAGGGACGCATATGGGACGCCCGCCACCAGCCGCATGGCAGCGAGCACCACATGCGCTACGGTATCGCAGGCCGCAAGGGCACACCTTCCTACGATTGGCACCCGCACAAGCGGAATGGACAGCACGCCAAGGAACATGAGCGCGGGAAAGGGCACGCATAAGACGATGCTGGCAACAGGTCCCACCAGCGAGACGCGACCAAACGACTGCGCAACCAGCGGCATGGTCGCACACGAGGCCACAAGCGAGGCCGAGAAGGACTCGACAATGGCATCCCTTGCCCCATGCAGGCGTCTTCTTAATGCCTTGGGAACCCTTCGTGGCACGCGTATCCCATCGGCAAACGACGCGCACACGACCGTTGCATATGGCCCAAACAGGCACAGGGCGCTCACCGAGCACACCGATAGCACAAATCCCAATTGTCCGCATACCGGCGGATCTGCAAGCGCCATCACAAGCGCGGTAATGCTTACCGCCGAGAGACCATACGATCGGCGTCCGGCAGTGCCTGCCACACTTGCCATCGACGCCATCACCCATGCGCGCACAGCCGACACCGGCATGCCGCAAAACAGCACATAGATGCCGCTGGCCATCAAGAGCAGGACGGTGGCGCGTGTCCTTCGCAACCGCATGCGCCCTAATAAGGCGCCCACGAGCATCGTAACAATGGACAGGTGGCTTCCCGACACGGCGACCAGGTGCGCAGTGCCCGTTGTCGCGAACAGCTCGTCAAGACCGCGATCTCGAAGCGCACCTCTCCATCCGCACACGCACCCGGCAAGCAGCGCCCGCTCGTCGCTTTCCTGGGGGCAAAGGGCCTCGAGGGTCGCCTGGCGAGCACGCAACACGATGGAAAGCGGTCCTTCCTGCGACCAAGACTCCAGCACCCGAGAAGCCCGTACGCTGCCAACAATGCCCTGCATGCGAGCCGAGACTCCCCACTCATCATCGTCGTTGGGGTGATAAGTGCCCACGCACCTCAGCACGGCTCCCCGATCGGGGCGGGTGGGACACACAAGCCACACACTACCCAAAGATGACCCATCCAGCATGACCCGAGCACGGCAGCGGTATCCGCGCTCCCCTTCTGTTGGGTCACTCTCCACCTCTAGGGTCATACGCGACACGGGCGTGTGCGAAAGCCGTTTCTCGTGTACCTGCGCAACCTCAAGCGCCCGCGTAGTCACCAGGCTGGCGATCACCAGTGCAGCAGCCACCACGAGCAGGCCATAGGGTCGCATGTCCTTGCGAGCGAGCCGCATGACGACAAACGCTGCGACGCACAGGCAGGACAGCAGGAGCGCCGCTCGCCCCACGTTGCCGTCCATCCATCCCCTGCCCTCCCGTAAGATCTGGCGCACCACAGCCAGAACGCACACCATGGCAGCAAACGAGGCTGGCACATAGGGTCGTCGTACGTCTTTTGTGCTCATACGCAAATGTGATCGCGAATCTTTGAGAACTTCTTCTCACCGATGCCAGACACGCGCATGAGGTCCTCGGGCGAGGTAAACGGACCCTGCGACTCCCTATCCTCTATGATCGCGGCAGCCGTGGCATCGCCCACGCCACTCAGGGACTTGAGCTCATCTGCATTTGCGGTGTTGATGTTTATCAAGCCAGCATTATTGTCTTGGGTGAATTGGCTCTGGGATGTCTGGACCGCGGTTTGTGCTGCCTGAGGCTGCAATTGAGCTTCCTCGCCATCGCAGGGAATGTGTACCTTCTCGCCGTCAGTGATGGGAGAAGCTAGGTTCACCGCACTGGTGTCTGCCTCATCAGAAAGACCACCTGCCTGCTCAACCGCATCCATCACCCGAGGCGTTTCGTCCTCGATGGCATAGACGCCTGGGTTGTGCACTGCGCCATCCACATGCACTACCACGCAAGTTGGGGTTGGGCTTGAGGCCGACGTCTGTTTCTCTTGTGGTTTGTCGCCATCTTGGGCGCGCCCTCCGTCGTCTGTAGGGGATTCGTCCTCCCCTGCCTCTTGGTCACGTTCGAGGTGCACCACTCCCGCATCTTTGGTGTAAAGCCAATACACGCCTGCAGCGCCCAGCATTACGCATATACCCACGCAAGCGACGATTGCCTTCATCGAGACGCCGTAGCGACGCATTGCCTTGCGCACACCATTGCGCATACTTGCCGATTCCTGTGCCACAACGATCACCTCCCAAACCTGGCCCTATCATGTCACGAGGAGGTGACGCGCAAAGGTTTAGGTATGTATGTGACAACAACCTTACGCATATCTTGCAGCAATTGCGCAGTTCATCGCGTTTGCGCAGGTAGGACGTACGCACCCAAGTCGAATCGGTCGCATTCGAGGATGAAGAAGCCATGAAGGGCAACAAAAACCGCAGATGGACCGATGCAACGAAGTTCTTTTATACAGAAAGGCAATTCAGATGAAAGTGGTGTTGCGTGAGGCAAGTGTGTACGATTAGGAAGAGGTTACGTTGGGTCATGTTGGTGCACAAGTGCCAAAGGTTACACTTCCTAATAGGACACACTGTGGGCGTGTGTCACGAAGCAGTGTGCTATAGGGAATATGCTGGTGCAAGCTCGTGATGGCGAGCGCGCAGCTGCTTTGGCGGCTTGTATGCCTTGCACTGGTCGAAGTCCACGTACTCCATAGTCTCCACCAGCTCGTCTATCATGGACTCGTGGTCGAAGAGCTCCCACGCTTCAAGAATCTGATCCAGGCGCGCATGGGTCTCGGGACGACGGGGCATAAACAGCGTACAGCAGTCCGGAGCGTCCAGTGAGCTTATGTCATAGGTGCCCAGGTCCCTAGCCCTGCTCATAATCTCCTGCTTGTCCGAGCCAATCAGCGGTCGTAGCACCGGCATCGAAACACACTCGTTTACCACCGAGATGTTCTCCAAGGTCTGCGACGCCACTTGACCAAGCGACTCACCGGTAACGAGCGCCTTTGCGTCCTCTAGGGCGGCAATGCGCTCGGCGACCCTAAACATCACACGCCTATACATGAGCACGCGTAGGCTCTGCGGTACCACGAGTGATATCTGACGCTGGTGTTCCCCAAAGGGCACCACATACAGCCGTCCCACTATGCCCGAGGGAGCCATGGCACGTATGAGGTCCTGGCACAGCCATTCGCTCTCATCGGAGGTGACCGGCCTGCCCGAAAAATGCACAGGGACGCATACCGCACCGCGTCTGCCCACCATCCACGTGGCAACGGGTGAGTCGAACCCACTCGAGAACAGCGAGACAACCTTGCCGGCGGTCCCAACGGGCAATCCGCCCACACCCGGGCCGGAGTCCACGTACACATACACCGACCCCTGCACCACATGCACCATCACCGTGCAGTCGGGACCGTGCATGAGTACCTTCTTTTGGGGAAACGCGGCACACAGCTCCGCGCCAACAATCTGATTGAGCTCCAGAGTGTGCAACGGGTAGTCAGTGGACGATCGCCGGGCATGAACCTTAAACGTCTCCCATGGCTCGGGAGCCTCGCCCAAGGCCTTTACCGCCAAGGCGCAAAATGCCTGCTCGTCCAGTCCGCACCTATAGGCGAGCGACACCCGCGCCACGCCCGGCACGCGTGAGATGGCATGGGCCATGTCGCTCGTAGCCATGCCATCTCCCGATTCCACGAGCAGATGACCAGAAATCCTGCACACACGAGACACGTCCATGTCGCGCAACGCATGCGACAGGTTGGCGATCAGTCGGTTCTCGAACGTTGCACGGTTCTTGCCCTTAAGCCCGATCTCGTGATAGTGGACCAGGCATACGCGCTCCGTCATGAGTTCTGCTGCACCCGAATGTTGGAACCGCGAATGGCCTCGTCGAACTCCTCCTGCACGAAGCCAAGAACGCCGTCGTTGATCTCCTGCATTGCGGTGGACACCGAGTCCTCGCCCGAGACCATGGTGGTGATATCGTCGAAGTCTTGAATTGCGGTCACGCGAAGGTGCTGGCCACGAAGCATGTTGTTAATGTCGCATGCGCGCTTGGATGCTATGGAGCACAGCAAAAACGGGTTCTGCTCGGTCTTTGAGAGCAGGGTGTCAATCTCGGGGCTGGTAATCGACATGTGATTGCCTTTCTCTATTGGGACTCATACTGCGCTATGGTTTGCGAGAGCTCGGCAACTGCTGCGTCGAGGTCGTCGTTAACAATGCGAACGTCGTAGGTGCCTGCCAAGGTGAGCTCCTTGCGAGCGGTTTTGAGCCTCAGGGCCAGTGATTGCGCGGACTCGGTACCCCTACCCTCAAGTCGGCTCACGAGCACGTCCCACGAGGGCGGCTCTATAAAGATGCGCACGCAATCGGGGTATACCTTGCGTACGTTGTTGCCACCCTGAACGTCTATCTCCAGAATCACAGACTCACCGCGCTGCAGGCAGGCGTCAACCTCGCTTCGCAGCGTGCCATATCGATGGTCGTGGACCTGAGCCCACTCCAGGAACTCCCCACGCTCCACGCGTGCCGAGAACTCATCGTCGGTGAGAAAGTGATACGAAACGCCATCCCGCTCGCCAGGACGAGCGCTGCGCGTTGTGGCAGAAACGGGCAAACCAATGTTGGGACGCTCGTCGCGCACTCGCGCGACAAGCGTCCCCTTGCCTACACCGGCAGGCCCAGATACCACAAAAAGCCGAGGTCGATTCGCCACTATTTTGCGAGGGCCTCAAGAAGCTGCTCGCGCTGACGGGCGCCCAGGCCCTTGACGCGACGAGAGGGCGAGATGCCCAGATCCTCCATGATCTTGGCAGCCTTAGCCTTGCCATAGCCGGGCAGCGACTCGATGAGCGCGGAGACCTTCATGCGGTTGGCAATGGGATCCTCGGAATCGAGTACCTGTTCAACCGTCATGCTTCCAGACTTGATCTTCTCACGAAGCTCGGCACGTGCGTGGCGTGCCGCAGCGGCCTTCTCCAGCGCAGCCTTGCGCTGCTCATCGGTAAGCTGAGGTAACGGCATATTTCCTCCAAACACATTCGTTCCTAAGAGCGTGCACCCTCTAGCGATTTACTTACAGCTCGCCCAAAAGTGCATAGCCATAGTGGTACATTACCTGCTATTTTACAACCATCAGGCACCGTCTTGGCAACAATCCAACATGCTTCCTACACAACCGATGCCGTTGTGCGGGTCGGCGGTGTCTCGACCAACCCCTCCCTAACAGCCGAGGAGTCATAAGAGATGCACTCAGGGACCGTCTGCACGGAGGACAGTCTCTGAGTGCATATACGGGTCCGCCTACGCTCCCACCAGCTCGTTGACGATGGCATCGAACGCTGCCACGGGATCTTCTGCCTGCGTTATGGGGCGTCCCACAACCAGCTTGGATGCGCCGGCGGCAATGGCGGCCGCCGGTGTGGACACGCGCTTTTGGTCGGCAAGGTCGGCGCCGGCAGGGCGAATGCCCGGGGTTACGATAAGGGCCTCGTCGCCCAAAAGTGCCCGCATGGAGGCGGCCTCCTGCGGCGAGCACACGATGCCGTCGGAGCCTGCGCCCACCGCCAGGCTCGCCAATCGTGCCACCTCGTCGGCCACGGGACTGGTCACGCCAATCGACTCGAGCGCCTCCTGATCCATGCTAGTGAGAACCGATATAGCCACGAGCTTGGTGCGCTCGCCGCCGCGTGCCTCGCTCTGCGCCGCAGCCTCAACGCCCTTACGGCCGCCCGCGATCATGGCCGCGCCACCCAGACCGTGAATGGAGAGGATGTCGGCCCCCACCAGGGATGCCGCCTGAGCTGCCCCCTCGATCTGGAACGGAATGTCGTGCAGCTTGAGGTCCAAAAACACCTTGTAGCCCATCTCGCGCATCTTTGCGACGATGGACGGGCCACAAGCGTAGTACAGGGTCATGCCCACCTTTACCCACACTGCCTTGCCGCTGAGCCGCGCACACAGCTCCAGGGCCTCCTCCTCGCCCATGTCCAAGGCAATAATGATCGCATCTCGTGCCTGTTGGTTGGTTAGCATTCAAACGCTCCTATCAGCTCGGTAACGGATGAGACGCCCTGCCCGGACGCCCAGTCTTGCAGTTCTTCCACGACTATCTTGGAGGCCATGGGATCGGTGAGGTTTGCGGTCCCCACCGAGACGGCCGTCGCTCCCGCAAGAATCATCTCCGCCGCGTCGGCTCCGCTGGCAACGCCTCCAATGCCGCACAGGGGGATGCTCACGGCCTGTGCGCACTCCCACACCATGCGCACCGCTATGGCGTGGATGGCCGGACCCGATACGCCGGCCGTGGGACGGGCAACCCGGCTCCGGCGCGTGTTGACGTCAATGGCCATGCCTGGGATGGTGTTTATGAGCGAGAGGGCGTTAGCGCCCTCGGCCTCTAGCGCACGGCCAATCTCTGCCACGTCGTGCGGTGCCATCTTGACCACGATGGGGCGCTTGGTGAGCGGGCGCACGGCACGCATCACTGCCGCCGCATCCTCCGGCGTGCCGCCCATGGCCGCGCCGCCCTTTGCGATGTTAGGACAGCTTATGTTTATCTCGAATCCCGACGCGAACGGCGCAAGCTCCTCAAACAGCTCGAGCGCACGCGCATACTCGTCGATGGAGTGGCCCGCAACCTGGCAGATAACCGCACATCCTCGGTCCCTGAGGCTTTGCAGGTAGTCTCCATAGGTCTGTACGAAGGCCTCGACGCCGGGGTTTTGCAGACCCACAGAGTTCATTATGGCCGAAGGCAACTCGGCAATTCGCGGGGCGGCGTTGCCCTGCCATGGCTCGGCAGCGACGCCCTTGCAGGTGATGGCACCAAGCGTGGCGCCCACGTCGTAGAAGCCCTCGAACTGCCGACCGTTGCCAAACGTACCCGACGCCGTGTTGATGGGGTTGCGCATGGGAATGCCACCCAGATTAACGGCCATGTCCACTACGCCTGCCATAGAACCCTCCTCGCGTCGAACACGGGACCGTCGGTGCAGCACAGGGCCTGCGTACCGTCCACCAGCGCCACGTTGCAGCAGCTGCAGGCGCCAAACCCGCAGCCCATCATGCGCTCAAGAGACACCTGGCAGGCGGTGGCCGACCCTTCAGCTAGCCTTGCGACGCCTGCCATCATAACGTTGGGTCCACACGTATACACCTGCGCGTATGTGTGCTCTGCCAGCAGGTTCTCCATGGCTTGTGTTACGAACCCGCGTATGCCCATCGTACCGTCGTCTGTGGTGAGGATTACTTTGCGAGCGCAGTCGCATCCTTGCGCGATGCCTATGGAGCGCAGCTCGTCTATGTAGCCCAAGCAGTGGCGCGTTGCCGTCTGTGCGCCCACGACGACGTCGAATCCCACACCCGCACGCGCGAGCATGGAGGCGCAGGCCACCACAGGTGGCAAGCCAACACCGCCAGCCACCAGCAGCGCACGTCCCTCTAGCTGAGGAAGGTGCCATCCGTTGCCACAAGGACCCACCATGGTGGACGACGCACCTGAGGTCATGTTGCTCAGCCTGCGCGTGCCTTCCCCCACGACGGCATACACGATGTCGAGCTCTTCGGTCCGAGCGTCGGCACGGGCAAACGAGAGCGGGATGCGCAGGATGTGCGATCCATCTGCGGGTACGCCCACCTGCACGAACTGTCCGGGAGCAAGTTGTGCTGCCAACGGAGTGGTGCAGCGCATGCGCCACAGTCCCTCGGCCACTGGCTCGTTTTCCTGCACGACGAACTCGTGCAGGGACGTCTTGGCACCCAACACACTCACCGTGGCCTCACCTCGCCGTCCACGAGCACGTGCCTGCCCTCCACGAACACGTCGCAGGCGCAGCCCTTGAGCGTGAGGCCCAGGAAGGCCGAGTTCTTGGACTTGCTCTGCAGATATTCCGGGGTGATGTGCACAACGCGGTTTGGATCGACCAACGTGATGTTGGCGACAGAACCCTCTGCCATACGCACCGGTTCCAGTCGAAGGATGCGGCGCGGGTTGATGGCCATCACCTCCACCAGACGGCTCCAGCTTATCCTGCCCGAAAGGACCATGTTGGCCAGCATGAGCGGCAGCGACGTCTCCAGTCCCACACAGCCAAAGTACGAGATCTCCCACTCGCAGTCCTTCTCATGCGCCGCGTGCGGGGCGTGATCGGTGACGATGCAGTCTATGGTGCCGTCTATTACGCCCTGGCGCATGGCCGCTGCGTCCTGGGAGGTGCGCAGTGGCGGGTTCATCTTGAGGTTGGTGTCATAGGAGTCGGTGATGTCGTCCTCGCACAGGAACAGGTGATGGGGCGTGACCTCACAGGTTACGGGAAGGCCCTCGGCCTTGGCACGGCGCACGTACTCAAGCCCCTTTGCCGTGGAGATGTGGCACACGTGGAAGTCGCAGCCCGTGAGTCGCGCAAGCTCTATGTCGCGCAGTATCTCGAGCTCCTCTCCCAGGGCGGGCCAGCCAAACATGCCCAGGCGCGTACTTGCCCGGCCCTCGTTGATCACGCCGTTGGCGGTGAGGCTCTCCACCTCGCAGTGCGCACACACCGTGCGGTCGAACTGGCTCACGTACTCCATGCAGGTGCGCATCATTCCGGCGCTCTGCACGCCATGGCCGTCGTCGGAGAAGGCGCAGGCGCCCTCGACCACCATATCACCAATCTCGGCCAGCGCCTCGCCCTTTTGTTCTGCCGTGAGCGCGCCCATCGGGTGCACCAGACAAAGTCCAGCGGCCTTCGCCTGGTCGATCTGGTAGCGAACCTCGGCGCCCGAGTCGGTTACCGGCTTGGTGTTTGGCATGGTGGCGACGTCGGTGAATCCACCGTGCACCGCAGCGGCCGCACCGGTGCGTATGGTCTCCTTGTACTCGAACCCCGGATCCCTAAAGTGCACGTGCATGTCCACCAAGCCGGGGATGAGATACTTCCCCTCGCCGTTCACGATCTTTGCGTCCCCGGGCTCCAGGCCCCTGCCCACCTGCTTTATCCTGTTGTCCTCAATGAGGACGTCACACACGGTGTCCAATCCTACTTGCGGGTCCACCACATGAGCAGCACTAATCAGATATGCCATTGTTCTCTCCTCCCAGCAGCAGGTACATCTCGGCCATGCGCGTGGCGACACCGGCGGTTACCTGGTCCAGAATGCGCGAACGGTCGCTGTCGGCAACCTCGGTGTTTATCTCCATGCCGCGGTTCATGGGGCCGGGATGGCAGATGATCGCGTTCTCCTTCATCATGGACTGGCGCCTCACGTCCAGGCCATAGAGGCGGTTGTACTCGCGCTTGCTGGGTATGGCAGCACCCTCCATGCGCTCGAGCTGCACGCGCAGCATGTACACGACGTCCATGTCGGGCAGGATGGAGTCGAAGTCCGACGTTTGCGGGCAGCGGTAATAGGTGGGGTCGTCAACGAGGAAGGTGGGCGGTCCCACCAGGGTGACGTTTGCCCCCATGGTGGTGAGCGCCGGCGCCAGAGAGCCACATACACGGCTGTGGGCCAGGTCGCCAACGATAGCGACGTTGAGGCCGTCCAGATGGCCAAAGTGCTCGCGAATGGTGTAGAGGTCCAGCATTGCCTGCGTTGGATGCTGGTGCTTTCCATCACCGGCGTTTATCACGATTGCGTCGGTGTTCTCGGTCACCTTCTTGGGCGTTCCGGCAAGGCGTGCACGCACCACGAACATATCCACGTTCATGGCGTCGATGGTTTGTATGGTGTCGGCGAGGCTCTCGCCCTTTACCACCGAGCTGGTGGAGCCGCCCATATTGAGCGTGTCTGCCGAGAGGCGCTTCTCCGCAAGCTCGAAGGAGCTGCGCGTGCGCGTGGAGGGCTCCAAGAAGAGGTTGACGATGGTGCGGCCGCGCAAGGCGGGCACCTTCTTGATGCCTTTTCGGGAGTTGATCTCGGCAAACGAGCGCGCCGTGTCAAGAATCTGTGTGATGTCGTCGGCCGTGAGGCTTGTGGTGTCGAGCAAATGCTTAACCGATAGCATGCGCCTACCTCCTCCTTTGCGCGTTGCGGTCCCAGATGGTCACGGAGTTCTCGCCGTCAATCTCCTTGAGGCGCACCCGCACGTCCTCGGTGTGCGACGAGGGTACGTTCTTGCCCACGTAGTCCGCGCGTATGGGAAGCTCCCTGTGACCGCGGTCCACCATCACGGCAAGCTGCACCGACTTTGGGCGCCCTAGGTCCATGAGGGCGTCTAGGGCCGAGCGTACCGTGCGGCCGGTGTAGAGCACGTCGTCCACCAAAACGATGTCGCGCCGATCTATGTTGAAGGGAATGTTTGTGGCATGGAGCACGGGCGCAATAGACCGGGAGATGTCGTCGCGGTAGAAGCTGATGTCCAGCTGGCCAACCGGTGGGCATACGCCCTCAATCTCGCCAATCTGATTGCTCAGGATCTCGGCGAGCGGCACTCCCCTACTCACAATGCCAACGATGCCAATACCAGCGGCACCCTCATTGCGCTCCAGTATCTCATGCGCGATGCGCGTGAGCGCCCGTCGCATGGCGGAGCCGTCCATGATGGTTGCCTTGGGCTCGTACGTCTCCATATCACTCCTCCCACACAAAAAAGACACCCGTGCACGGCACAGGTGTCGCAATCCAAACTCAAATCACAATCCTTGCCGGCATCCCGTACCGCGCTTAAAGGCTAACTACAGTGTAGCAGATACGCAGTATATATTGGGGGGACTGTCCCCTGAGTTTAGGGGACAGTCCCCCCAGTACATGGTGGTTCAAAAAAAGCCAAAATAGTTCTTGCACCAATCAAAGACCTCGTGTATAGTGTTTTGACGTGCTGAGGCACCTATTCCCCGGTGGCGCAGTGGTAGCGCAGTGGACTGTTAATCCATGTGTCGCTGGTTCGAATCCAGCCCGGGGAGCCAGATTATTCGCAACCCACCTTCTCGGTGGGTTGTTTTGTATACAGCTGCATTTGGAGGCATGTTGGAAGAGGCAACGCAACCCGTACTCAACGATGCGCGCGACGCGTGGAGCTCCGATCGAGACAAGTCGTTGTTTATCCTTCGCCAGCTCGTGCTTCGCGACTTTAAGCTCAAGTATCGCAGGAGCTTCCTTGGCGTGGCGTGGAGCGTGCTCAACCCCCTGTTCATGATGATCGTTATGGCCGCGGTCTTCTCCATGTTCATGCGGTTCTCGTCCGACAGCATTCCCAGCTACCCCCTCTACATTATCCTGGGCAACGTGACCTTCTCACTTATGGCCGACTCTACGAGCCAGGGCATGGGATCCATTCTTGGTGCCGCGTCGCTGCTCAAGAAGGTCCGCATCCGCCGCTGGCTGTTCCCGGTGGAGAAGGTGCTCTTTGCCGTGGTCAACTTTGCCATATCGCTCATTGCAGTGCTTATCGTCATGATTGCCGTTGGCGTCCACCCCACCTGGACGGCCCTGCTGCTGCCGCTGTTTTTGGTGTACCTGGGCATGTTTTGCGTGGGTCTGTCTATGTTGTTGTCGTCGGTGTCGGTGTTCTTTCGCGACGTGATGCACATGTGGTCGGTAATCCTCACCGCATGGACCTACGCCACGCCGCTGTTCTATCCCGCCGAGATTCTTCCCAGCTGGATGATGACGCTCGAGCGATTTAACCCCATGTTCCACTATGTGGCGTACATTCGCGAGCTCTTGCTCTACCAGCGATTGCCTTCGCTTCAGCTCAATGCGGCCTGTCTTGCATGTGGCGTGATTATGCTTGTGGTGGGCCTGATCGTGTTTCGCAAGTCCGAGCACAAGTTCATTCTGTTTATATAGGGGCGAAGACGTATGGCAAACTCGAAGTCCGAAGAACGGCACGTGTGGACCCCCGTTGCGAGCCTTAACTACGATCCCCTAGAAGAGGATGGGTTCGTAAACCTGTGCATCGACATAAAGGGCGACTTTCCCGGAAAGCCCCATTACGTGTACAAGTGGAAGAGCCGCTACGGCACCGAGGGCGGAGACACCCGTCGACAGACGTTTCCCACCTTCTCGTTTATCCCTCCCCACGACGGACGCTTTTACCTGAGCGCCGACGTGGATGATGAGAACGGCTACACACAAACGGTTGGTCTGTGGGCCGACATTGGTGAGGTGATAGAGGACAACTTTACCCGGCCGGAGATCCCCGACGAGTCGGTTGAGTCGGTGGTGACGGTGGATGACGTGTCCATGATCTTTAACATGGCCTCCGAGCAGTACAACTCGCTCAAGGAGTACTTTATTGCAGCGGCGCGGCGCGAGCTCAACTTCAAGCCGTTTCGCGCCCTGGACCACATCTCGTTTACGGTGCGCAAGGGCGAGGCGTTCGGCCTGGTGGGAACCAACGGATCGGGCAAGTCCACCATGCTCAAGATCATTGCGGGCGTGTTGGAGGCCAGCGAGGGCGAGTGTACGGTGAATGGCTCTATCGCACCGCTCATCGAGCTGGGCGCAGGCTTCGACATTGACCTTACCGCAAAGGAGAACATCTACCTCAACGGTGCCCTGCTGGGCTATCGCAAGGAGTTCATCGACGAGCACTTTGATGACATCGTCGCCTTTGCCGAGCTGGAGGACTTCCTGGACCTTCCGCTCAAGAACTACTCGTCGGGCATGGTCGCCCGCATCGCCTTTGCCATTGCCACGGCCGCCGAGCCCGACATCCTCATCGTGGACGAGACGCTTTCGGTGGGAGACTTCCTGTTCCAGCAAAAGTGTGAGCGCCGCATTCAAGACCTCATTGGCTCCGGCAACGTCACGGTGCTCTTGGTGAGCCACAGCATGGATCTGGTGGAGCGCATGTGCGACCGCGTGTGCTGGATCGAGAAGGGCAAGCAGCGCATGCTTGGCCCCACCGACGAGGTGTGCGAGGCATATAGAAACCTGGGGGCATAGCAATGAGTGAGCACATTGACGTTTCGGTAATCGTTCCCTGCTACAACACGGAGCGCTTCCTGGACCAGGCGCTCACGTCCGCCGAGCAAAACGGACGCTGTTCGCTGGAGATTATCGTGCTCAACGACGGCTCCACCGACGATTCGCTGGACATCATGCGCTCGCATGCCAGCAGAGACGAGCGCGTGCGCATAATCGACAAGCGCAACCAAGGCTATGGCGCCACCGTCAACCGTGGGTTTGACGAGGCACGGGGCACCTATGTCGCCATTCTCGAGCCAGACGACTGGGTACAGCCAAATATGTACGACGATCTGTTCGAGTACGCCACGAGCTTTGCCAACGACGAGGCGGAGCTTCCCGACATCGTGAAGACGCCATACTGGCGCGTATGGATGCCCACCACGCCTCGTGAGCGGCTGCTTCACTGCTCCTACTACCAGCGCATAAATGTCGATCACCAGCCGTTCACGCTCAGTGAGTGCCCACGGCTGGTGCAGCACCACCCGTCCATCTGGTCGGCCATCTATCGCACAGACTTCCTGCGCACGCGCAACATTCGCATGCGCGAGGTGCCCGGAGCCGGTTGGGTGGACAACCCGTTTTTGTTCGAGACCATGTGTCAGGCGCAGTCCATCGTGTACCTGGACAGGCCATACTATTGCTATAGGGAGGACCTGCCGGGGTCCTCGTCGGCCACTCGCGTGCTCAAGCTCTCGCTGGAGCGCTGGCACGACATGGCCGACATCGTGGATCGCCTATGCCCCGACGACGATGGCATACGCTACGCTCTCACCGTTATTGGGTTTCGTTACGCCGGCGAGGCCATCGGGCGCGGCGCGCTCGAGGACGAGGAGCTGCACGCCATGCTGGAGTCGGTCTTCTCCCGCATGCGGACCGAAGATATCCTTGCGTTGGAGAACGTCTCGCCGCAGCTGCGCAGGCTCGCCTTCGAGCTCTCCAACCGTGAGGTGCCCAAGATCAGTGGAAGGGGTTATGCGCAGGCGCTCATCAATGAGTTTGGGTACTCCATTGGCACCAACGGCGTAGGATTTGCCTTGGTGAGGACCGGCGTGTATATGGAACGCCGCAAACGCCAGGATAAGCGCTCCGCCGACTACGTGGGATAGCGGGTGTACTAAGAGTATGATGAGGTGTACTGAGGGACGGTCTCCGGGGCACATCTCACAACAGCTGCACTAAGGGGACAGTCCCCTTAGTGCAGCTAGTCCTCCATGTAGTCCTTGAGCTTGCCGGAGCGGCTGGGATGGCGCAGCTTTACCAGGGTCTTGCTCTCGATTTGGCGAATGCGCTCGCGCGTGACGCCAAACTCGCGGCCAACCTCCTCAAGCGTGCGCGGATGCCCGTCCTCCAGGCCAAAGCGGAACTTGATCACCTTGCGCTCGCGGTCTGCGAGTCCGTCGAGCACCTGCTCGAGCTGTTCGCGCAACATTGAGTCGCTTGCGGCCTCGGGCGGCGCAACGGCCGTGGAGTCCTCGATGAAGTCGCCCAGCTGGGAATCCTCCTCCTCACCGATGGGCGTCTCCAGGCTCACGGGCTCCTGGCTGATCTTTTGGATCTCACGCACGCGGTCGGCGGTCATACCCATCTCCTCGCCGATCTCCTCGGGGGTCGGGTCGCGCCCCAGGTCCTGCAGCAGCTGGCGCTGCACGCGCACGAGCTTGTTGATGGTCTCCACCATGTGCACCGGGATGCGGATGGTGCGGGCCTGGTCGGCGATGGCGCGCGTGATGGCCTGGCGGATCCACCACGTGGCATAGGTTGAGAACTTGAAGCCCTTGGTGTAGTCGAACTTCTCCACCGCGCGGATCAGGCCCAGGTTGCCCTCCTGGATGAGGTCCAAAAACAGCATGCCGCGGCCCACGTAGCGCTTGGCGATGGAGACGACCAGGCGCAGGTTGGCGGAGATGAGCGCCTGCTTTGCCTCAAGGCCCACCTGCTCGATGCGCATGAGGCGGCGCATCTCGGCGCGCGTGAGCTCGACCTCGCCGGCCTCCTGCGCCTCAAGTCGCTCGGCAGCCTCGGTGCCCGCCTCGATCTTCATGGCGAGGTCGACCTCCTCGGCCGCGGTGAGCAGGTCCACCTTGCCGATCTCCTTGAGGTACATGCGCACGGGGTCACCGGTGAGCATGATGGTGGTGGTGGCATCGGTACGACGCGTGCGTGCACGACTCGAGCGTTTCTTGGTCTTTGGGCGCGGAGTGGAGCGCAACGCCTCGTTTACCGCCTTTGCCTCCTTGCGTAGCTCGGAGTCTTCCTCGTCATCGTCCAGCGCGCCTATGTCGTCATCGAAGTCCGAGTCGTCGGCATCGAATTCCGACACGATATCCTCCGAGCTCACGCTCTCGCCTGCCGTGGTAATGTCAATACCACGCTCGCGGACCGCATCGTAGAGGTCCGAGAGCTCGTCGCTGTCGAGGTCGATGTTCTTTACGGCAATCTGTATGTCGTCCTCGGTGACGACGCCAGCGTTTGCCTCCGCCCTCGATGCCAGGCTGTTAACGACAGATGTGAGCTCGCTGGAGAGCATCACGTTTTCCTTAGACTTGTTAGCTGCCACAGGCTTCCTTTCGACGCATAGCTCAAGAGATTCTACCCGATTTTGTTACGCTCTAGTCCCAGAAAGACGTTGAGCAAGAATATTTGACTTTTGCTGCAAACGAGTGGCCTCTGCAAACAGTTGAGAGGCGTCCTGCGACCCGTCACGCATGAGCGCTCGCAGCTCGCGAATCTGCCTCCTCGTTGAGTACAACTCCACTACGTCCAACACGAATGCGACCTTTTGCGCGTCGTCCATGTCTTGCGTGGATACGACCTCTCCCGACGCCAGGATGTGGGCGGCATCGTCCACCACAGCCATAGCGGCCTGCACCAGCTGGTCGGGAGTCGCGTCGTCTGGCGTCGCAAGCATGGCCCATGCCATGGCCTCGTGCCTGCCGTCGGCCCAGCTAAAGGTGGCTATGCGGTTGGCATGGGGCTTTACCAGGTCGGGCTTTGCCGCCAACAGGGACAGTAACTCGCGTTCCGCGCGAATCTGCATGCGCTCGTCGGCAGACACGCCCATGGGCGCGGTTGAAGGTTTGGCAACGACCGGTTCGTAATAGGCTCCGGTAGGCTCCTGCGCCTCGGCGGGCAGATAGTCGGCCGGCACCTGTGCATCGCTGTACGCATCGCCGTACGGTACATCTGGCTGCGCGTATGCCACGCCACCTGCAGACGGCGTCGTAGGCCGGTTGGACCGTACCGCCTGCTTGTGCGCGGGCCGGTTGCGTATGGCCTGCTTGACGTCCTCCACCGTAAAGCCCAGGCGATCGGCCACCTCGCGCGCATACGCGTCGAACGCATACGAGTCCTTGAGCGGTGCCAACACGCCGGCCAGATCATTGAGCGTGGACACCCTCAGACCCACCGGAGAGCTGGGGCTCACCTGTGCCAGGCGGTTGTCTATCACAAAGCTCATGAGTGGCTGTGCGTTGGCAAGGATTGGCTCGAGCTCTGCGCTTCTGTGCGTCGCGAGAAACTCGGCGGGGTCCTGCCCGTTGGGAAGCACCACGCACCTGAGGTCTGCCTCGGACTTGTCGAGGTATTGGATGGCTCGGTCTGCCGCACGCTGTCCCGCGGCGTCACCGTCGAACATGCATATGATCCGCTTTGCGAAGCGAGCCAGCAGCTTTACGTGGTCTATTGAGAAGGACGTGCCAAGCGCCGCCACGGCAAAGGGATAGCCCGCCTCGTGCAGGGCAATCACGTCGGTGTAGCCCTCGCATACGATGGCCTCCCCCCGCGCGACGATGTGCTCCTTGGCCTTATCAAACCCAAACAGATGCTTGCTCTTGTGGAAGATGGGCGTTTCCTTGGTGTTGAGGTACTTGGGTTTCGCGTCGGTGAGCACGCGCCCGCCAAACGCTATGGTGCGTCCCTGCTCATCTTTTATGGGAAACATTACGCGGTCGTAGAAGCGGTCGGCAGGACGATTGTTGCGCAGGACCGCAAGGTCTGCCGTTGTCATCTCCTCCGGCGTAAAGCCCTTGGACCGCAGGTGTGCCACCAGCATGCCATGGCCTGGCGCATACCCGAGCCCCCACTTGCGACACACAGACGAGCCGTACCCGCGATTTGAGAGGTACGTACGACCGTCGGCAGGACCACGGCCCCTGCCCCGGTTGAGGATGGTGGAGTAATACTGCTCGGCAGCCTCCATGCACTCCTTGAGGCGATTGCGCTTTGGACCGCGACGGGCACCGCGCTCCTCCACCAGCTCGATGCCGGCACGATCGGCCAAAAAGCGTATGGAGTCGGGAAACTCCAGGTTCTCGCGCTTCATCACGTAATCGAACACGTCGCCACCTAAACCGCAGCCAAAGCACTTCCAGAGCCCCGTGCTGGGGTTTATCTTGAATGAGGGGGTCTTTTCGTGATGGAACGGGCAGCAGCCCCAAAAATCGGATCCGCGCTGTCGCAGCTCCACGGTTTCGCTCACGAGCTGTTGGAAGTCCGTCGCCTGCCGCACGCGCTCCTTGTCCTCGTCGGTAATCATGCCATTACCTCCGTCTCGCCCTCGCCCAGGTTGCGTCGTACCCAGTCTATGTTGCCCAGCACGACCTCCGAAAGCTCTTCCACGCTTGAGAACGACCTGGAGGCGCGCAACCAGGCCACGAACGACACGCACACCTCACGTCCGTACAGGTCGCCCTCAAAGCCCACGAGGGTGGCCTCCAGGAACAGGGACTTGTGCTTGCCAAACGTGGGAGGTGCGCCCACGTTTGCCGCCGCGGGCCACGCACGGTCCTGGCAGATCACGTAGCAGGCATACACGCCCTCGGCCGGCATGCAGGTGTTTGTCTCGCACGCGACATTGGCCGTGGGGAATCCAAACCCCGTACCCTGCCCTCTGCCGTGCTCCACCACCCCACGCACATAGTGGCAGCGGCCAAGCAACGCGTTTGCCTCGTCCAGCCGTCCTTCTGCCAGCAGGCGGCGGACGCGCGTGGCCGAGACCACCTTGCCATCTAGACGCTCCAGCTTATGAGTGACCACAGAGAATCCCAGGCGCGCTCCCATGCGCTCCAACAGCGCGGCATCGCCCGAGCCGCCCCTCCCATATCGAAAGTTCGCGCCCACGAATACCGACATGGGGTTGACAGAGGCAAGCAACCTGTCGTGCACGAACTGTTGGGGCTCAAGAGCCGCAAACTCGTGGGTGAATCCAAACACCAGCACCACGTCTACACCCATGGCAAGGAGCCCCTGAACGCGGTCGACGCAAGACAGCAAGCGCGTGGCATCCTCGTCCCTTCCCAGCACCTCGCTGGGATCGGGATCGAACGTCACCACCACGCAGGGAACCTGCGCATCGCGTGCCTGCGCCAAGGCGTCATCCAGCAGGCGACGATGCCCCACATGAATGCCGTCGAACACACCACACACCACAACGCTTGGATCTCGCGCGTCCATCACGCGTGTGATGGACGCGACGTCTTGTGCATAGGCCATGCCGTTGGCAAAGCTACGCGCGCACACGTTGTCGCAACGCAGCGGCGCCCATTGCAGACCACTCATGCGCGCACCCCACAGATTCCCTGCGGGAAGTTAACATGAGGAGAGAGCCTGTTGCCGCTGCGACGCCAAATGCCCCATAGTTTGTCCTCGGCAACCATGCATACGCTGGCACCATTGCACGCGTCCATATCGCCTAGCATGATGGGCGTTCCGCTCTTCACACGTCTGAGCTCCTTGGCGGCAAGCGGACGCACCGGCAAGCCAAGGGCACGAACTGGGTCGAGTGCGGCCTGTGTCGCATCCTGCCCGCCCAGCTCTTCCAGCACGTCGAGCGATATGCAGTCGCGCAGGGTGATGGGGCCCGACGCCGTGCGTCGTAGCTGGCAGAGGTGTGCGGCATTTTGTGCCTCAAGGCCGATGTCGCGTGCCAGCGCCCTCACATACGTGCCCTTGGACACCCTAAAGGCGCAGTCCCACCGTACCGTTGCATCATCCACTTGAATGGACAGCAGATCGGCGTCGTAAACCGTAATGGCACGGGCCGGCAGATCGACCGCCTCGCCGGCACGTGCCCGCGCATAAGCACGCCTGCCGTCTACCGATATGGCGGAGTAGGCGGGCGGGACCTGCATCTGCTCGCCGCGCAGGCCCGTGAGCAGCTCACGGGCATACTCCTCGCGCGCGAGCTCCTCTCCTGCAGGCATCTGACGAACTACCTCGCCTTCCGCGTCGTCGGTGGTGGTCTGTGTGCCAAACTCGATGGTGGCGATATATGACTTTTGGTCTGCTGTGAGATGGCCCATCAGCCTGGTTCCCTGGCCCACTCCCAGAAGCAGCACGCCTGTTGCCGCAGGATCCAGCGTCCCAGCATGGCCTACCCTGCGCTCGCCGAGCGCACGCCGTGCCCGGTTTACCACGTCATGGCTTGTCATGCCCTGCGGCTTGTCCACCGCAATGAGCATGTTGAGGCCGCTCATGCCTCGCTTCACTGCGCACCGTCCTGGACGGTTTGCCCGGACTGGCATTCGCCATCCTCGTCTTGCCCGTGCAACAGCTTCCTCAGCGAGGGCAGGACGCTCACCAGCGCCTCGTCAACGCTTCCCTCGAAGGTGAAGCCCGCGGCTGCCTTATGGCCTCCCCCACCCATCATCTGGGCCACGCACGACACATCGTGGTCACCCTTGGAGCGAAGGTTGCCCCGCACTTTTCCGCCAGGGACCGCCTTGAGGAACAGGGCGATCTGCGACCCCTCCACGCTGCGCACCGCATCGATGAGGCCGTCACACTCGTCTAGGTTTGCCCCGGTCCGCTCAAAGTCGCTCTGAGTGGCATAGCTGTAGGCGATGCGCCCCTGCTCGAACGTGGTAATGCGACCGAGCACCAGCGACTTGAGATGCAGGAAGGGCAAGCCAAAGCTCTCGTACACGTGAAGCGATATCTGCGAGGGCGAGGCGCCGCTGTCTACCAGCAGGCTTGCCGCCCTAAATGCCTCTCCGTCGGCGTTCTGGTACTGGAACCTGCCCGTGTCGGTGACGATCGCACACATGAGGTTTTGCGCGATGTCGGGCGTGAGCTCCACGCCAGCAAACAGGGCGAGCTCTGCGATGATCACACCAACTGCCGCAGCACCAGTGCGCACCACCTTCGCGTCGCCAAACCCCTCAACTGGAGGATGGTGGTCAATCACGACCACCTTGCCCGCGCGCTCACACACGGCTTGTGCCTCATGCAGACGGCGAGGATCCGAGAGGTCCACGGCAACGAACACGTCGGGATCGTCCTCATAGGCGCTGGGCTGCTCAAGGCGTTCGAAGCCTGGCAGGAACGAGTAGATGTGCGGTGCTGGCCGTTCGTCGGCGAGCAGCACGCGCACCTCCGTCTGTGGCCAAAGCGCCTCGATGATGAGCGCAAGCCCAAGCTGGGACCCCAACGCATCGCCGTCTGGCGACGTATGCGCGCATATGGCAATGGTACGCGCCTTGGCCAAGGTTGCCATTATGCTGGCAAACCCCGCCTCCTGTTGTGCGTACTCCTCTGCGCTGGCAGGTCCCAGCCGCACCTTACTCTCCATCTGCCCCATCCTCTTCTGCGGCTATGGGATACCCAAACTCGTCCTTCTCAACCGAGAGCGTTGGCGGCACGTCCTCCAGCGCTTGCGCTATGCGCTCGGCTTCGTCGGTTGTCGTGTCTATTACGAACACGATGTCGGGTGTGACCCGCCAGCCAAGCGAGTGTCCCAGCTTTGAGCGGATGCGTCCCTTGGCGCGTTCCAAGGCCTGAGACACCTTGTGATAGCGCGACTTCTCGCAGCTTATGTAGGCTCGCATCATGGACTTGTCCATGCTCACCTCAACGCCCGTGAGCGTTATGAGCCGCAGGGCCGGGTCGGACATCTCAAACAGCAGGATGTACCCAAGCTTCTCGCGGGCGAGCTCGCCCATGCGACGAGAGTTGCTGTTCTGCTTCATCGCGCACCCCCTACTCGGTACGGGCTACCTGCTCTATGCGATAGGACTCGATCACGTCGCCAGGGTGGATGTCCTGGTAGTTCTCCAGGCCAACGCCGCACTCAAAGCCGGCCTTCACGCTCTTCACGTCGTCCTTGTAACGCCTGAGTGAGGCGACCTTGCCCTCGTACACCACGATGCCGTCGCGTACCAGGCGCACCATGTCGTCCCGGTTGATCTCGCCCTCCTGGACCATGCAGCCGGCGGCAATGCCAACCTTGGGCACCTTGAAGGTGTCGCGGACCTCGACCTGGGCGGTCTGCACCTCGACCTCGGTGGGCTTGAGCATGCCAATGCGGGCAGCGTCGATGTCCTCCATGGCCTTGTAGATAACGCTGTAGGTACGAATCTCCACGCCGTCGCGCTCGGCAGCCGTGCGGGCCTTTGCGTCGGGGCGCACGCCAAAGCCAATAATGATCGCGTTGGAGGCGTCGGCGAGCAGCACGTCCGCCTCGGAGATGGCGCCCACAGCGGAGCGGATCACGTTTATGCGCACCTCGGACTGGTCCATCTTGGCCAGAGAGTCCTCCAAGGCCTCGATCGAACCCATCACGTCGGCCTTGATGATGAGGTTGAGCTCCTTGACCTCGGCGTCCTCCATCGTGGCGAATAGGTTCTCCAGCGTGATGTGCTTGGCCTTGTTCTGCTCCTCGATGCGGGCCTTGAGCGCGCGCTCGTCGGCGAGGCTGCGCGCGTCGCGGTCGTCCTGGAACACGCGGAACTCGTCGCCAGCCATGGGCACGCTCTGCAGACCCAGAATCTCCACGGGATAGCTCGGGGTCGCCGTGCGCACGTTGCGGCCCTTTGGGTCGACCATGGCGCGCACCTTGCCGTACGACATGCCCGCCACGAGCGCATCGCCCACATGCAGCGTGCCGCGCGTTACCAGGACGGTGGCCACAGAGCCGCGTCCGCGGTCCAGCTTGGCCTCCAGCACGTTGCCCGAGGCAAAGGTGTCGGGGTTGGCCTTGAGCTCGAGCACGTCGGCCTCGAGCAGGACGCTTTCCAGAAGGTCGTCTATGCCAATCTTCTTCTTGGCCGAGATGTCCACGAACATGTTGTCGCCGCCCCAGTCCTCGGGGATGATGCCATACTCGGTGAGCTCCTGGCGCACGCGCGTGGGGTCGGCACCGGGTTTGTCGATCTTGTTGACCGCCACGATTATGGGCACGTCAGCGGCCTTGGCGTGGTCGATGGACTCGATGGTCTGGGGCATCACGCCGTCGTCGGCAGCGACGATGAGGATGACGATGTCGGTGACCTTGGCTCCGCGGGCACGCATGGCCGTAAACGTCTCGTGACCCGGCGTGTCGATGAAGGTGATAATGCGGTCGTTGATTTTTACCTGAGAGGCGCCGATGGCCTGCGTGATGCCGCCGGCCTCGCCCTCGGCCACACCCGTGTGACGGATGGCGTCCAGAAGCGACGTCTTGCCGTGGTCGACGTGGCCCATTACGGTGACCACGGGCGGGCGCGGCTTGAGGTCGGCCTCGTCGTCGTAGAAGGTGAAGGAGTTCTCCTCCTCCTTGGTCATAATCTTTACGTCGCGGCCCAGGTCGTCGGCAACGAGCTCGATCTGGTCGTCGCTCATACTCTGGGTTACCGTAAGGGCCTCGCCCAACAGGAACATGCGCTTAATGATTTCGGTGGGGGCCACGCCGAGCAGCTGGGCATACTCTGCCACACTGGACCCTTGTGGCACGCGAATGGTGTCGAGTTGCGAGAGGTCCTGGTCATTGGCAATCGCCTGCTCGATGCGCTGCTGCTCCGCGGCGGCCTCGGCCTGCTGGCGCCTGCGCTCCTTGCGCTTGCGGCGCCTGCCGGTGGACTCCTTGTTTGCCTCGCGCACGGCGGCACGGGCGTCGGCCAACACGCGCTCGCGGTTGTACTCTTCGGCCTCCCGCGCCATGCGGCTGTAGCGATCCTCCTGGTCCTGCCTATTTCCCCTACCCTTGCGGTTGCGCCCACGCGCCGAGGCGGTCTCGGGGTCGGGCTGGGCGGCGGCCATCTCCGCGGGAGTCACGCGCGGTGCGGCAGGGCCAGACGGGCGACGACTACGGTTTGCCGATGCGCGCTGCTCACGCTCGCGCTGCTCCCGCTGCTCGCGCTTCTGCTGCTCCTCGGCGCGTTTGCGCTCCTTGGCCTCTTCCTCCTGCCGCTTCATGATCTCGTCCTGCTGGGCAATCTGCTCGAGCAGACTCGTAAACGACGGGACGGACTTGGGGGCGTTGTCGCGCACGCGGTTGCGCTCGGCCTCCTCGGCCGCAAGGCGCTCCTGCTCCTTGCGCTCCTCCTCGGCCTTCTTGCGTGCCGCCTCGGCAGCAGCACGACGCCGCTCGTCCTCCTCGCGCTCCTTGCGCCTGCGTTCCTCGGCGGCAATGCGCTCGGCCTCCGCCTTGGCGCGTGCCTCAGCCTCGGCCTTGGCACGGCTATCTCGGCCGCCCTGGCCTCCATAATGGGCTTGAGCCTCTTGCGGATGATGGACACGTACGCGTCCTCGAGCGTGGAGGAAGCCGACTTCGCGGGAATCTTCATCTCGTGGAGGTGACCAAGCATCTCCTTGCTGCTCATGCCATATTCCTTGGCCAAGTCATGAACTCGCGTCTTTGCCATGAAACACCTTTCTGCGATGGTCGTTGCCAGGCCAGTCGACTAGATCAAAGAGTCGGGGTCGTTGGATACGGGAACTTCCTCCGCGTTGGCAAGCCCCTCGTGGAGCCCGCAGTACACGGAGCCGGGACGCGCCATGTTGCGGCACTGCATGCCCGTGGGGCCAACGTACTCGCAACGATGCTCTCCCTCGGGCACCTCAACCTTTGCCTCCTCGCTCACCACTACGGGCATGTCGCGCAGGATCTCGCGGGCGAGAGACTCATTCTTGATGTCGATGTGATATCCGGTAAGTCGAGCGGCCAGGCGGGCGTTCTGACCCTCCTTGCCAATGGCCAGAGACAGCTGGTCGTCGGGCACGATTACTGTGGCGTAGTTGTTCTCGGCGTCCACGATCACGCGCGAGACCTTTGCCGGGGACAGGGCGTTGGCGACGCGCCTGCCGGGGTCCTCGCTCCACAGCACCACGTCCACGCGCTCGCCGCGCAGCTCACTCACAACCGTGCGCACGCGACTACCCTTGGGTCCCACGCAAGCGCCCACTGGATCGAGCTTGTCGTCGATGGACGAGACGGCCACCTTGGAGCGCACTCCCGGCTCGCGTGCCACCGAGCACACCTCCACCACGCCGTCGTACACCTCGGGAACCTCAAGCTCGAACAGGCGACGAATGAGGTCGGGGTGCGTGCGGCTAATAACGATGGGTGGCCTCTGGCGCTCGCCACGCACCGGCTGCTGGGTGCTGTTGGGGTCGCGCACGTCGATGATAATGGCCTTAAGCCGCTGGTTGTGCATGTAGCGCTCGCCCAGCGGGCGCTCGTTGCGCTCGTCTGGGAAACGGCGCTGGTCGAAGTGCGGAAGCTCCGCCTCCACGCCGTCGCGAATCTTTACGATCTCGAAGTCAGGGGTGGACTGCAGCACCGTGCCGGTTATGATGTCGCCGATGCGGCCACTGAACTCCTCAAAGATCTGCTGCCGCGCCGCATTGCGCACGATCGCGCGAATCTCGATCTTGGCCTGCTGTGCGGCGATGCGGCTCGTGCCCTTGGGCGTGACGTCCACCTCGTCAAACTCCTCGTACTCGCCCTCCTCGTTGGGCTCCCCCACGGGGACGAGCTTGTATACGTATACCTTGCCCGTGGCACGGTCTATGGTCACCTTTGCGCCATACTCCAGGTGCAGCACGTCCGCATAGCTCTTTGCCAGCGACTGCTCGAGCCTGTCGAGCAGGTACAGCTCGTCTATGTGCCGCTCCTGACAAAGGACCATGAGGGCTTCCATCATCTCTGATGCCATCTAATTCCCCTATCCTCTCTGCTTCTTTGCGGAACGCCTGCTCTTGGGCGCACCCTCGTTGCTAAAGTCCGGACGAATCTTGCAGGTCTTGATGTTGTCCAGCGGCCAGGCAAACTCGCCCTCGTCGGTGACGAGGCTCACCTGTCCGTCCACAAGCCCCACGAGCCGTCCCGTGTAGCGCAGCCTGCCGGAGTCGCCAACCAGCGTGAGCGAGACGTCGCTTCCGGCAAATCGCTCGAAGTCTGCCGTCTTTCTCAGTGGGCGGGACATTCCCGGAGACGAGACCTCCAGCGTAAACTGACCATCTATGGGATCCAGCTCGTCCAGCAGGTCCGATATCCAGCCCGTTTGTGCGCTCACCTCGTCAAGCGTGATTGGCTGGTCGCCGGCCTCCGCATGGTCTATGCGCACCCGCACCGTGGGGTTCTTTTGCGCACCGACCACCTCGACGTCCACGATGTCCACGCCGTGAGTCACGGCCGCGGCCTCTAGGGCGTCCAGGAGCTCGTCTCTCAGCGACGCACGAGAATCCGTTTCCACCTTTCACCTCTTCCACGCGACAGACATAAAAGGAAGCGGGGCGAAACGATCCACCCCACTTCCTCGAAACAGCTACGATTACGTGCCTAACGATATCAGAACACCACATATTGGGTCAACTGCGTTCGCCAACCCTACACAAGCCACCACTTACTTACAGTGTGTCCGCGTGCGGCTCGCGTGTCGCTCGCTAGTTCGCCACGATGTTTACCAGGCGTCCTGGAACCACAATCACCTTGCGAACCGTCTTGCCCGCAAGCTGTGCGGCCAGCGCCTCGCGGGCCGCGGACTCGATCTCGTCCTTGGAGGCGTCTGCGGCAACGTCGATGCGCGCGCGCACCTTGCCCATGAGCTGGACGGCCAGCTCGACCGTGGCGGCCTTTGCTGCGTCTGCGTCGAACTCAGGCCAGGGCTCCTCGTACACCGAGCCCTCCATGCCCAGCGCCTCGTGGTACAGCTCCTCGCCCCAGTGCGGGCAGATGGGACTGAGCATGGCCACGATGGTGCGCGCCACCGCAAAGCACAGCGCGGGGTCGCGCTTTTCGGCGGCAACGTTGTTGAGGTAGCCGCTCGCGTCGTTCACCAGCTCCATCACCGCCGAGATGGCCGTGTTGAACTGCGCGCGGTCAAAGTCCGTCGTGCAGCGAATGCCCAGCTCATGCATGCGGCGATACAGCTCTGCGGCCTGCTTGTCCAGCGCCTTTGGCGAGAGCTTCGCACCTGCGTCGGCGGTTTGGGAAAGGCTCCACACTACGCGCCACGCGCGCTTGATAAAGCGGTTTGCCCCGGCTACGACCTCCTCGTCCCAGTTGAAGTCCTTCTCGGATGGAGCGATAAAGAGGATGGCCAGACGCATGGTGTCGGCGCCATAGGGGCCAATCACGCTGGAGGGAGGCACCACGTTGCCCTTGGACTTGCTCATGGTGTCGCCGTTGGCGTCCTTTACCATGCCCTGGCACAGCAGGTTGGTAAAGGGCTCGTCGATGCCAATGAGGCCCAGGTCACGCATCACCTTGGTCCAGAAGCGCGAGTACAGCAGGTGCAGAATGGCGTGCTCGATGCCGCCAATGTAGTTGTCCACCGGCATCCAGCGATCAACGGACTCACGGGAGAAGGGCATGGTCGTGTTGTGCGGGTCGCAGTAGCGCAGGAAATACCAGCTGGAGCACGTAAAGGTGTCCATGGTGTCGGTTATGCGCTTGGCGGGCTTGCCGCACACCGGGCAGGTCGTGGCATAGAACTGCTCGCACTCGGCAAGCGTCTCGCCCGCGCCCAAGTCCAGGTCCTCAGGCAGCGTCACGGGCAGGTCCTCGTAGGGCACCGGCACGTCGCCACAGTCGTCGCAGTGAATCATGGGAATGGGGTTGCCCCAGTAACGCTGGCGGCTGATGAGCCAATCGCGCAGTCGGAACTGCACGGTTTTGCGGCCCACGCCGCGCTCGCCCAGGTAGTCTATGATGGCGTCCACGGCCTGGGAGTGCTTGCCGCCCTGCATGCCGGTAAACGGGCCGGACTGGATGAGGTAGCCCTCGGCGTCCATGGCATGGTCCCAGTCCACGTTGGTCACGCGCATGCCCTGCTCGTCCTTGAGCTCCTCGTACAGCGGGTCCTCCTTGCGCGCGATGATGGGCGGGATGGGCAGGTCGTACTTGCGCGCGAACTCAAAGTCGCGCTGGTCGCCAGAAGGTACGCCCATCACGGCACCGGTACCGTAGTCCAGCAGGATGTAGTCGGCCACCCAAATGGGGGCGGGCACGCCCGTGAGCGGGTTGATTACGTAGCGGCCGGTAAACACGCCGTGCTTCTCGCGCTCCGAGCCCTGACGGTCCACGCTGGAGACCTGTTCTACCGACTTGCGCAGCGCGAGGAACTCCTCCTCGTGCTCCGTTCCGGCCACCAGCTCCGCGGCAAGCGGACTCTCGGGCGGCAGCAGGAAGAACGAAACGCCGTACAGCGTGTCGGGGCGCGTAGTAAACACGGTGATGAGACGGTCGGTGGGCGTGACGCCGTCTTCGGCCGCAAGCGCGAAGTCGATCTCGGCGCCCTCCGAGCGGCCGATCCAGTTGCGCTGCTGCGCCTTTACGTTCTCGGGCCAGCCGGTGAGCGTGTCCAGGTCGTCCAGGAGCTCCTGGGCATAGTCGGTAATGCGCAGGTACCACTGCGAGAGCTCACGCTTCTCGGGAACGCTGCCGCAGCGCCAGCACTTGCCGTCCACCACCTGCTCGTTGGCGAGCACGGTGTTGCAGCTGGGGCACCAGTTGACCGGAGAGGTGGCACGGTATGCCAGGCCCTTCTCCCACATCTTGAGAAACGCCCACTGGCCCCACTTGTAGTACTCGGGGTCGCAGGTGCGCACCAGGCGATCGTAGTCGTATGAGAAACCCATGCGCTTCATGGTGCGAACTGCCTGGTCCATGTTGGCGTAGGTCCACTTGCCGGCCTGCGTGTTGTGCTTGATGGCCGCGTTCTCGGCCGGCAGGCCGAAGGCGTCGAAGCCCATGGGATGCAGGACCTCGAATCCGCGCATGCGGGCCTGGCGCGCCATGGCATCGCCAATGGTGTAGTTGCGCGCATGGCCCATGTGCAGGTCGCCCGAAGGATACGGGAACATCTCCAGCACGTACTTCTTGGGACGCGTGGAATCCTCGTTCGCCCTAAACGTGCCGTTTGCCTCCCACACGTCCTGCCACTTGGTCTCTATGGCCTCCGCGTCGTACACAGGAATCCCGTCTCGACGCACCTCCGCATTGCTAGCCATGGCTTAACTCCTCCCGCCAAATCACATAACCGCGTAAGTATAGCCCAAATCGCACAACACGTTCGCGTAAGACCAATCCACAAAGACAAAATGCCGCACCGTCGCAAGCAGGTTGCGCTCGGGGGACTGTCCCCTGTGCACGGGGGACAGTCCCCCGAGTGCAACCCTTCTAAAAGCCGTGCGAAGCACGGCACTAACTTACTTCCCGCCAGCGAAGCCGCAAGCAGTTCACCCCAAGCAGGTGCCCACACAAAAGGCCGCCCGCCTCTTCTCTCAGCGAGTTCTGCAAGGCAGCTGTTTGAGCTGAGAGAAGAGGCGGGCGGCCAAACGTTATAAGCGGGCACCTACTTGGAGTGCGGTCCTGCCTTGCGGACTGCCTCATCCATGTTGGGGTACTTCTTTGCTGCGTTATCCTCGAACATGGCAGCCAGGCGCCTTGCCTGCTCGTCGTACTCTGCCGCATCCCTCCACGTCTTGTGGGGGTTGAGCACGATGTCGGGCACGCCGTCTATGTGCTGCGGCACGTCTACGTTAAAGATATCGTGGTGCACGAACTGGGTCTTCTCGATGTCACCATTGAGCGCGGCCGTAACCATGGCGCGTGTGTAGGGCAGGTCGATGCGCTTGCCCTCGCCGTAGGCGCCACCGGTCCAGCCGGTGTTGATGAGATACACGCGGGTGCCGTAGCGCTCCATGCGCTCGCCAAACATCTTTGCGTAGTACATGGGGTCAAGCGGCATGAAGGGCTCGCCAAACAGCGTTGAGAACGTGGGCGTAGGCTCGGTGATGCCGCGCTCGGTGCCAGCAACCTTGCTGGTAAAGCCGCTCACGAAGTGGTACATGGCGGCGTCACGGCTGAGGCGTGAAATGGGAGGCAGCACGCCAAACGCGTCGGCCGTAAGCATGATTACCACCTTGGGCGCTCCGCCATAGCCCAGAAGCTGGGCGTTGCTGATGTACTCCACCGGATAGGCCACGCGGGTGTTCTCGGTGTACTGTTCGTCAAAGTAGTCGGGCACGCGGGAGCCAGGTGCGAGCACGACGTTTTCCACCACCGAGCCAAATCGGATGGCCTGGAAGATCTCGGGCTCAGTGACGTACGAGATGCGGATAGCCTTGGCGTAGCAGCCGCCCTCAAAGTTGAACACGCCGTCGTCGGACCAGCCATGCTCGTCGTCGCCGATGAGCGAGCGGTTGGGGTCGGCCGAGAGCGTGGTCTTGCCCGTGCCCGAGAGGCCAAAGAACACGGCCGTGTCACCCGACACCGGGTCCATGTTGCATGAGGAGTGCATGGGCAGGACGCCCTCCTCAATGGGCATGAGGTAGTTCATAACCGAGAAGATGCCCTTTTTGATCTCGCCGGAGTAGCCCGTGCCCGCGATTACGATCTTGCGGTCCTCGAAGTTGATGAGCACCACGGCCTCGGAGTGCGTTCCGTACACCTCGGGGTCAAGTTTGAGGTTGGGTGCCGAGAGCACGATGAAGTCGGGATCGCCGTACTCCTCCATCTCCTTCTTTGAGGGACGAACGAGCATCTGGGTGGTAAAGAGCGCCTGGCTCGCCAGCTCGGTGATAACCGTGAACTTGCGCGAGTACTTGCGCTGGGCGCCGGCCATGCCATGGACCACAAAGATGTCGTGGTGGGCCAGGTGCTCGCACACGGCAGCCTTGATCTTGTTGTAGCCCTCCTCGGGGAACGGCTTGTTTACCGCGCCCCAGGCAATCTGGTCGTGCACGACGGGGGTGTCCACAATAAAGCGGTCCTCGGGCGAACGCCCCGTGTACTTGCCGGTCTTTACGCGCAGCGCTCCGGTGTCGGTGAGCTTTCCCTCGCGCCGGGAGAGCGCCTTTTCCACGAGTTTCGCAGGGCTTCCATCGATGAGCACGGCACCGGTGCGGTTGCGAATGCCACACCTTGTGAGCTGGTCGTCGATCATGGGTCCTCCTCACATACATGGCGGCAGACCTGTGCAGACAGCACCTTTGTGTGGAATTCACGCCGCCAAACAAAACCTTGGTCAATGTGCTGCATCGACCACGGATTCCATAACCTCACGTTAATCGGACACCCAACAGGGTTTTTGTCGTAGCTACTTTATTGGAATCGCTGCTCTTTGGCGAAGAATCACACGCAGTTAGCACAATTTTTCCCGTTTTCCAACAAAAAATCCGCATATGGTTGCCCATAACCGTTCGCGGGACCCAACACTTACATACCAAAATGGGACAGTCCGCGGAAGCGTGGCCGTGTCCTTTGCGCATTTGTGCCACAGTGAGAATGGTATGGCAACTCTTCGAGAGAGGAAGCAGCATGAGCGAAATTGTCACCATTGGCCTTGAGGGGCTTTGTGCCAGCATCGACACCGCCGGCGCCCAGCTTATGAGCCTAAAGAAGGATGGTGGAGAGTACCTGTGGCAGCGCGATCCCAAGTGGTGGCCCCGCTGCGCTCCCGTTCTGTTCCCCATCGTTGGCAACATTCGAGACGACCGCGCCGACTCCGCGCAAGGAGAGATTCGCTTTGGTCGCCATGGACTCGCACGCAACTACGAGTTCGAGGTCACCCAAAAGACCGATAGCGCGGTAACCATGTCTCTGTCGTCCAACGACGACACGCGTGCCAAATTCCCCTTCGACTTTAGGCTGGACATGACCTACGCCTGCACGGCCGACGCCCTGGAGCAGCGCTTTACCGTAACCAACACCGGCAACGTGACGCTTCCCTTCGTGGTGGGAGGACATCCCGCCTTCAACGTTCCCGCACCGGGTGCCGAGGGCGAGGACTTTGGCGACTACGTGCTCAAGTTTGCCGAGCCGTGGACCTATGCCTCCCCCACCATCAACACCACCACTGGTCTGATCGACTATCAAACGCGCTTCTCGCTGCTTGAGGACTCCGATACGCTCGAGCTCTCGCATCGCCTATTCGACGTGGATACCCTCATCTTTGAGGACGTACCTCAGCGCACGGTGAGCCTTGTGGGTCCGTCGGGCCACGGCATGCGCGTTGACTTTGAGGGCTTCGACTATCTGGGCGTGTGGAGCGCGGCAAACGACGCGCCGTTCGTGGCGCTCGAGCCTTGGCGTGGCACCGCTACGGGAACCGACGAGGACGACAACTTTGAGTCCAAGCGTGGCATGGACTTCCTCGAGCCCGGCGAGAGCGCCGAGTACGCCTTCTTCATGCGTCCGCTGTAGGCGTAAGACAAGACGGTGAACTGGGGCCGGACAAAGGGGGCAATCCCCCGAGTTCGGCCCCATGCACAGGTCTGCGGTTAGGACGAGGCCGGACTCGGGGGACAGTCCCCTTTGTCCGGCCTCTTCGCGTTGTACCCGGGGGACTGTCCCCTGAGTCCGGCATTATTGTCTTAGGCTCTAGCCCAGCAGCTCGGCGACGTCGAGTGCGATCATGTACTCCTCGTTGGTGGGGACCACCAGAACGCGCACGGAGCTGTTTGCGCCGGAGATGTCGCGGACCTCGTCGGAGCGCACGGCGTTCTTCTCATCGTCAATGCAGACGCCCATCCACGCGAGCTTCTTGATGACCTCAGCGCGCATCCTGGCGGAGTTCTCGCCAATGCCGGCCGAGAAGGCGATGGTGTCCATGCCCTCGTTGGCCTGCGCCATCTCCATGATGAGCTGGGCGGTGCGATAGGCAAACATCTCGATGGCCATGGCGCAGAACTCGTCGCCGTTGTCGGCCGCCTGCTCGATGTCGCGGGAGTCGGAGCTGATGGCAGACAGGGCCAGCAAGCCGGACTGCTTGTTCATCATGGTGTCCACGTCGTCCACGGAGTAACCGCCCTCACGCTGGAGGTATACCACGGTCGCGGGGTCGATGGTGCCGCAACGGGTGCCCATAATGAGGCCGTCGAGCGGGGTAAGGCCCATGGTGGTGTCCATGTCCTTGCCGTCTGTGATGCCGGCGAGCGAGGCGCCCGAACCCAGGTGGCAGCTCACGAGCTTGTGCACGTCGTCACCCAAGAACTCCTTGGTGGCACGCCAGATGTAGCGATGGCTCGTGCCATGCGCGCCATACTTGCGAATGTGCAGCTTGTCCACCACGTCGCGCGGAAGCGCGTAGCGCCAGGCACGCTCGGGGATGTTGTAGTGGAACGAGGTGTCGGCCACAATCACGTTGCCAATCTCGGGGAAGAGCTCGCGGCATATCTGGATTACGTCGGCCTCGGCATAGTTGTGCAGCGGAGCCAGGGGCGCAACCTCGCGCACCCAACCCAGCGACTCGTCAGTGACAACCTTGCTCTCGGGGAAGTACCAACCACCCTGAACGACGCGGTGGCCAATGCCCACAAAGTCCTTGCCCGTGGCCTTGACGATGTCGAACACGTGCTTTACCGCGGTCTTGTGGTCGGGCAGGTCAACCTCAAGCGTTTGCTTGCCGTCGGCGACGCAGGACTCATAGCCAACAAACGAGCCGTCGATGCCAATGCGCTCGCAATTGCCCTTTGCGTACACCTCGCGGGTGTCCACGTCGAGCAACTGGAACTTGAGCGATGAGCTACCTGCGTTGATGACCAGAACGTTCATGAGTTGTACATCCCCTCTTCCAGGCGCATGGCGCCATCCGTTAGCTAACAACATGATACATGTTTTGTCCACGCATGGTGGACTGCCTACATAAGGCCCTCGCCCATCTTCACGCCGCCAAGGACATGCCAGTGCAGGTGATGCACGGTCTGGCCGGCATCGTCTCCCGTGTTGGCGATCACCCTAAATCCCGACTCGCGAATGCCCTTTGCCTTGGCAACCTCGTCCACCGCGTGCGCCATGGCCGCAAGCGTCTGTGCCGGGACGCCATCCACGATGTTGGCGTAATGGCTCTTGGGGACCACCAGCACGTGCACGGGAGCCTGGGGGTTGAGGTCGCCGAACGCGGCGACCAGCTCGTCCTCGTACACCATGGTGGTGGGGATTTCGTGGTTGGCTATCTTGCAAAAAATGCAGTCACTCATGTGGGTTCCTCGCTTCCCTAGAGGTTATTCGTCCAAGAACTGCTGAGAAGGAGCGGCCGTGGTGTCTCCCACCACCACCTCCTGCGATGCGTCCAGCAGCACGCGCACCTTTTGCTCGGCTCCCGCCAAACGCTCGCGAAGGCTCTTGAGCAACTCCACGCCCCTGGAGTAATGATCCAGTGCGTCCTCCAGCTCTAGGTCGCCGGCCTCCAATGCGCGTACGATCTGCTCAAGCTCGGTAGAGGCCTCCCGAAACGTCATCTCGTCTATGTTGGTACGTGCCACCTTGCTGTCCATAACTCCTCCTAACTCGCTCTACATTGTAGGTGATTCGTTGGTGCCAAGCACCGACGCGGCAAACGATCCCGTGCCCAGGCGCACATCCACGTGCTGCCCGATGCTTAGGACAGACGCGTCTTGCACCACGCCCCCCTGATCGTCTCGAACGATGGCATAACCACGTGCGAGCACCTTGAGCGGGGAAAGCGCCTCCAGAGATGCTGCAAGCGCCCGCATGGATGCCTGGTGCGGCGCCACGATCCTCTGTGCACAGCCTTCCAGGCGCTGTGCCAGCACCCGAGCGCTAAGCTCCTGGTTTGCCAACAGCCGCGGCATCGCGTCATGCAGGCGCTGCTCCGTTTGCATGACGTATATGGCGCGATCCTCCACGAAAGCGAACGGGTCCTCCAGGCACCTTCTGCGGGAGAGCGCGTCCAGGACCGCGCGCTCCCTTGCGATACGGCTCGAGATTGCCTGCGAGGCTCGCTCAAACGCCATGTCCGTGCGCGAGCGCTCCGCAGTTGTGAGGGCATGCAGCGCCGCACCCATGCGCTGCCGGCGACCCTCTATGGCATCCACGATCTCGTCTATGGCGGGTGCGACGGACTCGGCGGCAGCCGTGGGTGTGGACGCCCGGCGGTCCGAGACCATGTCGCAGATTGAGGTGTCGGGCTCGTGGCCGATGCCGGTGATTACGGGAACCGGGCATGCGGCCACCGCACGCGCCAGGCGCTCGTCATTGAAGGTCATGAGGTCCTCGAACGACCCGCCACCGCGTACGAGCAATATGGCCTCCGGCTGCGCCTGCGCTGCTACCGCGAGCGCCCGCATGATGGAGTCTACAGCGTAGGGCCCCTGCACCGCACACCCCACCACGTCTATGCTCACCAGCGGGTTTCTCCGCGCGAGCGTGCGCTTGACGTCGTCGATAACGCTTCCCGACGGCGAGGTGACCACGGCCACGTGCTCGCAGAAGCGCGGAATGCGCCGCTTGCGCTCTGCGGCCATAAGACCCTCGGCCTCCAGCTTGCGTGCCAGCGCCGCGACCTTTTGCCTGAGTGCGCCCTCGCCCGCGAGCTCGAGCCTTCGGGCAATGAACGACAATCTTCCCGTTCCCTTGTACACGTCGAACTTGCCATGCATCACGATGGTGGCACCGTCACGCAGCTCAACGCCCAGGGCGTTGTACACGTTGCGCCACACGATCACGTCCATGGCGGACTCATCGTCCTTTACCTGGAAGTAACAGTGGCCCGACCGCGCGTTTGGCCCGCGAAAGCCCGAGACCTCCCCCGTCACCACCAGCGTAGGCATACCGCCCACGCGCGCCTTGGCAAGCGAAATGGCATCGCTCACCGACAGCATGTCGCCGGACTCATGCTCGTTTGCGTCTGTGCCTCCCGCGAGCGGGTTTCTTCCAACCGCCATGCTCACCTCCACAACACTACTCGCCGTACCTCATGTTCTGTGAGTAGCATACCGCACCTGGTGGACAACAACGCCTGTCGTGCTCGGAGGACAGCCCCCGAGCACGACATCTGCTGGGATTGCGAGTTGTGCCACGGGACGAGGGGCAAATCTGCTGAAAAAGCGAGTCGTGCCACAAAATCTGCTGGGATCTCGAGTGGTGACGGGCACAACTCGAGATGTCGACAGATTCCGTGGCACAACTCAAAAATCCAGCAGAAAACGTCAGCACCCCGTGGCACGACTCGCAATCACAGCAGAAAAGCCCGATCAGCCTTCCGCAACGAGCGTGCGCCAGAATCTAGAGCATCTCGATGCGGCCATCCTTTACGGTGAGGCCCACCTCACCGGAGAGCAGGCCTTCCAAGTGACGACCTGCGACCTCGTAGCGCCAGCCGTCGCTCAGGGACGAGTGCTCATTCCCGGTTGCAAACGACGCAAGGTCTTGGCGCGTGGCGATGAGGGGCACCGCCACGCCACAACGGTCGGCAAGCACGCGAAGCATCGAGTACATGAGGTCCAGCACGCTATCCAGGTCTGCGTTAGTGCGCGGCTTGTGCCGTATGTTGGGGTATCGCATGGGATCTTGCTCCACGCCCCGCGTGACAGCCTCCACAATCTGGGCCGCATCCCGGTTGGATATGCCGTCCAGCCCCCGAATCCTTCTCAGACGCTCGGGCGTCCGTGGCATCCTGCGACAGATCTCCACCACGATTTCATCCTTCATCACCCACTTCTTGGGGATGTCACGCCGCGAGGCCGCCTCCTCACGCCATGCGCATACCTCGCGTGCGACGGAGAGCTGCTTGCGGGTGAGAGAAGCCGATCGCTTGAGGTGCAGGTAGGAGTTCTGCGGGTCGCGACGCTCCAGGACCGACTCTACGATGGCCTCGAGCTCGGGATCCATCCAGGCAAGACGACCTTTGCGCACGAGGGCGTCCATCATGCGGTCGTAGATTCGCGGCAGATAAATAACGTCTTCCTCGGCGTACTGCAGCTGCTCCGCGTCGAGCGGACGCTTGGACCAGTCGGTGAGGCCGTCCGCCTTGTTGAGGTGCACCCCCTCGTACGCCTGCACCAGCGCGCCATACCCCATCTGCATACGATATCCCAAAAACGACGCCGCAAGCTGCGTGTCGAACAAGGGGCGTGGCACACAACCCATGTGGTCCAGGATAACCTCCAAGTCCTGGTCGCAGGCGTGGAACACCTTGGTGATGGCGTCGTCCTCAAAGAGCTCCTGCAACGGCGACAGGTCCTCTATGCTCAGCGCATCTATGGCAGCAACCTCGTCGTGCGTGGCAACTTGGATGAGACAGAGCTTGGGGTGATAGGTTCTCTCGCGCAGAAACTCCGTATCCACTGCCAACACCCGCGCGCCACGCATGCGCGTGCAGAACTCGTTGAGTTCGTCGTACGAAGAGAGGAACATGTGTATCCCATTCGTTGTAGCCTTGCCCAGTAACCGCTACCATGGTAACGGAAGTGCCGCCATGATGGCTTGAGGTGTGGAGGTTGTAATGCGCGTCCTCATAATACATAACGCCCGGTCGGGGTTTGGCTCGGATGCCATTTTTGAGTTCGAGCGTGCTCTGGTGCGCGAGGGTGACGAGTGCGTGCTGCGCGTTTTGGGCAAGGACACGCGCGAGTGGGAGTACGCCGTCCTTGCCGACGCCGAGCAGTTCGACCTCGTGGTGCTGTCGGGCGGTGACGGTACAGTGGCGTCCCTGTTGTACCAATTGCGCGGGCGCAACATTCTCACCTGCGTCTTTCCCTCGGGAACCGCCAACCTCTTCTTTGCCAACCTGGGCAATGCGGCCGACCCTTATGCCCTCGCGCGCGCCTGCCGGGTGGGAAGGTCGGCCTCCACGGATCTGGGCGAGATTCACTGGCTGGACGAGGACGGCACAGACCAAAGCCGAGGCTTCTCGCTGATGGCCGGCATTGGGTTCGACGCGCAAATAATGCAGGCAGCCATTCCAGCCAAGCGCGCCATGGGTCAGGCGGCCTACTTTGCCGCCGCGATCGCCAACCTCAAGCCGCAAATACACGACTTCACCATTACGGTAGACGGACAGACGTACGAGCGCAGGGGCATAAGCTGCATCGTGGCAAACAATGCCATGATTCAGGGAGACATTGAGCTGGTACCCGGCTGCAGCATGACCGACGGCCTTCTGGACCTGCTTGTGGTGGAGGCCGACTACACGGCACAGCTCGTGCGTCCGCTCTTTGTGGGCCTAGTGGACCGAGATGGCAAGCGCATAGACCGACCGCGCCTGGAAACCTTTAGGGGCACCTCCATTACGGTGGAGACTAGGGAGCCCGCGCAGATGGAGGTAGATGGCGATCCGGTGGCCCAAGGTATCACACGCTACAGTGCGAGCATACTGCCCAACTCAAACAGGCTCATCGTGGACGCACTGTCCCGATACGCCAAGGACGAGGATTCGGCGCCATTGTTTGGAGACACCGAGGATCGGGCATTTCCGCTATAGTCAGCTCGCCGAGTCAGAACGTACACAAAGGGGACAATCGTGACGGCACAGTCATTGGAGACAGACACGCCCATGGACCGAGGCGCCCGCCTGCGCCGTCTTGCCCTTGCGGCAGGCATACTCGTGTGTTGCTTTGCCCTGTGCGCCTGGCGCGGAGAGTTCCTGTACCTCACCAACGACGACGCCAGCGTTCAGTCGGCCATGGCAAGTGCCCTTGACGGAGGACCGCTGCCCCTTAACCTGGTGTCTAGGATCGTCTCCACCGCAATCGTCGCGCCCCTGTATATGGCTATTCCCACGGTGCAATGGTGGCACGTGTATAGCGTTGCGCTTCTGGGCATGGGCGCGCTGCTGCTCACCTACGCTATCCTGCTCTTGTGCGGCACAAAAAAGACGGGGCTTGTCGCTGGAGCGCTGCTTGGCCTAGTGCTCAACCTGGTGCTCTTTGCGTTTCCGTTGTGCAGGGTGTCGTTTACCACCGTTCCGGCCGTTTTGGGTGCAGGTGTTCTGGCCTGGTACTTTGCCACGCCATATAGAGAAACCCTGCGCGTGCGCGTGGCATGCGTGGCGCTGTTCGTGCTCGCCATAAGCCACCGGCAGGCAAGCGGACTCGTGCCGCTCTGCTTCTTCGTCCTTGTCGTCGTGTATGCGGCCCTGCGCCAACATGGGTTTGCGCTCCGTTCCCTCGTCAAGGCGCTGCCGTTCCTGGCGGTCCTGGGATGTGTGGCCGCCATCATGGTCTTTGGCGGGCGTGCCCTCAACGCGCGTGTGAACTCCCCCGAGTTCCAGGAGTTCAACAGCGCGCGTATTCGCTACATGGACTATCCGCATGACTCCTATGAGCAGAACCCCGCGCTCTACGAAGAGGTGGGCTGGGACGAGACACTCTATCGCCTGGTGGACGACTGGTGCTTTATGGACGATCGCGTGAACGCCCAGACGCTTTCCCACCTCAGCAAGAACAGCACGGCGCGCTCAGGCGGAAGCCCGTCCCTCACAAACGTGCGGGAGGCCCTCGACGGCATACAGGACAACGACGTCCAGGCAAAGGTGTGCATTGCCGCGTGGGGCGTAACCACCCTGGTGGCGTTTGTCTCACTCGCCCTTGGCCGCGACCGGCTGGGTCTTGTCACGCTCCTGCTGTGCAGCCTGGCCACGCTCGCCCTGCTTGGGTACCAGTACGTGCAGGGCCGCATCCTGTATCGCTCTTTGTTCGTGATTCTTGCGCCATCCATTGCGGTTGGCGCGCTGTTGCTTGCCCGACGCATGCAGGATGCGAACCGCGCTCGCCTCTCATACGCTGCGGTTCTTGCGCTTTGCGTTCTGATGCTTCCCCTCGCCTTCCTCAGCCTGCGTGACACGTTTGACCGCGAATCAGCGGACCAGCTTATGGGCTCATCGGCCATTGAGGAGAACATCAACCGCTATGCCATCGCGCACAAGCCCACTGTGTTCGTGCGCCACATGGGCGTGGCGAGCTGTACCGATCCCGGCGCGCTGTATCCCTATGACAAGCCCACCAACGTGTTTCCGTGGGGCGGCTCGCAGTTTGGCTCGAACAGCTTTGAGGCCAAGCTCCAGAAGAACGACCTGGACGACCTAGACGGATCGGTGTTTAGGGACAAGGGCGCGCTGTTTGTGTCGAGTACCAACATCGACGAGCTGGACCCAACCGACGTCGATGAGTACGAGGACAACCTGCTGGTGCGCACGCTGCGCTGGCAGCAGGAGCGCTATGGCGCCACGGGAATGCACAAGGTGGATGACATCTGCGACGGCGCCTACGTGTACCAATTCGAGTTCGGGGAATAGAAGGAGGCGGGCCGTACTCGGGGGACTGTCCCCTTTGTACGGCCTCGAGATCTCTTAAGACTCCAAATTGGTATGGGTGCCCTTGCCCTGGTCCTTGCTGTGGTACATGGCCTCGTCGGCGACCTCGCGCAGGTCGTAAAAGGTGGCC
>JAUMWN010000005.1:61457-65952 GCA_030529625.1 Coriobacteriales bacterium
TGTCGGCCCACCCAACGCCCGACCCCCCCCCACGCGCGGGGCCGCCCACGGGGGACTCCCCCCCCGGCCCGGCCCCCGAGTACGGCAGCTAGTTCACGCCCCACCACCACAGGAGCAGCGCATAGCAGGCCATGCCCAGCAGGGCGCACCAAATGAGCGAGCCGGTCTTTCTTGCCACGAGCAGCACGGGAAGCGCCGCGACCACGGGCAAAAGCCCAGGCAGCAGCCCCCGCGCAAACGCGTCGGGTCGAATCACGTCGTTTGCCACGAGCGCCGCAAACGCCGCGGGAGGTATGAGGCCAATCGCCTTGCGCGCGCCATCACTCAGCTCGCGTCCCTTGAGTACGAACAACGGCAGGCACCGGCAGGCAAGCATCGTTACCAGCACACCGCCATACAGGATGGCGAACTCAGCTGGACTCATGCGCCTCACCTCCCCACCTGTCGTAGGCCAGGCCACACAGCACGCCTGCGACCGCGCCCAAAAGAATAGCCGGCCCACCCAAGCCAACCAGCTTGCACACCGTCACGCCAATAGCGGAGCACACCATCACCACCAAGGTCTGCCGGGTGATGGACTGCGTCGCGAGCAGGCAGATAAAGATGGACGTCATGGCAAACGAGGTGATGGCCACGGGGAGGTCCAGCACCGCGCCCAATGCACATCCCACCGCGTTAGCCGTACCCCAGGTAAACATGCAGCACAGGTTTACCAGCAGAGCGTGTGTGGGCGTCCATGCCGGGTCGACGCGAAACTGCTCCAAGTTCACGCCAAAGCTCTCGTCGGTAACGGTTGCGGAGAACAAAAACGACAGCCGCTTGCCCACACCCTGGAAGAACGGCGAGAAGGCAGCCGAGTACAGGACCTGTCGCGTGTTGACAAACGAGACGCTCGCGATGATGGAGTACAGGGGAGAACCCGCAAGTACCATGTTGGGAATCATAAACTGACCGGCGCCGGAGTAGAAGGTGCACGACACCAGGAAGCACTCGAGCGGGTTGAGCCCGATGGCCTGCTCCATAAGGCCGCAGGGAAGGCCGATCATCACGTATCCCAGCATAACGGGCCATGCGTGACGAAGGCTCGCCAGAAGGATGTCCCCTCGCTTTGGGCCGCTCACTGTGTCTCCCGTCCTCCCGAATTGCCGTGAACCTGTGCCATGGTCGTCCATGGCCACACCGCACGCCCACCGATGTTATCTATACTGGGGTGCGTATGCAACAACGATTGAGGAGTGACCATGTACTCATTTTCCAGCACCGTTCGCTACAGCGAGTGCGACGAGCATAGCAACATAACCATCCCCGCGCTCATCAACTACCTGCAGGACTGTTCGACGTTTAGCAGCGAAAGCCTTGGTCATGGCGTGTCGTACCTGCGTGAGCATCACTTTGCCTGGTTCATTATGGCATGGCAGATCAAGATTGATCGTCTCCCTCGCTTTTGCGAGCACATTACCGTGAGCACGTGGTGCTATGGGCTCACGGCAACCAGCGCCAAGCGCAACTTTACCATCACAGGTGAGGACGGGACCACCCTCGTGCGAGCCGACTCGCTCTGGGTTGTGGTGAACACGGACACAGGACTCCCCTTCCGCATCCCCGCGGGCGAGGAGGTATACCTCACCGATGACGAGCCGCTCGACCTTCCGCCCACGCGACGCAAGCTCAAACTCGCGGGGGACGGCCTTCCGCGCGAGTCCATTGTGGTTACCGAGCAGCATCTCGACTCGAACCATCATGTGAACAACACGCAGTACATTGCCATGGCCGACCGCATCGTGCGCGCGCAGGATCCCGACTTCAACCTTGACACGCTGCTCGTGCAGTATCGCAATCCCGCACAGCTGGGTGACGTGCTCCATCCGTTCCTCTATGTTGAGGACGCTGGCTATGCCGTGGACCTGTGCGATGCGGATGGTTCGCGCTATTGTGCCGTGCGCATGTGCGCGCGCCAGTAGCACGGCGGTAACCCCGCACCGACACCATCATCGAGCCACAAGAAGATGCCCCGCTGCGTCAATCGCGCAGCGGGGCAACCCTTGAGTCGCTCTAACTTCCCACTAGGACTTATGCGGCGTCAGCGGTCGTCTCGGTCTCTGTGGTGGTCGTAGTGGTCTCCTCGGTGGTCGCAGTCGCTTCGTCGGCGTCAATCGCGTTGGTCTTTACGTCCTCGGGAACCTCTACCGACTTGGGCTCAATCTTGCCGTAGTTGTCCATCACGGCATTGAACTTGAGCTCCATGGTCGCGGTCTGTGCGCTGTCGCCAGAACCGGCGGTGTACTCGATGTTGCAATCAAACGTCATGTCCCTGAGCAGGCACTCCTTGTCGAAGTTGTACACGATCTTGGAGTCAGCCAAGGACTTCTTCATGGACGCTGCGGCCTCTTCACCCATGCTGGCAAACAGGTCCTGGCCACCGGAGGCAGACGAAAGCAGCTCGGAGATCTGCTCGCCCGGAACCGTGATCTTGTAGCCCGTGTCGGTAACCTCGAACTCGGCCTTTTCAAGACCCTTGATGTCGGCTACGGAGTCGGACATGTTCGTTGTGGTGGACTGCTTGATCCAGGTCTTCTCGCCGCCAAGGTCGGTGCCGGTGTAGACGATGTACTTGTCGCCTTGCTTTGTGGTGTACATCTCGGCCTTCACGTCCTGGCCGGCCATGTTCATGGTCATGTCGCCATGGCTGTTCTCTACCACGACGTCGGAGCCCATCTTAATGGAAATGGGAATCTCCATCTCGGCGGCCTTCACGTTCATGCTCATGTCAAGATCCATGTGGTAGTTCTTGGAGTTCTCGTTTGCCTGATAGGCATCGAAGACCTCCTGCGCAGAAGCAGGTGCTGCGGCCTTCTCCTCGGAGACGTTGGCGTCCCCGTTGTTCGCGGTTGTGGCACCACAACCAGCGAGGGTTCCCAGCACCATTGTGCCGGCGACGATAATCGTCGCAAAGCGCTTACCAAAAGCCATACTTCACCGCTCCTCTCAAAGGTTCTATAGCCCATTGCTATACGTGGTTACGAGTGTATATGAGTGGAGGGAATTTGCCCAGACAAAACTGCCAAAGAGTCGCCACGCGTGCGCAAGCGGCGCATGCGGGGCGACAGAATTAAACATGGCGCAAAGCAGACCCAACGCAGTTGGCCGGTGGTACTATATGCTGTACGAACACAATGCACAGGAGATGCCCAAATGATTACCTACAAGCTCATCTCTCGCGTTAACGATATGGCCTTTTACGAGTACCTGCCCGACGACGCGCCCACAGACGACCAGGGCATCATTCGCGTGAACCTTGCCGAGCAAACCGGCGCGGTCGTGGAGCTTGCCAGCGGAGACGCGTTGCATTGGCGCCTCTACGAGCAGGTGATACGCGAGGTGTTTGGCAAGTACCAGGACGGCATTCTCATCAACAGCGGCACCATTGGCACGTAAAGATGCACTCGGGGGACTGTCCCCTGTGTTTAGGGGACAGTCCCCCGAGTGCATGTTGTTATGCCAAGCCGTACGTTTGGTTGTAACGTTGCGACAGCTTGTTCATGTTGTCGATGATAAAGCTCATGGCAACGAACGAGCAGATGCCGCAGGTAAACAAGCCCAGGATCATCCAGAGCATAATCTCGGAGCCGCCTTGCTCCAGGGTGGTGTTGTAGCGGGGTGCGTTGGTCTTGAGGCGCTCGGCGAGCTTGTACATCCAGTAGATGTTGTAGATGCCACACGTAATGATGTTGAGCAGGATGTAGATGAGTATGCCAGGCGTCTCGTCACCGTCGTCCTTGCATATGGCGTTGGCATCCTCGGCCAGCAGGTACACGAAGTAGTAGTTGTAGATGCCGCAGGTGATTATGGTAAGGAGAATGTACAGCGCGATGTCGCGATTGGTGCTGAGAGGCACAGACGTGGCAGGTGTGCTCGCGGGGCGTTGGGCACCCGCGTTGTTGCTGGTGTAGGCCCCGGGCACATGTACTATTGACTCGCGGGGCTGCGCCGGCTCCTCGTATTGCGGCGGCTGGGGCGGCTGGGGTGACTGTGCTGACTGAGGTGCCTGGAACAGGGACTGCTCGGGTTGAGGCTGGGGTTGAGGTTGCTGGTGCTGCGACGCGCCGGCGCTGCCAATCGAGCGAAGGTCCGCGCCGCAGTTCCCGCAAAACTTGGCGTTATCGGGCCCCTCTGCCCCGCAAAACGGGCATATCATAATAATCCTCCCAATCCTAATGGGCTAACAACTCTCGGATAATTCCCACCCATTGCGGCTCGCCCACCGCAACAATGTCCTCACGCAGAGCGCATGGAACAAACAGGCAGGTGTCGGGACTCACGACAAGGCGCACGGCCCAAACCAAGACTATGGCCAAAAGTCCCAAAACAAGAAGTACAGTATACCAACGCCCGCTCAGGCGGTCACGCATGATTGTGGCAACAAGCAACAGCGGCACAAGCCGTGAATTCCAAAACGCATTGCAAGTTTCAGGCAGGCGAGAACGCTCGCAACGAC
>JAUMWN010000108.1 GCA_030529625.1 Coriobacteriales bacterium
AGCGTGGGCGGCTGGGCTGCGAACAACCCGAGGTTGGTAGCGCGCGGCCAGGCCAGCAGACAGGGATGGCGGCAAATAAACCTGAAGAGTTGCAAGCGCAGAAACGTTGTGCGTGAGCCAAGCGCAGTAATTGACCCAAGCAAACGACACGCGGAGCCGTTAAAGGGCTGGGATAACGGTTAACCCTGTTGGTGATAGAATGTATTCATTTGTAACGCACATGGCCTTAAGGGGGTTCCCTTGACGTATCGCGAGCTTGTCGACCGGGGCGCTGACCGAACCGAAATCCAGACGTTTCTTTCGGGCGGTGGCATGCATTCGACCACCATCCGGATTCCCGACAACCTACGCGACGCAGCCGCCGAGGAGGCGAAACTGTCCGGCATGAGCTTCTCCGCTTACCTGCGCATGTGCCTCATGGACAAGCTTTCCAACGAAGGGAGCGTACGATGATCGGATACAGCTTCCGCGATTTGGCGCGCGACGTCCTGCAATCGACAGAAAGACCGATGAGCGCAGAGCAGATCTGGGATGAGGCGAATGCCCTCGGCATCGCAGCGAAGGTAGGCTCGAAGGGAAAGACTCCCTGGCGTTCCATACAGGCGCAGCTCTATACAGACATAAAGGACGGCTCCGACTCAGCGTTCGTGCAGCTCAGCAAGCACCCTGTTCTCTTCGGACTTAAGTCGTTGAGCTACGGTGACATTCAGCTGGAAATAGCGAGCGACGACGTGAGCGACGGAGATGACAAACCGATGACTACCGTGAAGTCGTCAAAGCTCCAGTGGAACGAACGCGATCTTCACCCGCTACTTGCGACCTACGTTCGCAGCGACCCGCATTTCCGCTGCTACGCCAAGACCATCTACCAGGAGAAGTCATCGAAGAAGTCGAAGAACGCCGACATGTGGACGCACCCAGACATGGTAGGCGTCTACTTCCCGTTCAAGGACTTCGAGGCGAGCACAATCCAGCTTCAGGACACGCTCCGCGTGAACCCGTACCGCATCTTCTCCTTCGAGCTTAAGAAGAGCCTGACCACCAGCCACCTTCGCGAGTACTTCTTCCAAGCAGTCTCGAACTCGAGTTGGGCGAATGAGGGCTATCTGGTGGCGCCTTCCATATCGAGCGATTCTGACTTCCTCGACGATCTGCAACGGCTTTCCAACGCTTTCGGCATCGGCGTAATACGGCTCGATATCGAGCACGCCGAGCAGAGCGAGATCATCTTCCAGGCACAGACGCACGACGCGCTCGACTGGTCGACTGTGGACAGGCTTTCAAGCATCAACCCGAACTTCAGGGATTTTCTCACCGGAATAAGCAACACTGCCAAAATTCACACCGTGAGTGGCAGTTATGACAAGATACTCGAAGGCGATGCATACGACGCCTATCTGAAGAAGCATGGGATGATCGAGAAGCTTTCCGCTCCTCGCGACCGGAAGTAGGTGGCGGGCATGTTTGACAACAAGGTGTCCATCGAGTACACGGCCGTCTCGATGCCCATCAACGAAGACTTCTACGAGCAGGTCATCATCGAACATCTGCGAGACGAGCACGGCTACGAATACCTTCATGGTCCCGACGTACCCCGCACTACGCCCGACTACCGCGACGTCTTTCTTCCTACGGTGCTCCCAAACAGCCTCAGGCGCATCAACCCCGGCCTTCCCGTTACCGCCATCGAGCAGGCTATTCTCAAGATCTCCAACATCGAGACGGGCGGACTCTACCAAAAGAACGAGGTGTTCAACGACTACCTGCAGTCAGGCGTGGAGGTCCGCTTCTTCGATGGCAAGGAGGAGCACGATGACATCGTCTACCTGCTCGACTTCAATAATCCAGAGAAGAACGCCTTCCACGTGGTCAACCAGTGGACGTTCGTCGAGTACTCGCAGAAGCGCCCCGATGTAATCGTGTTCGTCAACGGCATGCCGCTCGTCGTCTTCGAGCTCAAGAGCCCGTCGCGCGAGGAGACCGACGCCTCGGACGCCTACCTGCAGCTGCGGCAGTACATGAAGCAGATTCCAAGCATGTTCGTGCCGAACGTGTTTTGCGTTATGAGCGACATGAGCGAAACGCGCGTGGGCACCATCACCGCCGACGAGGACCGCTACGTATCCTGGAAGAGCGTGGATGGCGACTACTCTGGCACCAAGTCGGCCACCTGGAAGACGATGCTCGACGGCATGATGCCGAAGGCGCGGCTTCTCGACATAATCAAGAACTTCGTGTGCTTCAATGACGACGCTTCCAGGGTCGTGAAGATCCTCGCGGGGTATCACCAGTACTTCGCTGTGAAGAAAGCAGCCGACCGCGCCGTGGAGGCGGTAGCAGGCGACGGAAAGATCGGCGTGTTCTGGCACACGCAGGGCTCGGGCAAGTCGCTCTCGATGGTCTTCTTCGCGCACCTGCTGCAGGAGCGTCTGGACAGCCCAACAATCGTGGTCATCACAGACCGAAACGACCTTGACGACCAGCTCTATGGGCAGTTCTGCCGCTGCGCGCCGTTTTTGCGCCAGACTGCCGTGCAAGCGACGAGCCGAGACGGCGCGAACGACAAGACCAGCCTAAAGCGGCTGCTCGTGGGCCGAGAGTCCAACGGCATCATATTCACAACGATGCAGAAGTTCACGGACGGCGACGAGCCCCTGTGCGACCGCAGCAACGTGGTGGTGATGGTGGACGAGGCGCACCGAGGGCAGTACGGGCTCACCGAGCGCATGGACGCAGAGGGCAACGTGCGCGTTGGCGCCGCCCGAATCGTGCGCAAGGCGCTGCCGAACGCCTCCTACATCGGCTTTACCGGCACGCCTATATCGACCGAGGACAAGAACACGCGCGAGATCTTTGGCGACTACATCGACGTGTACGACATGACGCAGTCGGTGGAGGACAATGCGACACGCCCCGTATTCTACGAGAGCCGCGTGGTGGCACTCAAGCTCGACAAGGACAAGCTGGCGCAGCTCGACGCCGCCTACGCGGAGTTTGCAAAGACGGCCAACGAGACCAGCATCGAGAAGGCCAAGCGCGACACGGGAGGTCTCGACGCCATATTCGGCGCACCAGAGACCATCGACGCCCTCTGCAAAGACATCATCGAGCACTACGAGAACAACCGCGCCGACATCCTGGCGGGAAAGGCACTGGTCGTCGCATACAGTCGGCCAATTGCCATGAAGATCTACTATCGCATGATGGAGCTGCGCCCCAAATGGACCGACAAGCTCGGCGTCGTGATGACCATGGGCAACCAGGACCCCGAAGAGTGGTTCGACGTCTGCGGCGGCAAGACGCACAAGAAGGAGATGGAGCGCAAGTTCAAGAAGGACGACGACCCGCTCAAGATCGCCATCGTTGTGGACATGTGGCTCACAGGCTTTGATGTGCCGAGTCTAGCCACCATGTACGTGTTCAAGCCCATGAAGGGCCACAATCTCATGCAGGCCATCGCCCGCGTCAACCGCGTGTGCAAGGGCAAGGAGGGCGGCCTCGTCGTGGACTACATCGGCATCGCAAGGGCCCTCAAGCAGGCGATGAAGGACTACACCAACCGCGACCAGTCCAACTACGGCGACATGGACGTGGCGGCAACTGCCTACCCCAAGTTCCTGGAGAAGCTGGACGTGTGCCGTGACCTCATGTACGGCTTCGACTACCGCAAGACCATCTTCACCAACAGCAAGGCGCAGCTCGCGAGCGCCATCGCCGAGGGCACCGACTGGCTGCTGGAACCCTCGCGCGAGGAGGACCGCGAGGACTTCATAAAGCAATGCCAGCTCATGAACCAGGCGCTCAGCCTCTGCAAGAGCCTCGTCTCCGAGGAGGACCAACATGAGGCGGCGTACCTCTCTGTATTGCGCGTGCAGGTGCTGCGCCTTACCGGTCGGCGGGGGTCTGGCGGCAAGGGCATGACCTACGCCGAGTTCAACAAGCGCGTGACCTCTATCCTCGAGCAGACTGTACAGGCCGACGGCGTCATTGACCTGTTCGAGAAGAACAGCGTGGAGATATCGCTCTTTGACGAGGCGTTCCTGCAAGAGCTCGCCAACATGAAGCAGAAGAACATCGCCGTAGAGAGCCTCAAGCGGCTCATAAAGGAAAAGGTGCGAGTCTATAAGCGAACGAGCGTGGTTAAGGCGGAGAAGTTCAGCGACATGCTGCAGGGCACCCTCAACGCCTATCTAAACGGAATGCTCACGAACGCCCAGGTCATCGAGGAACTAGTAAAGATGGCCGAGGAGATGATGAGGGATCGCACCGATGCCGAGAAGCTCGGCCTTTCCGACGAGGAGATGGCCTTCTACGACGCGATCACCAAGCCGCAGGCGGTTAAGGACTTCTACGACAACGACCAGCTCGTTGCCATCACGCGTGAGCTCACGGAGGCCATGCGCAGGAGTGCGACCATCGACTGGCAGCGCAAGGAGTCGGCTCGTGCGGGCATGCGCCGCGCAATCAAGCGGCTGTTGCGAAAATACAAGTATCCGCCCGAGGGAGCCGAGGAGGCGCTGGCTACTGTAATGGCGCAGTGCGAGCTATGGGCGGACACGAGCCTTTAGTGTCTCGTCTGCCTGTTATGATGGGTACACGCAGAGACTGAGGGAGGCACGTTGCAGCTATCCAACATAGAGTTCATGGCGCGGGCCATCGTGGAGCTGGGTCGCGTAGAGAGTGACTTTATCGAATACAAGAAGTCTGACGCGGCAAAGGCGTCCATACTCAAGACGGCGTGTGCCTATGCCAACAACTACATGAATCGCGAGATCGGCCTCATCCTCGTAGGTGTGGAAGAGCTTGACGAAAAGACCGGCGAGAAGGCCGTGCCAAAGCGTCCCGTCATCGGTATTGACGAGGCTCTGCTAGAAAGCGTGGAAAACGGCCTCAAGAGCCTGATGGCAAATATCCACCCGCGCATCACCTACCATCTATTGGACGTGGAGGTGGACGGGCGCAAGGTGCTGGTCGTTGCCGTGGAGCCAGGCACAGACGGGCCTTACGAAACGAGTGCCAAGGCCGAGAGGGACAAGGACATTCGACTCAAGGCGGGCAGGTACATTCGCGTTCGCCGCGACACCCGCCTGCCCAACAAGCGCGAGGAGTTCGAGCTGCTCAAGAAGTTCGCGGACTTCCACTTTAGCTCCGAGCTCAACGAGACGGCGACGCTCGACGACCTCAACTACGAGTGGATGCGTGAGTATTTGGTCCGGACCAATGCGGCACAGGATGTTCGGGCGCTTCCAAAGCTGGAGATGGCACAGGCTCTGGGCCTTGTGAGCGGCAGCGAGTACGGGGGCTACCGCGCCAAGAACTTTGCCGTGCTCATGTTTGCCGATCGGCCCCAGGACTTCATCCCCTACGCGCGAGTGGAGATAATCCGCGAGGCAAAGGACACCGACCGCATGGAGGCAACGGTCTTCGACGGTCCCATATGGATACAGGTCATCCGCGCGAAGGACTTCTTTGAGGAAGTTATACAGCGCTCATACACCGTACGCGAAGAGGGATTGCTGGGCCATCGCATGGTCTACAACTGGCCGGAGACGACGTTTGCCGAATTGCTCACAAATGCCGTTCTGCACAAGGAATACGACAAGAAGCAGTACGTCGGCGTCTACGTTTACCGCGACACCCTCTCGTTCATAAACTACAATCGCCCGCTTCCTCCCGTGACGATCGAGGATATGAACACGCAAGAGGAGTTCCGAGATCGCAATTATCTCAACCCAGAGATAACGAGCATGTTCCACGCGCTTGGGCTCATCGAGTCATACGGTTCGGGCATTCGTCGTGCCAAGCACGCGATGGCATACAACGGCAACCCCCCGCTGCTGTTCGAGCCGCTCAACGACACCGACGACTACACGATGGTTACGTGCCCCATCAACGAGGAGTTTGCATACATCCGCGACCACGAGGATGAGGCCACACGCAAACCTTCGGAGAAAACTATCGCGAACACACAGGAGACTACCCAAGAAAAAGACAACGTTTCGCAGAAAACTTCGGAGAAAATACTGCATTATCTCCGAAGCAACCCAAAAGCTTCGGCGAAAGAGATGGCTGACCTTTTCGGTCTATCCCAGCGTGCTATTGAGTACCAGCTGCGCAGCCTTAGACAAGCGGGATTTATACGACGGGATGGGCCGGCTAAGGGCGGCCAATGGATTGTGATGAACGAGGAGAACAACGATGGCTAGGCGCAAGAAGGCGGACAACACCGCAGAGATCGGCTTCGAGCAGCAGATATGGTCTGCCGCCGACAAGCTGCGCGGCAACATAGACGCATCCGAGTACAAGAACGTCGTGCTTGGACTGATCTTCCTCAAGTACATCTCCGACAAGTTCGAGCAGCGCTACCAGGAGCTCGTTGACGAGGGAGAGGGCTTTGAGGAGGACCGCGACGAGTACACCTACAAGAACATATTCTTCGTGCCACCCGAAGCCAGGTGGAGCGTCATCGCTGGTGCTGCCCACACGCCCGAGATAGGCAAGGTCATCGACAATGCCATGCGCCTCATCGAGGCAGAGAACGACAAACTCAAGAACATCCTGCCCAAGAACTTCGCGCGACAGGAGCTCGACAAGCGCAGGCTTGGCGAGGTAGTGGACCTGTTCACCAACGTGCAGATGGCCGAGAAGGGCGACACTCGCGACATCCTGGGACGCACCTACGAGTACTGCCTTTCCAAGTTCGCCGAGGCCGAGGGCAAGAACGCCGGAGAGTTCTACACGCCCGCCTGCGTGGTACGCACGCTGGTGGAGATCATCGAGCCGTACCGTGGTCGCGTGTACGACCCATGCTGCGGATCGGGCGGCATGTTCGTCCAGTCGGCTGACTTCGTGCGTCGTCATCAGGGCAGAATCAACGACCTTTCGATATTTGGCCAGGAGAGCAATCCCACCACGTGGAAGATGGCCATGATGAACCTCGCCATACGCGGCATCGACGCCGATTTGGGTCCGTTTAACGCAGACACGTTCTTTAGGGACGTTCACAAGGACAAACGCTTCGACTTTGTTCTGGCAAACCCGCCATTCAACGCGTCCGACTGGGGTGGTGAGCAGCTGCGAGAGGACCCGCGCTGGGACTTTGGTACTCCTCCCGCCGGCAACGCGAACTTTGCCTGGATGCAGCACATGATCCACCATCTGGCCGAGGGCGGCCGCATGGGCATGGTGCTCGCGAACGGATCGCTGTCATCGCAGACCAACAACGAGGGTTGCATCAGGAAAGCGATTGTGGAAGCAGGGCTTGTCGAGGGCATCGTGGCCATGCCGGACCGCCTGTTCTACAGCACGGGCATCCCCGTGAGCCTGTGGATCATAAGCAAGGAGCCGAACCGGCAGCGCAAGACGCTCTTCGTTGATGCCCGCGAGATGGGCACCATGGTGAGTCGTCGCCTGCGCGAATTCACCGACGAGGACATCGCCAAGGTCGCCGAGGCGTTCGACACCTTCCGCAAGGGCGAGCTCGAGGACGAGAAGGGCTTCTGTGCGGCCGTCGACATCGAGGACATCGCCAAGCAGGACTACATCCTGACCCCCGGTCGATACGTGGGAATAAAGGACGAGGAAGACGACGGCGAGCCCTTCGAGGAGAAGATGGCACGCCTCACCGGCGAGCTTGCCAAGTGCTTTGAGGAGAGCAACCGCCTGCAAGAGCAGATTCGAAAGAACTTGGAGGCGATTGGGTATGGGCTATAACACTGTCTGCCTTGGCGATGTTGTCAACTTCTATTCAGGAGGCACTCCGTCGAAGAAGAATCCCGACTATTGGGATGGCGATATACCGTGGGTTAGCGCGAAGGCGATGGACGCTGACGGCATTAACAATAACGTACTCCACATTTCTGAGGATGGGTTGGCAGCCGGAAGCAGACTTGCAGATACGGGTTCCATCCTGTTTCTGACTAGAGGGAGTGGGCTGTTCACGAGAATCCCCGTAATATGGGTGTACAGCCCGGTAGCCTATAACCAAGACATAAAGTGCCTAAAGGCCAAGAATCAGAACGACGCGCGATACATTTACCATTGGCTCACTTCGCAAAGATCAATATTTACTAAATCGCTGGACGTGACAGGCATTGGCGCAGGAAAAATCAATACAGACCAGCTGCAACGTATGCAAATATTTTGGCCTAGTGAAGCCGAGCGACAACGCATCGTTCTTCTTGCTGACCCTCTTATCACGGCGGTTCATCTTAACAAGCGAACAAATGATTATTTG
>JAUMWN010000181.1 GCA_030529625.1 Coriobacteriales bacterium
GGGTCCCGGAATAGGGGGGGGGGGTGTTGTGTTAACCTAACAAGGGGGTGGGTGTGTGGGTTCGGGGGGGTTCACTATCACACAAAAAACCCGTCCCCTGTTCTTACGGCATCCGCAGGCCTGCGCTATACTTACGGTTCGATGCAAAGAAACCGCTGGCAGGGAGGTCCTGGTGACGAGCATTTCGCGAAGAGGGTTTGTGCGGGCGTTGGGAGCCGTGGCCGCCTTGGGTGGACTGGGAGCCTGCTCCAGTACCAGCGACAAGGAGAAGGCGGGAATCGTTGAGCCCACCAAGACGGGCCTCATCGAGGTAGAGGCCCAGGAGGCGCTCGCACAGATTCGCCTGGCGCTGGACCTCATGCCCGACCGCGCCTACCTTACCGACGCCGTGGCGCAGGGGGGCGAGCTGCCGGCGGGCACGTTGGTGTGCCACGGCATTATGGACGCGGACGGCAAGGAGTTCTGCGAGAACGCCGGCCAGGGTCAGGGCAAGGGGTACTTTAATGCCACGCATGGCGCCGTGAAGGGCAACTTTGACGCGGCCATCAAGACGCTGCGGCAGTACTACACCTTTAACGAGGCCAAGAGCCAGTTTGTGGACTTTCCCGAGCTCTTGTGCGTGTGTGACCAGAACGAGGTGAACGTGGGTATCGCCACGTACCTGCAGTGCCTGCTCGAGCAGCTGGGCATCACCATGGAGGTGGACTCCCAGGACGCGCAGGCGTTTGCCAACACCTGCGCCCAGGGCAGCTATTCTCTGATCGTCGCCGACCGCACCATGGGCTTTGCCGACCCCGCCTACATGCTGGACCACTGGGCCACAGGTATGGCCACCAATGCGGCACACTTTGGCACGGGCGTGCACGAGAGCGCCGCCATCTACGACCTGGACCTCTCCAAGTATGGCCGGGCGGACGTCATTGTCTCGGGTGGGACCTGGGCGCAAACCTACGACGTTCTGGTGGGCGCCATCCGCGCAATGGTAGACCCGGTAAACCGCTGCGCAATGATGCACCTTGCCGAGGATCAGCTCATGGCTACGGGCTGTGTGAGCCCCCTGTACTACGACGCCGTTGCCTACCTGCGGTCCAAGGCCGTTGAGGGGCACGTGATCACGCCGCTGGGCATACACCAGCTCAAGGCCACCAAGTCGCCGAGCCCGGACGGCATCCTGCACGTGTGTCTGGGTGCAGAACCTGGCTCACTCGACCCCGCCCGCGTCGCGGGTCCGGCCCAGACCACCATGGCGACGCATCTGTGGTCCGGTCTGGCCAGATGGGTCAAGCGGGGGGAGAACGACTATGTGGTGGAGCCCGACTGCGCCATGCAGCTGGGTGCAGGCGTGCCCAACGAGGACGGAACCGTCACCTACACCTACGTGCTGCGAGATGGCCTGGTATGGTCCGACGGCAAGCCGCTGGTGGCGGGTGACTTCGCGTATGGCTGGAAGCGCGCGGCAAACGAGGAGCGAGAGCATGCCTCGGGCCTGCTGTTTGCAGCCGTTGCGGGATATGAACAGGATAACTTGACGGTACAGGCGACCGACGACAAGACGCTGGTGGTAACCGCGGCAGGTCCGGTACCGTACTGGAACCAGCTGCTGGCGCTTCCCGCCTTCGCGCCCGTGCGCGAGGACGTGGCGGCAAGCGGATCGTGGGCAGGCGACGCGGCTACTTACGTGTGTAACGGCCCCTACAAGATGGCCGCATGGGAGCACGGCAGCGCCGTCACAATACAAAAGAACGAGACGTACTGGGACAACGCCGGCGTACTCATGCCGCAGATCGTGTTCCACCTCACAGACGACCGTGCCGGGGCGCTTGCCAACTTTGAGGCCGGCACCTGGCAGCTCATCGAGCAGGTACCCGGCTCCGAGCTCGAGCGCATCAAGAAGGAGCGTCCCGAGGAGTATCTGGTCAGTCCCTACATGGGCACCCACTACCTGTGCTGGAACGTCAACGAGAACATCCTGCCGCGCTAACCGAGGAACTGGGAAAAGGGGCCTAACCCCTTTTCTCAGCAAAAAGTCCTTGCGCTGGGGTGTGCGGTGTGCTAATGTATCCCTTGCCGAAAGGCACTGCAAGTCGGAGTGGCGGAATTGGCAGACGCGCTAGCTTGAGGTGCTAGTGACTAACTACACGGTCGTGCGGGTTCAAGTCCCGCCTCCGACAC
>JAUMWN010000182.1 GCA_030529625.1 Coriobacteriales bacterium
CAAGTCGAAGGGATGGTGCAGCCAATGAGTTCAAAATGGAAACGACCTGGAAGAATCGTGCGGTGCATTGTGCTTGCCTTAATTCTTCTGTTGGCGCTTTGCGTGTCCCCATACGTACTTCTGTGGTCCAACAACCGGTTAAACACCTTGTTTGGCATCATAGACCCTTCCGGAGCTATGGGCATCCAATCCTCCGACTACCTAAACTACATGGCAGCGTTTCCCGCTGGTGTTCTGGCCGTTGTCATCAGCGTGCTGGCTCTTCGCGTGGCGCGCAAAACAATTTGTGCCAGATGTAGATTTGGGCAGCGTTGCGTCTGGCAGTGAGAGCACTGAGGAGATGAAGCAAAGATTAAGAGAGATCTCAGAGGAGAGTCCCTTGGAGTACGCCTCATCCCTTATCAAGTACATCTTGAACAGGACCGGGCGCCCTTACAAGATCACGTTCATATTCGATGACATAGAGGCAAAGGACTCCGTTTTCCACATGCCGGCAATAGAGGTCGCACGGCACATGTTTTCGCGCTTCAACGCGACTGACGACGGCAACTGCACAGTCAAGGTGCTCTTTTACGATGGTAGCAGCGAGTCCATACCAAACATCATCCAACACGGGGATGTGGAGTCGCAGCTTATCTGCCTCTACATTATGAAGTATCTCTTGGTGCAGGGTTGCGACGATGTCTATGGCGAAAAATACGTAGAGGGGAGCGAGCTCTACTTGGAGGTGGTCTCACTGCTCACCAACGGGTCGACGCCTATCCCGGTAAGGAGGCGGCTCGAGCGAATAGTGAGGGAGGCCATTTCGTTCCTCTATGCGCGGGGCATCCTTTTTCGCAGCCTCTATGACATCGAGACGGAGCACAGGGGGCAGATACACAGGGTGTATTGTGACTCGTTCAAACTCTACCTCTCGCCGCGGGGCGTGCGATTATATAAATTGCTGGGAGGGGCGTCCGTTGTGTTGGAACTCTATCGCGATGATGTGATGACTGATCTGTGCAACAACGACGTGGTCACGTCCGGCTTGGGCGTCGGCGACACGTTTCTTTACCTGCTTGATCTGATAGGCAAATTGTTCGTCGTTGAAAAGAGGAATCTGGCGAGGGTGCTGCCTGATTTGCAGAGCTATGTGGAGAGAGTTGGCAATCGGTTCCTGTGCGAGCACTTATTGAGAGGCGTGGTGAGGGGCATAGCACTGTACTACGAGAGCTACGAGGACAACAACAAGGAATACGACCGTATCTCCTTGAGCGCCAACGCGATTATTAGCGAAATGAAAGAGTACGCGAGGGCCATGAACGGGAAGTATGGCAACTGGCTCAGCCTTCGCGGGCTGGACGACCTCGGTCAGGCATTGTCCACGACGAGGGATGAGGGCTAATCGTTTCTCGGCGTTACTCTCTAGTGGAGTCGTCAGAGATAGAACAAATATTTGTATAAGTACACTTGTACTAATACATATGTTCTGGTACACTGTCCACAGTGACGAGGGGCGACGCGAGGGGACGGTGCGATGGGGGACCACGACGACAGGCTGGCGAGGGACCTGGAGCGGCTGGAGAGGTTCCGCGTGATGGACGACACGTTCATGAGGCAGGTGTTCCGCGGGCAGAGAGAGCTCGTGCAGCGCGTGCTGCGCATCATAACCGGCGCCGACGACCTCGTCCTCGCGGAGAGCGAGACGCAGCGCGACCTGAAGAGGGTCGCGGGCTCGAAGTCCGTGGTGCTCGACGTGTGGGGGACGGACCTTGCGGGCGTCCAGTACGACCTCGAGGTGCAGGCGGGCTCGGACCTGGACCCGCTCCGTTTCCGCTACTACGGGTCGGCCATGGACGTGGACGCGCTGCTCTCGGGCGGCGACTACGACGCCCTGCCGGAGCGGTGGGTGGTCGTGGTGCTGGAGCGGGACCCGGACGGGCCGGGCAGGAGGCTGCGCCGCTATTGCACGCGCGAAGGGGACGGCGCGTCGCTCGCGGACGGCGCCCGCCTGCTCTACGCCAACGCCGCCTGGCGCGGCGACGACGAGCTGGGCTCGCTCATGGCCGACTTCTGCCAGAGCGACCCGGACAAGATACGTGACGGGCTGCTGAGGGATAGGGTACAATACCTCAAGAGGGACCCGGAGGGGGTGCGCGAGATGTGCAGGATAAGCGAGGAGATATACAACG